>JAGWBD010000178.1 GCA_021296065.1 Anaerolineae bacterium
CGAATCAGGTCCTCGACGTCCTCAATCCCGATCGAAAAGCGCACGAGGTTGTCCCTGATGCCCAGCGCCTGGCGTTCCTCCGACGTCTGTTCGTAGTAACTCATCAGCGCCGGCTGTTCAATCAGGCTTTCGACCCCGCCCAAACTCGGCGCGATAAAGGGTATTTGCAGGTTGTCGACAAAACGACCGGTGCCCGCCAGGTCGGCCGCCACTTCAAAGCTGACCACACCGCCGCAGCCCGTCATTTGCCGCCGGGCCGTCTCGTAATCAGGGTGGGAGGCAAGCCCCGGGTACCAGACACGTTCGATGCGGGGATGGCCCTCCAGAAACTGCGCCACGTCCTGCGCGGAGCGATTCTGCTGCTCCACCCGCATACCCAGGGTGCGCAGACCGCGTTCCAGCAGGAAGGCATTCTGCGGGTCCACCACGCCGCCGAGCACTCCCCGCGCCTCGCGAAAGGCCGCGATGCGCTCGCGACTGCCGCATACCACGCCCGCCAGCAAGTCATTGTGGCCGGAGAGATACTTTGTCGCGCTGTGAATGACCAGGTCGATCCCCCATTCCAGCGGCCGCTGGTTGATCGGCGTGGCAAAGGTGCTGTCAATCAGCGTGCGCACGCGGTGCCGCCGGGCGATGTCAACGATGCGCTCAAGGTCCGCCACCCGCAGGTAAGGGTTGGTGGGACTCTCGGAGACGATGTAGCGCGTCTTGCGGTGGCTGCGCACAGCCGCTTCCAGCGCTTCGTAGTCGCCCATCGGGACGACGCTGGTCTCGATTCCCAGGCGGCGCAGGAAAGTACCGCAGAACTGACGCGTGCGCCGGTAGCAGTCGTCGGTCATGACCACGTGCGTGCCGGTGGAGAGTGAGGCGAGCAGCACGGTCGTCACTGCGTTCATGCCCGAGGCAAACAGGGCCGCGTCGCCGGCGCCTTCCAGCGACGCCAGACGCCGCTCGACCGCCGCCACAGTCGGATTGCCGTAGCGCCCGTACTCTTCGTTGTCTACGCCATCGCCCCAGGTCTTGGCCTGCATGAAGTCAACCAGCGCCTGGGTATCGGCAAAGGTGTAGGTCGCGGTCTGAACGACAGGCGTGGTCAGGGAATTGAAGGCCTTGCGACGGGGCGCACCACTGTGGATGGAGCGTGTGCTGTTGCCGCGCGCCAGCGTCGGCGCTTCCTGCTCGCGAACTGTATCTGTCATGTCTCACCTCCCCGCCATGTCAGGCAAAAGAAAAGCCCGGACGGATCCGGGCCACCTGTCGACTTCCCAATGAAGTCCCTGTATTCGGTTGCTGGCGGAGAAACCTCACGTCCGCTTTCATCTCCCGACGCCTCACGCGCCGACGGAGTTGGCACCTTCCCGATCTACAGGGGTTGCCGTGGCTTCACAGGGCCGTTCCCTCCACCACTCTGGATGAATCTGTGAGCTTGTCAAGCTGCTACTGTAGCCTGACACAGACTGCCGTCGCTGTCAAGCCGCAGGGCTGTCAGATACGCTCGAAAATGGCGCCGGCCATTTCCTCAGTGCCCACCGCTACCGTTCCTGCAGGCGCGATGTCCGCGGTGCGCACGCCGGCAGCCAGTGCACCGGTGACGGCTTCTTCCAGCGCCAGGGCTTCAGTCTCCAGCTGCAGGCTGTAGCGAGAATCATGCCGATCGGATTGGCGATGCCCTTGCCCGCAATGTCCGGCGCCGAGCCGTGAATGGGCTCGTAGATGCCGAAGGTGCCGGTGCCCAGCGAGGCGGAGGGCAGCATGCCCAGCGAACCGGCCAGCACCGATGCTTCATCGCTCAAAATGTCGCCAAACAGGTTGCCGGCCACAATGACGTCGAAATCGGCCGGGCGCGTCAGCAAATGCATGGCAGCCGCGTCCACCAGCAAATGCTCTACCTCCACAGCGCTGTAGTCCTCTGCGACGCTCATCACCGTGCGGCGCCACAGCCGCATGGAGGCCAGCACGTTGGCCTTGTCGATCGAGGCCAGCTTGCCGCGTCGGCCCTGCGCAGCGCGAAAGGCGACGTCCGTCACCCGTTTGATTTCGTCGGCGCTGTAAAACATGGTGTCGTAGGCACTGTCGCCACTGCCGGGCTCCTGTCGCTCACCAAAGTAAATGCCGCCCGTCAGTTCCCGCACGAAAAGCATGTCCACGCCTTCCAGCAGGTCCGGGCGCAGGGGCGCGTGTTGCGCCAGCGCCGGCCAGGCCTTCACCGGGCGCAAATTGGCGAAGAGACCAAAGTGCTGCCGAATTTGCAGCAGGCCCTGTTCCGGCCTGACACTGGCGTTCGGGTCCGACCATTGCGGGCCGCCAACCGCGCCCATCAATATGGCATCGGCTTTCTCGCCCTTTCGCAAGGTCTCTGCCGGAAGTGGTTCGCCAGTCTGGTCGATGGCAATGCCGCCCATCAAGGCTTCCTCGAAACGAAAGTCGTGGCCGAAACGCGTCGCCACACAGCGCAGAGCCTCGCACGCCTGGCCCGTCACCTCCGGGCCGATGCCATCGCCCGGCAACACCAGAATGTTTGCTGACGCCATCATTTCTCCCTGTTTGAAAAGTTGGGCAAGGGACTAGACCGTAGCCTGGGTTTCAGACCGGGCTGCAGGCGGCACGATGCGCAGGCCGTATTCGACGCTGTCCACCAACGCCAGCCAGCTGGCCTGAATGATGTTGGTGCCAGCGCCCACCGTGCTCCAGCGCCGGGTCCCGCACAGTGTATCGATCAAAACGCGCGTAGTGGCGGCAGTGCCGCTGGCGCCATCCAGAATGCGCACCTTGTAATCGACGAGATGAAAGTCATCGAGGCGAGGGTAACGGTTTCGCATGGCCTTGCGCAGCGCTTCATCAAGGGCGTTTACCGGTCCGTTGCCTTCGGCGGCGGTGTGTGCAATCTCGCCATCCATCTCGATCTTGACCATGGCTTCGGCCTCAGTCCCCCTGCCCGGCCGTTGTTCAACGATGGTCGTGTATTCGATCAGCTTAAACAGGGGCTCGTAGCC
>JAGWBD010000073.1 GCA_021296065.1 Anaerolineae bacterium
GGCCGGCGCCTGCAGCCAAAAATCAGCAGCACCACCAAAGTCGCACACAGGTTGAGGCAGAAATACAGCAGGTATTCCGCGATGTCTACCATGTCTGGTCGGATTTCCCTTTTGGCTTTTCCAGGCCCGCACAGATTCAGGGTAGCAGAATTGGCAGGGCCATTGTTGGAAATTGACCGGCAGGTCCGTGCAGGATGCAAAAACTCTGTAAATTCTTGCCAGTGAACGGCGCAGGGCAAACGGAGGGGCCTGTTGGCTCTAGCGGGCCCCAAATCGCTCCAGCAAAAAGGGCGTCACGTCGAAAGTGCTGGTGCGGCCATTACAGATCTGTTCGGCGACCAGTTGACCGCCAACCGGCGCGTTCATGATGCCTACACCACCCCAGCCGCAGTTGTTGATGAAGCCCTGCACCTGCCTTACCGGGCCCACCACCGGCCTTTCGTCGGGGGTCAGGGGGCGAATGCCGGACCCGCCACCCCTGATTATCGCATGCGCAAGCGCGGGGGCCTTGCGTAAACACATGTCTCGCATTTCCGGCCAATAGTCCATGTCCGGCCGGTCCTGAACCGGCGCGTCCCTGCGGGCGCCCATGCCAACCAGCACCTCGCCGTTGTCGCTGCGGAAGTACCAGTGTGTGGCGGCATCCATCACGTAGACGCGCGAATTCAGTTGCGGCGGCCTTTCAACCAGAAAAATATTGCGCACACGGTTGAGCAAAGGGATGCGCAAACCGGCCCAGGCGCCGACCTCATCGGCGTCGGAGCCGGCTGCGTTGACTGCGAATCGCGTTGCAATGGGGCCTGCCGTCGTCTGCACGGCGGCGATGCGCCTGCCTTCCATTTCCAGACCGGTGGCCCGTCGGCCCTCGTAGATTCTGACGCCCAGGGTCTGCGCCGAGCTGCGCCATCCGCGGAGAATGTTGGGCGTATCCAGCACGCCGTCCTCCGGACCATAGACACCGAAACCGATTTCCTGCCCGGACAGCACGGGTGCCAGGCGAACAACCTCGTCCGGGGTGAGAATCTGGGTCTCGACGCCATGGCGCCGCCGAATGTTGACAAATTCACGCTCCTGTTCAGCCACGTCCGGCGTGACCAGCGTCAGCGTTCCTGTTCGCACGAAACCCGCGTCGTAGCCGGTATCGTCGGCGAAAGCTGCGTAGCGTTGAAAGGTGTAGGCCGAAAAGCGTTGCTGCCACTCGCCCCACATTTGTTTCATCAGCATCGAGGCTGACCAGCGCGACGAGCCGCTGCCGACCGTCGATTTTTCCACCAGCGCCACATCGCGTATGCCGAATTTCGCCAGGTGCCAGGCGGCGCTGAGGCCTTGAATCCCCGCGCCAATCACCACGACGTCGGCAGTTTCCCTCACGCTACTGGCAGGCAAGAACAGTCTCCTTGTGGCATACTCCTGCGCGCGAGCATAGCCTGCCGGGAGGGGCCCATGCAATTTCTGGAACAAGCCAAAGAAGTTTGTCAGGACTTGTTGTTTGTTGATTCCCACCATGACATTCTGATGGACGTCCTGTCCCGCCACCAAAGGGGCGAGCGGGGCGCATTGTCCGGATACTGGGCGCCCATCATGACCACCGGTGGCATCAACGTGCAGGTGCTTCCGGTCTACGTAGACGACCGCTTTTTGCCGGGCCTGGGCCTGCGCGAAATCATGCGCACCCTGCAGGCGGCGGAAGAGGACATCGCCAGCGACGACAGCCGCATGGAACTGGCGACCGACGTTGCGGAAATCCGCCAGATTACAGACAGGGGCAAAATCGCCGGCGTCCTGGCCCTGGAAGGCTGTGACGGCCTCGGCGGAGACAACCGCGTATTGCGCGCCCTCTGTCGCCTTGGCGTGCGCATGGTCGCCTTCACCTGGGAAAGACGCAACGCCTTCGCCGACGGTACCGGCGAACGAAACCCGGGTGGACTGACGGCGGCGGGGCGGGCGGCGCTGAAGGACCTGCGCGACAACCGGGTCATTTTCGACGTCAGCCACCTGGCCGAGCCAGGCTTTTGGGATGCCATCGATATCGTGGAGGAACCCCTGGTCGCCTCGCACAGCAACGCGCGCGCGGTCTTCGATCACCCGCGCAACCTGAGCGACGACCAGATTCGCGCCATTGCCGACTGTGGCGGCGTCATCGGCCTCAACTTTTACGGCGGCTACATCTCGGATCCGCCCACCTGCGCGCGCATGGCCGACCACCTGCAATACATGGTCGAACTCGTCGGCATCGAACATTTCGGTATCGGCGCCGATTTTCTCGAAGGCACGCTGCGCGAAGTAAGCGTGCAGGCCCTGGTTGAATCCTCTATCGGGCCGGACATGCTCCACAACTGGATCGAGGACTGCCAGAGCGCGGACCAGATGCCGGTCTTCGTGGCCGAGCTGCTGCAACGCGGCTTTTCGCGCGACGAACTTGCGGCCCTGCTGGGTGGCAACTGGATGCGCGTGTTTGATGAAGTCTGGGGAAGCTAGCCGGCGGTGATGCCGCCGTCCACCGGCAGGGCAGCGCCCGTCACAAAACTGGCACCGTCGCTGGCGAGCCAGTAAATTGCCTCGGCCACCTCTTCCGCTTCGGCGATACGGCCGAGCGGGTGTTTTTCTGACCAGAGTTCGGCCGCTCCCTGGCCATGTTGCTGCCAGGCCTTCTCGATCATGGGCGTGCGAACGCTGCCCGGACAAACGCAGTTGACGCGAATGCCCTCCGTCGCGTGGTCCAGCGCCATGGCGCGCGTCAACTGGACCAACGCGCCCTTGGCGGCGCAGTAGGCCGCCGAACCGGGAAAGCCCACCAGCCCGGCGTAGGAAGACACATTGACGATGTTGCCGCGCGTGACGGCCAGGTGTGGCAGGGCGGCCCGGCTGAGGTAAAAAGCCCCGCTGACATTGACGTCCAGCATGGCCTGCCACTGTTCGGTCGTCGTTTGCGCCACAGTCCGGTTGCGCACGATAATGCCGGCGTTGTTGACCAGCACGTCAAGGCGACCGTAGCGACCGACAGATGCGGCGACAGCCTGGTCGCATTGTGCTTCGTCACGCACGTCACAGGGCACGAATTGCCCCTGCCCTCCTGCCTGACTTACCAGGTCGAGGGTCTCTCGCGCCGTATCCGCGTTTCGCGCCGCGATCACAATCTGCGCGCCGGCACCGGCGAATCGCAGTGCCGTGGCGCGTCCGATGCCAATGTTGCCGCCCGATATCAGGATAACGGGTTGTTGTGGCATGGCCCTGTCAGTCACGGATTCTGAATCCTTTCGATTAAGCCCTTTGGCGGGCCATGTACGAAATTTATGGAATGTCTCTCAACATCATTGTCCGGCTCCCGGCGTGCAGGTGAAGCCCGGAAAATTGCGCACAACCGGGAACGACAAACAAGTCCAATGATAGCGAAATGTTGAGACTGCGACGCGCCTGCGCTACTATCGCCCGCGGCACCAAATTCGTGAGTGCGGGGACTTTGGCAATTCAGGACTCATCTTCGCCCAAAATTGAACTGCTTGGCGTCAGCAAGACATTTGCGACGTCACAGGGTTCGGTCAAGGCCCTGGACAAGACGAACCTCAAGGTCGCCACCAACGAGATTGTTTGCCTGGTCGGGCCATCAGGTTGCGGCAAGTCTACCTTGCTTAACCTTGTGGCCGGTTTCCTCTCACCGAGCGAAGGTTCAGTGCTGGTCGACGCCACGCCGGTGCCCGGGCCGGGCGCGGAGAGGGCGGTCGTCTTCCAGCAAGATTCTGTCTTTCCATGGCTAACGGTGGCGCAGAACCTGGCCTATGGGCCGAAAGCGCGTGGATTGCATGCCGGAGAGGTTTCGTCCATCGTTGAGCGCCTGCTTTCCCTCGTCGGCCTGGCGGAATACCGCGATTTCTACCCCTTGCAGCTTTCCGGCGGTATGAAGAAGCGGGTTGACCTTGCGCGCGCCTACGCCAACAAACCGGCCATCATGTTGATGGATGAGCCCTTTGGCGCGCTGGACGTGCTGACCAAGGAAAAAATGCAAATTGAGTTGCTGCGCCTGTGGCAGGAAGAAGCGCTCACCATCCTCTTCGTCACCCATGACATCGAGGAAGCGCTTTTCATCGGCGATCGCGTGGTCGTGATGACACCTCGCCCCGCGCGCGTGGCGGCGGATGTCACAGTACACCTGGAGCGGGAACTCGACCCGCGCCGCAAGACCAGCGCTGACTTTCAGGCCTTGCGACAACAACTGATGGACACGCTCAGCCAGAACGAAGCGGAGTCCGCCGCCTGATGCAAGCGGAAGAAGGCATTCGCCAGCGAACGCGCCGCATGCGCCGCATCAGTCTGGTGTCGATCCTGCTGGCCCTCGTCGCTTGGTATATGGTCACCACAGAATGGGGCCTGGTCTCTTCGCTCAAATTGCCGGGCCCGGGACGTGTACTGGATACCTTGATTGAGGTGCGCGGTACCATAGTTCAGCAGGCTCTGGTCACGCTCTATCGTGTGAGTCTCAGTTTCCTTGCCGGTTCCGCACTGGGCGTTTTGGTCGGCCTGGTGATGAGCCGTTTTCGTCTGGTTTTCGCGCATCTTGAGCCTGCCATCGAGGCCCTCCGGCCCGTTCCCCCGATCGCGCTCATCCCCTTTTTCATTCTCTGGTTCGGGATCGGCATGTTCGGACAGGTCTTGCTGGCCGGGCTGGGATGCTTCATGGTCATGGTTGTCAGCACTATCGAGGCGGTGCGCAACGTACCACGCATTTATGTACAGGCAGCGCGTTCGCTCGGTGCGGAGCAGGACCACATTTACCGCACAGTCATTTTGCCGGCAATCGTACCGGAATTGATCGCCGGCTGGCGCGTGGCCCTGGCGCTGGCATTCGGCCTGATGATCGCGGCGGAGTTGATGGGTGCGCAAGAAGGCATCGGGTTCATGATTATGGTCGCCCGCCGCAGCCTGAACACTCACACCATCCTGCTTGGTAACATTATCATCGGAAATGAGGCCGCATTGGCGGATCGATTGTTGCACATCTTCACTCGCCGCCTGACTCGCTGGACGGAGCGTGACGCCGAACGCCAGTGACGGACAAGAGTTCACCGAAACGAGGTTGTCCTCTGGCAATTTGCCAGTAAATTGTTCCAAAAGGAGTGTGCAATGCAGGGAAACAAGGTTCGCGCAATTCTGTTCATCTTGCTGGTGACGGTATTCACGATCACCGGTGCTCAGGCCCAGGATGAAATGGTCAGCGTCCGTTTCGGTGTTTCACCGTTTCAGGACACGCTGCTGCCCATCCTCGGGCAGGAATTCGGTTGGTACGCGGAAGAAGGACTCGACGTTGAATTTGTCATTCTTGGCTGGACGGAAGTGCAGGAGGCCCTGGCCGCCGGTGAGGTTGATGTTGCCATCAACAACATTTCCTCTGTCATCGCTACCTACGACGCGTTCCAGTTCGTCTATGTCTACGGCTTCAATATCTTTGACGCCGGCGCTGCCCTGATGGCCAAACCGGAATTCAAGTCGGTTGAAGAGTTCGAGGAAGAGGGCATGGAACGCGCCGATGCCGTCGTGGCTGCCCTTCAGCAGATGCAGGGGAACACGGTCGTGACCACCGGCAACACCGACATGGGCCAGGCGGTCGTTGGCTCGGCGGCGCGTGTCGGTCTGGACCCGGACTCAGACATCACCATTGTCGACCTCAATCCGGACGAAGGCCTGGCAGCCTTCCTTTCCGGCACGGGTGACTTCTATCTGGGCGGCATTCCGCAGCGCACACGCGCGACGGCTGAAGGTTACAAGCCGGTTGTCGTCGGCGCGGACCTGGCGCCGCCGCCGCTCAACGGCATTATCTCTACGCCGGATTACGCCGCCGACAACCAGGAGACCTTGCTGAAATTGCTGAATGTCTGGTTCCGCATCGTCAATTTCGTCGAAGAGAACACGGATGAGGGCGCGGCCATCATTCTCGATGTCCTCAATACGCAAACGGGCGCCAACATGTCCGTTGAGGGCTTCAAGGAATTCTGGCAGGGCTATGAGCACTACCCGCTCAACGCGTCCGAAATCGAGCGTGACATCCTTTCTGAAGATGGCTACAGCTACTGGAAGGCGCGCTGGGACGACACGAATGAATACTTTGTGAACGTCAGCGGCGTCATCATGGAGCCAGTGCCCACCGAAGGCGTCTTCCTGATGGAAGACATCCATGCAGCCTACGTCGAAATGTACGGCGGCGACGAAGCGTAAGGCCTGACTTTCCGAGGGGGTCGCCTCGGCGATCCCCTCTTTCACAAGTTGAAATCCCATGACGATCATTGATGCACACATCCATTTTGGTACAGATCCGGCCATCGCCGAACACCTCATCGTGCCATATGTGCAATACGATCAGCCTGAATCCATCATCCGCATGCTGGATGAATACAGCCTCGATCGTGGCGTTTTGCTTCCGCCGGACCGAATTCTCAACCCTCCCCACGACAACGATTATCGCCAGGCCAACGAGGCCGTCGCGCGCGCCGTCGCTGCGTTTCCAAAGCGCCTGATCGGCGCGATTCGTCTCAATCCGCTCTTCGGTGAAGCATTCGTGTGGGAGACCGTGCGCCATTTCGTAGAGGAACACGGCCTCGGCGGGATCAAAATGGTCGCCCGCGCCGATTTCTACAATCCGGCCAGTTTGCGGGTGACCGGTCCCGTTTTCGAGGCGGCGGCCCAATACGATATCCCCGTTCTCTTCCACTCCGGCCACCCTGGCCGTGACTTGCCTTCACTGCAGGGGTATGCGGCGCGTCAGTTTCCGCAGGCCAGGGTCATCATCGCCCACATCGGGCTGCACGATTACCTGACCGAGACCATTATCGCCTGCAAGGAGGCGGAAAACGTCTTCGCCGACATGAGCCAGGCCTGGCCCTACGATATCAAGGCGTTCGTTCGCGCTGTCGGCGCCGAACGCCTGTTGTACGGCAGCGATGCGCCCTTCCAGTCGCCGCTGGTGGAACGCGTCAAGGTCGAAGAGTGTCGCTTCAGCGACGAGGAACTGGAGTTGATCTTTCACAAAAACGCCGAGCGCATCTGGGGCTTTTCCTCCGAAACAACATGAACGGATCCACGCCTGACCCTGACGTCGTCGCCGTCGGTTCCTGGACAAATTTCGACCACCTGTTTGAAGTCACCTCCCTTCCCGCTCCCGGAGACACCGTGGAAATCTGCACGTCGGCCGACGACGTCGAACGTGTGTATTTCGGCGGCTGTGCCCCCAACGTGGCCGTCGCCGCCGCGCGTCTGGGCGCAGGAACTGCCCTGGTTGGTGTGGTCGGTGAGGACTTTCATTCACGCGGTTATGCAGACTGGCTGGATACCTGCGGCGTGGACCGGCGGGCACTGCAGGTCGTCGCCGGCGAGCGCTGCGGGCACAGTTTCCTTTTTCGCGATGGCGACGGCGAGTCGGTCTGCATCTCGCAGATTGGCGTGGCCGCGCGCCAGGAAGAATTCTCGCCGGATCCAGCCATTGCCGCGGCCGGCAAGTTGGCCGTCATCACATATCGCTTTGACGGCTTCACCTTGCGCGCTGCCCGGTTGGCTCGTGCGGGCGGTGCACGGGTTATTCTCAGTGGTGCCCTCGCGACGGCGCCGGAACTGGCCGCTGCCTTCATTGGCTCAGCAGATGTGCTGGTCTGCACTGAACACGAACTGGCACAGCTTGTGTCGTCGCTGGCCTGTGATGACGCGCATGCGCTGCTGCAAACGGGCTTGTCAGCCATCGTCCGTACGCTGGGTGCGGCGGGCGCCAGCTGGCTGACTTCAGGGGCAAGCGGGCGCGTTCCGGCCATCCCCCCCTGCTGCGTCGTTGACCCAACCGGCGCCGGTGACGGCTTCGCGGCGGGTCTGGCGGTCGGCCTGGCACAGGGGCAGGCCTTGCCGGATGCCATCCGGCTCGGGGCCTGTGTTGCCAGCTTTGTGGTGGAAGCCGTCGGTTGCCAAACGAACCTGCCAACCATGGCGGCGGCGCTGACGCGCCTTTCAAAAACCCGGGGTTGAGAACCAGGTTCGCCAGGTTTACCGGCGCCAGCGTTTCAGGCCAGGCCCTTCAGAACTGCCAGTGCCGTTGCGTAATCCGGATGCTCGTGGACCTCTGGCAGATACTGTACGTAGCAAATGAAGTTTTCGTCATCAACGACGAACAGCGCCCGGTGAAGAATTCTCAACTCTCTGATGGTCGTGCCGTAGGCCATGCCAAAGTTCCCGTCGCGGTAGTCAGAAAGCACCACGTTGCGGGGCACGCCCGCAACGGAACACCAGCGGTCCTGGGCAAATGGCAGGTCCATGCTGACGGTGATGAACGCGAACTCGTCGCCCATTTCCGCCACTTCCTTGCTCAACAGCATGGTCTGTTCGTTGCAGATTGCTGTATCAAGGCTTGGCACCGAACTGACAAGACGTATCTTGCCGGGCGTGTCGCCCAGCAAATCAAAAGGTGTATGGAATTTGCTTTGGACAGTCACCTCAGGTGCTTCATCGCCGGCAGTCAGTCGTTGGCCATCCAGATGCACGATCAAGTCACCCAGATACGTGACGGTTCGTTCGCTCATTTATCGCCCCTTCGCCATCGCCTGTACTTAACAACGGCTATATTTTGAATTTCACGCCCTTGAGGTACTCACGCACCAGCATGGCAGCGGTCACACCCTCGCCTGCAGCGGCGGCGACCTGCTTGGTGCTGCCCTCCCGTACATCCCCGGCAGCGAAAATGCCCGGGATCGAGGTCTCAAACATCAAGGGCAACCGGTCACCATAACGATCAGGCCAGCCCTTGTCTGCGGGTAAATTGTGACCGGTCAGTATGAAACCCGCCCTGTTCAGTTCAACGTCAGTCTCTTCCAGGAAGGAGGTGTTCGGTTCCAGGCCTATGAAAACAAAGGCCCCGTTGACATGAACCCGGTCTTCCACGCCGGTCTTTACATCCTTCACTCTCAGGCGGCGCAAACGCGCACGTCCTTCAAAGCCGATCGTCATGTTGTTGAAACGGATGTTGACGTTTTCCTGTTCGTCAAGCTTGTCCTGGTAAACCGAACTGGCCGTAAGTTCCTCACCGCGCACCAGCAGCGAAACCCGATCGGCGATCTGCCCCAGTTCCAGCGCTGCTTCCACGGCGCTGTTGCCGCCACCCAGTACGGCAACGTGCTGTCCCTTGTAAAAGGGGCCGTCACAGGCAGCGCAATAGTGTACGCCAATGCCCAGAAACTTGTCCTCGCCGTCCACATTTAAGCGCCGGTAGTGGCTCCCTGTGCAGATGATGATGGCGCTTCCGCTGAATTCCTCGCCTGTCGTTGTGACAACAGTGTGATAGTTGTCCTGACTGCGAATGGTATCAATACTGGAAGACTGAAGGATTTCCACCCCAAAGAATTCGGCCTGTTCACGCAGTCGATCACTGAATTCGAAACCGGTAGTGGGCTGGGGAAAGCCCGGGACATGCATTGCCACCGACTGCCTCGCGCTCGACCACCATGGTTTCCGTCCCGTCACGGGCAGTAAAAAGGGAGGCAGTCAGCCCCGCCGGACCGGCACCGATGATGATGAGCGGCCAGAAGGTCCGGTTCATGTGCAGGGTAAGTTCAAGCTTTCTGGCCAGTTCCACGTTTGTGGGTCTAAGGAGTACGTCCCCGTCTTCAAAAACTATGGTCGGCAAAACCCGCTTGCCGCCGGCCTTTTCCTGTATCTCCCGTGTGAGTTCAGGGTGTTCCAAAATGTCAAACCACTCATAGGGCACGCCGTGTTCTCCCATGAAGGTTTTGCAGCGCCGGCAGTCCGGGCACCAATGGGCGCCATAGATGGTCGCCCGGGACTGCGTGCCCGATTCCTTACTTCCGTTCACCAGGTTTGAACTCCATCATTTTTGTCTTGAACCGGCATTGGACGCCTGCATGGAGAAGGTCGCCGCCCGACAGTTGGCCGCAGGATTCGACCAGTCTACACAATGTTTTGTTTGATTCCGGAGCAGCGACATGTTTATACCGCATTCGATGAGCGCATAAGAATCGCGCACGTTTATGATTCGAAAGTGACCATAGCACAGAAACTGGCCACAGAAAAAGACGGGAAGATTACTTGTTCGTCAAGGCATTTCCCAGTGCCAGTTTTGTGTTGATGATTCGGAACCGGTGCCGGTCGACTTTTTGACATAACCCGGCGTGCGCGTTACCTTCCCTGCGTGCTGACGAATTCCCCTATTTCGGGAAGGGCATGGAGACAGTCGAGCCAAAGTATTTAGGGGATCGCAAGGGTTGCCAGACGGGGCAACCATTGTATCTTGCCTTGCCACCGCCACGACGCCGCCCGCCTGGCCGGGTCCGGAGAGCGGGCGCATCTCCAGACCCTGAAAATGCCCAGGCGCCCTTCGAAGCACCGCAGCGATTCCATAATTTGAACGATTTGCGGGTTTGTGTCCGCCCTGGCTTCCTGGCAGGCGGTGGACAAGGCCTGCGTCCCGTTGTGTTCGCAAGATTTGAGGAGACTCGCCAATGAAGAGAGTAATTCTACTGTGCATGCTGCTGCTGTTGCTGATCCCGGCAACGACCGTGGCCCAGGACGACGGAGTCCGTCGCCTGCGCGCCAACTTCGCCTGGCCGACATTTATTGATCCGCACGTCGGCTCCGATTTTTCCAGTTCGATTTCCATCACCAACATCTATGACACACTCATCTTCCCGAACCCCGCCGGTGGCGTGGACCCCTGGGTAGCCGAAAGCTGGGACGTATCGGAAGACGGACTGACCTATACATTCCATCTGCGTGACGGTGTCCTCTTCCATGACGGCAGCCCGGTGCAGGCCAGCGACATCGTCTACAGCTACAATCGCCTGAAAGAAATCGGCGAAGGCTTCTCCTATCTGCTGCCAGGTGCTGCCGTGGATGCGCCGGACGACTCCACTGTCCAGATCACTCTGGAAAATCCCGACCCTCTTTTTACCCTTCGTCTTTCCCGCTTCTTCTTCGTCAACGAGGACCTGGTGCGCGCCAATTACGACACAGGTTCGGACCTCTATGGTGAACATGGCGACTATGGCAAGGAATGGCTCCTGACCAATGACGCCGGTTCCGGTCCCTACCAGGTCTCGAAATTCAATCTCGCCGAGCAACTTGAGATGTCGCGCTTCAGTGGCTACTGGAACCAGGACGCTTTCGTGGAAAACGCGGCCGATGAAGTCACCTTTATCGGCACGACCGAGTTTGCCACCATCCGCGCCCTCTTTCTGGATGGAGAGATAGAAATTAGCGATCCCTGGCAGGGCCTGGAATCATACAATTCCCTGGGCTCCCTGGAAGGCATCAGCATAGACACCACATCCATGGGCAGTTCGCTTTACTACATGGTGAACAATATCCTGCCGCCCTTCGATGACGTCAATTGCCGCAAGGCGGCGGCCCTGGCCTACGACTACGACACCATCGTCAGCCTGGAATGGCCGGGACCGGCAGCCATGGTCGGAATCCTCTCGCAATCCACCCCCGGTCATAATCCGGACGTCTTCACACCGAGGCGTGATCTGGATGCTGCCCGGGCGGCGCTGGCCGAATGCCAGTACGCCGACAACATTCAGGACTACCCCATCGAGGTCGTCTGGGTGACGGAAGTGCCGGACGAGGAACAGTTCGCCCTGCTCTTCCAGTCCAATCTGGCGGAAATCGGCATG
>JAGWBD010000016.1:0-34103 GCA_021296065.1 Anaerolineae bacterium
CTTCACGATGGAGCCGACGCTTTACGTCGACGTGACGGCGCAGTGGGAGCGCAAGTGCAAGGCGCTGCTGTGCCACAAGTCGCAGGTGGGCGAGGACGTGGTGGGTTTCATCGAGGGCTTCAGCAACGAGATGGGCAAGAAGATCGGCGTCGAGCACGGCGAGGCGTTCAGGGTGGTCACGCTGGGTCGGCGGAGAAGGGAGAAGGAGGAGTCTGAGGGCGAGTCGGAGGTGGAAGGCTAAGTCTCTTTTTCCTTGCCAATCAGGTCCCACGGCGAGCGATTCTTGTCAAAGTCCGGGTAGGCCGGACTGTTAGGGTCATTGGATCGCCAATAGTCAGGGTGATCAGGATATACAAAACGACCCAAATCAGCATTAGGGGGCGCATTAGTTCCATCTGGCAATACGATGTCCCCGGGTGATCGTGAAAGAGATGATGCAGGTTTTCTTTCTTCCGAAAATTCCGGTTGCGGAAACCTGAATGCATTTCTGACTTTCGCAAGTTTCAGATTTGCGCCAGTCCAATCTGTGCCAAACAGTTCTGCGTTGGACAAATTTGCGTTCCCCAAATCCGCGTTGACCAGGCTTGCCATTCCGAGACTGGCATTTTCCAATTTGGCAAATCTAAAGTTTGCGTTTTGCAAATTTGCATGAATCAAAAAAGCATCGCTCAGGTCTGCGTTACAAAGTCCTACGCCTTTCATGTTGGCACCTGACAAATCCACCTTTACGGGCTTTGTAGACCACAAGTTCTCCCCTTCCAGGATGCTGTCTTCATCAAATATCAGGCCGCGGTCACGCAATTCGTGAAATGCATATCTGGCTATTTCTGGTTCGGGACTCCGGGCTTCTCGTAACAAGCGGTCTTTAGGTTCCTGCTTGCGTCGTCTTTCCTCGCGTTGTCGATTGAGATAATCAATGATGAAGACTGTGACAAAGATGCCGAGAAGTTCTGCAAACAGATTGCTGCCATAGCCAGAGTCACCAGAGAACAGGCGACTTCCGAGCCAGACGCCAAACAAGGTCAGCAGCACTCCTCCCAGAATGTGATAGGAGGACGCGGACTCAATCTGTATTTTGCGAATCTCGTCCCAGCGGCTGTTCTTCTCGCTCATAGGCTTCTCCCGCCAACCCTGACGAATCGTATCACAGGACAGGGCCTGCCCCGCGGCGAAAGGGGCGCATTATATGCGCCCCCTACCAACGCGAATCACAACTCCGCCTCTCAATCCCGACAAATCCTGTCACAGCATGCCACCCTGTCCCGCGGGGCAGGTTAGCCCTTAAAGCGGGACACAGGGGCGCATATAATGCGGCCCGACGCAGACAAGCAGCGGAGGGACGCGCATGGCGCAGGAATTCGATGTCGTGGTGATCGGAGCCGGGCCGGGCGGCTACCCGGCGGCCATCCGCGCCAGCCAGCTGGGCCTCAAGACCGCCATCGTCGAGAAGCGCTACTGGGGCGGGGTCTGCCTGAACGTCGGCTGCATCCCCTCCAAGGCCCTGCTCTACAACGCCGAACTGGCGCACATCATCACGAAGCGCGCGCGCAATTTCGGCATCCAGGGCCAGCCGACCATGGATTACTCTGTGGCCCACAAGCGCAGCCGCCAGGTCGCCAACCGCCTGGTCAAGGGCGTGCAGTTCCTGATGCGCAAGAACAAAATCGAGCGTTTCGACGGCTGGGCCAGCTTCAGCGACGCCCACAGCCTGGAGGTCGCGCTGGACGACGGCGAAACGGAGACGCTGAACTTCAAACACGCGGTCATCGCGACCGGCGCCACGACGCGCTTGCTGCCCGGCACTGCAGTCGGCGAGCGGGTGGTCACCTACGAAGAGCAGATCATGAGCGCCGACTTGCCGGCCAGCATCATCATCGTCGGCGCGGGCGCCATCGGCGTGGAATTCGCCTACGTGCTGCACAACTACGGCGTTCAGGTCACGCTGGTGGAAAACATGGAGCGCATCGTGCCGCTGGAGGACGAGGAGATCTCCGCCGAGCTGCACAAGCAGTTCGAGCGCGACGGGATTGACATTCTGGTCGGCGCGCGCGTGGAGGCCATCGAAGAAGACGCGCAGGAAGCCCGGGTCACCCTGACGGACGCCGCGGGCGAGCAGCAGGTGCTGACGGCCGACAAGGTGTTGCAGGCCATCGGCTTCGCGCCGCGAGTCGAGGGCTACGGTCTGGAGAACACCGGCGTGGCGCTGACGGAGGCGGGCGCGATCGAGGTCAACGGGCGCATGCAGACCAACGTGCCGCATATTTACGCGGTGGGCGACGTGACCATGAAGAAAGCGCTGGCGCACGTGGCCGAGAGCATGGGCATCATCGCCGCCGAGAACATCGCGGGCGCCGAAACGGTCACGCTGGACTACCGCTTCATGCCCTCGGCGACCTACTGCCAGCCGCAAATCGCCAGCTTCGGTTTCACGGCGGTGCAGGCGCGCGAGGCCGGCCATGAGGTCAACGTGGCGAAGTTCCCCTGGCAGGCCAACGGCAAGGCGTTGGGCATGGGCGAATCCGACGGCTTCGTCAAGCTGGTCAGCGACAAACGTTACGGGGAGATTCTCGGCGCGCATTTGATCGGCCACGGCGTGACCGAGTTGCTGCCCGAGTTGACGCTGGCGCAGGCGGCGGAACTGACGCCCAACGAGATCGCGCGCAACGTACACGCGCATCCGACGCTCAGTGAGGCGTTGAAGGAAGCCGCCCACGGCCTCGAAGGGCAGATGATCAACCTGTAGGGATTTCCGATCAGGGCGCCCTCACCCCCCGGCCCCCTCTACCTCAGGGAGAGGGGGAGAAAGAAGTGCAGTCAATTCATTTGAAGCAAGGTCAGTCAGACAGCCGTAAGGACAGATGATCAACCTCCAGGCAACAGCCACTGAAAACACAACAGACCCTGCCGAGCCGTCTGTGGCTGGCAGGGTCTGTTTGCGTCCGCTGCGCCGGTCAACTACTGATTCATTGAACTGATGACGGCGATCTTACGGAAGGTGTCGGGGTCGCGCACGGCGATGTCGGAGAGCATCTTGCGGTCGATCTCGACGCCGGCCTGCTTCAGGCCGTAGATGAAACGGCTGTATTTCAGGCCGTTCTCGCGAGCGGCGGCGTTGATGCGCGTGATCCACAGGCGGCGCATGTCGCGCTTGCGGGTGCGACGGTCGCGATAGGCGTACCACAGGCTCTTGAGCATAGCCTCGTTGGAACGCTTGAACAGTCTGCCGCGCGTCCCCCACTGGCCCTTCATCATTTTGACGATCTTTTTGTGGCGGCGCCGGCGGACCGGACCGGTTCTGGTTCTGGGCACTTCGATTCTCCTGGCGTGGCAACCCGGACTTCAGGGTCCGGGTATCAAAATACGGTCTGGCCGCCGCTTCAGGCGGGCGGGTTGGCGCGGTAACGGGCCATGTAGGGCGCCATGGTCTTGATACGGCGCACGTCGGCCTTGCTGACGGGCTGCATACGGTCCAGCTGGCGCTTGGTGCGGCTCGACTTGCGGCGGCGCAGGTGGCTTTTGCCGCCCTTGGTGCGCATCACCTTGCCGCTGCCGGTGACCTTGAAGCGCTTGGCCGTGGACTTGTGGGTCTTGAGCTTGTACTTGCGGGTTTTTTTCTTCTTCGCCATGTCTGCCTTGTCGTTATCTGCCGGACTTGTCGGCGATGGGGGCCAGCACCATGAGCATGTTGTTGCCTTCCATACCCGGGTGCAGTTCCACCACAGCCACATCCTGCAACTCTTCCGCGATGCCCCTGAGGCGATTGCGCGCGATTTCCGGATACTCCCGTTCGCGCCCGCGGAATTTCACGCGCACCTTGACCTTCATGCCTTTCTCGATCCAGCGACGCGCATCGCGAACCTTGAAGCCGAGGTGGTGCATGTCGGTCTTGGGTCGCAGCTGGATCTCCTTGACCTCGACCGTCTTGTGCTGCTTGCGGGCCCGACGATCGCGGCGCTGCCGCTCGTACTGAAACTTTCCAAAGTCCATCATGCGACAGACGGGCGGGCGGGCGGCGGGCGAGACTTCGACAAGGTCCACGCCGCGCTCCTCGGCCAAGCCCAGCGCCGTGCTGGTAGGCATGACGCCCAGATTTTCGTTCGTATCTGAAATGACACGAACCTCACGGGCGCGAATGTCGCGATAGGTGCGCAGTTCGGCTGTGGCTATATCACCAATTCCTCTCGTTGCCGACGACGCTTCCTGCCTGCAGGAAGACCGGGCTGTTCATCAGCCAGGCGCGGCAGTATACAACGCCTGCCCCGGACGCGCAAGTTACAGAAGCCCCTCAAATCAGGCTGCAACGCCAGTTGTGAATGCCGGAGCCAACGGAGAAGGGTTCGGAACCATCCGGCAGATGGACATCGGCGGTGGTATTGGGCGGGATGCGCGCTTCCAGCCGAAACGCATCGCCCTCGATTTGCCAGGATGAAGCGACCTCGCCGTAGAGAGTCTGGATGGAGCCCCTGGCCCAGGTCAGGCCGCCGCCCGGCGTCGGCTGAAGCCGAATGCGGCGATAGCCGGGCGCGGCGATCTCGATGCCGGCCACGCGGCGGTAGAAAAACTCAACGACCACGCCCTTGGAATAGTGATTGTGGGAGCCAAAGCCGGAACCATCCTCGCGCACGGCATCCCAGGTCTCCCAGATCGTGGTCGCGCCCTTGTTGATGGCGTAGAGCCAGGAGGGATTGCTCTCCTGCAGCAGCAACTGCCAGACCAGGTCGGCATGGCCTTCCGCGGCCAGCACTTCACAGAGCATGCCGGTGGACAGGAATCCCGTGCCGACATGGTAGTCGTCTTCGCGCAGCTTGCGCAACAGATGCTGCAATATGTCTGGCCGCCGGTCCGCGGGAACGAGATCGAAAGCCAGAGCGCGCACGTAGGATGCCTGTGTGTCCGGTTTGAGCGATCCATCGGCGGCGATGAATTCTTCCGCCCAGGCCTTGCCGATGGCCGCTGCCTCTTCGCGGAACTCGCGCGCTTCGTCGCTGCGTCCCAGGACTTCCGCCGTCTCCGCCATGAGATCGGCGCAGTGCTTGTGATAGGCGGAGGCAACGTAGGGCGCGGAAAACACCAGGCGATTGATGAGGCCGAAGAATATCCAGGGGAAAGAGTCTCCGGGCTCCAGCCACTCCCCCCAGTGATAGCCGCGGTCCTGCAGCACTTTCAGCCGCCGCCGCCGACGGGCGGAAAGCAGGCTGCGGGGAGCCAGGCGCCGCAGCCAGTGCGTCTTGCGGGCGCGGCGGCGCATGAAGTCATACCAGGCCCGCATGCTGTCGTATTGCTGCCGCAGCAGGTCATCATCGCCGAAACACTGATGGAGCGCCCAGGGGACCATGATGGCGGCGTCGGCCCAGCCGGCGGAACCTTCGGTCGCGGTGACCAGGAAGTTGCCCTTGCCATCGTGGTAGGGGTTGGGGACGAGATTGGGCACGATGCCGTCCGCTTTTTGCTCGGCAGAGAGGTCCCGCAGCCAGCGACTGAAGAATCCGGCGCATTGCATCAGGGTGGCGCCGGCGCGCGCGAAGACCTGGGCGTCCCCGGTCCAGCCGGCGCGTTCACGCGTGGGGCAATCGGTCGGAATATCCATGAAGTTGCCCTTCATGCTCCACAGGACGTTGCTGTGCAACTGGTTCAGGGCAGGGATCGAGCAGGCAAAGTGGCCCGTGGTGGGCATGTCGGAGTAGATAGCGACCGCCTCGAAGTCCTCCGGCCGTGGATCGCCTGGCCAGCCTTCAAGGCGCACGAAGCGAAAGCCCTGGCTGGTGAAGCGCGGGGCGTAGACCTCTTCTCCATTGCCGCTCAAGGTGTAGTGCACTTCCTGCAGCAGCCTTTCCATGTTGAGAAAGGTTTGGGCGGGCTCAACGTCGCCTGATTTGCCAGGCGCTTCGACGAGGGTCAGTTTGACCTGCGTACCGGCTGGCCCGCGCACGCGAAACTGCACGTGGCCGCCGATGTTTTGTCCGAAGTCGAGGATGGTCTGCCCGCCGGGGGACATCGAAATCCGGGGCGAGAAACGCTCCATGCGACGCACGGGCGGCGATGACGAGGCCACAAGCAGATCTTGCGCGTGTTCCATCACTTGTGCCGGCCGCCAACCGTCGGCGTCGAAACCTGGCTCGCTCCAGCCGGGCAATTCCCTGCGGGCGTCGTAGACTTCCCCGTCCTTCCAGTCGGATTTGCGGATGGGGCCCTCGCTGGTGGCCCGCCACCTGTCATCGCTGGTCACGACTGTCCTGCGGCCGTCGACGAGCGTAATCTCCAGTTGCAGGAGCAGCGCAAGGCGCTCGCCATAGCTGTTGCGTTTGGAGTCCAGGCTGAGCTTGCCGCGCCACCAGCCGTCACCGAGGATGGCGCCCAGGGCGTTTTCACCGGGTCGCAGCAGGTCGGTCACGTCGTAGGTCTGGTACTCCAGACGACTGTGGTAGGCGCTCCAGCCGGGCGTCATCCAGCGGTCGCCGCCACGGCGGCCGTTCAGCCAGAGTTCGTAGAGGCCATGCGCCGTGGCGTACAGGCGGGCGCTGCGCACAGGGGCGTCCAGGTTGAAATCGCGACGCAGGAAGGGCGCCGGCTTGAAGGCCTTCGGGTCAATCTCACCTTCGGGATCGATCCAGGCGGCCTGCCAGTCGTCCCCTTGCAGCAGGCCCGTTTCCCAACTGGCGGCCCGGCTCCAGGCCGACAGACTGGCGCTGCCCGTCCATACGCGAACGCGCCAGTGGCAGCGCTGGCGAGAGCGCAGGGGTGGCCCTGAGTAAGGCACGTGGGTGGACTGGTCTGAACGGACCTTGCCGGAATCCCAGAGCAGTTTGCCCTTCTCGTGTACCTGAATCTGCCATGCGCCCTGCAACGTGTCCGGTCGCCGTGTCTCCAGTTGCCAACTCAGGCGCGGGCGGCGGGCATCGATTCCGAGGGGGTTGTGCTGGTACTCACACAGGAGATTTGCGACGGAAACGTCCCTGGCCATTTCAATGTTCCTGCGACATTTTGTTGCGCCAGAGTGTAACCCTGCGCAGCAGGCCTGTCATACCCAGGGCCGCCAGCAAGCAGGAAACTGGCAGCAGCGGCAGGTAATAGCGCTGCCAGGGCAGGGGATTGAAGAGCAGGACAGCCATGGTCAGGGCCAGCCAAAGCAGGAGGCCCTGTCGCGAAGACGTCCGCAAACTGCGCGCCAGCCCGGCAAGTGCAAGCAGCGTCAGCAGGAGGCCGCCGCCGCTGCCAAATTGCAATCCGGCAAGTGGAGATGCAAACCAGTCGTCGATTTCGGAACGGATCACGGCAAATTCGGACCAGGCCGGGACTTCAAAAAACTGGACCGGTCTCAAAAAGGGCTGGGTGAAAACAAGGTTAATGCGCTCGGCTGTGGTCATGGCCAGGCCCTCCGGTTGCCAGGTGCTGATCTGAATGTTCATGATCAGATCGCGCGCTGTGAAAATGTCGAGCAGACGCTGTGGCGGGTTGGGCCAAAGGGCGGGCGAGAGCGTAACAAAGACGAACAGTGTCAACAGCCCGGCCGCCAGGCAACGCAGCGTCACCGCCGTCAGGCGACGGCTGTTGCGCTGCAGCAGGGCGTCCAGCCACAACCAGCCCAGGGCGCTGACAATGAAGAGGAAGCCACTGTGTTTGGAGGCCAGCGCAAGTCCTCCGGCGAAGGCCAGCGCCAACCACCAGCGCAAGCCCCGCTCCGGGCCGCGCCGGATGATGACCTGGGCGCAGAGGATGGTGAGCAGGCCGAAGAAGAGCATGCCGCCCTCCATCATGGCGCGACGGCCATTGAGCAAAAGGGAAGGATGCAGCGCGTAAAGGCCGCTGGCAATAAACGCTGTGTGGCGATTCCCGGCAAGCCTGGCAATGGCAAAGAAAAGCGGAATGCTGAACGCGAAAAAGAGGGAGGAAGGCAACCTGGAAACGACCAGCAGATCCTGGGCAGGGCGACGCTCGCCAGCGATGTTTTCCTCATAACCCCGGCCCCAGAGCCAGCCGGGGTCCGGCGGCAAATCGGCCAGGGTGAAACCGGCGAGATGCCAGGAAAAGCCAACTGTCCAGTGATTGACGGTGCCCTCCAGCAGGCGACGACCGAAAGCGCCTTCCCCTGCCTGTTGATCGCTGATACCCAAACTGGAAGGTTCCCGTTCAACAAAAACTTTCCAGTAGTCGCTGCTGGAGTGGATCTGCTGGGATTCGTCGCCGTGGAAGGGCGCCAGTGCAACGCCGGCCAGGACATAAAGGACCAGCAGGGTCAGCCACAGCGCGACAGCGAGTTGCTGCCGCCGCGTCACAGGCGGATTTCCAGTTGGCGGGCGTGTCGCACGAAATCCAGCGCCTGCAGGACCTGCAATTGCCCGTCCGTCAGGGGCTGGTCGAGGGTGAGCACGGTCAGGGTGTTGCCACCGGGACTGGCGCGACCGGTCTGCCAGCTGGCGATATTGACATTGTTTTCCGCGAGCAAGGTGCCAACGCGACCGATAACGCCGGGTTGGTCACGGCTGCCCATGATGAGCAACTGGCCCAGCGGCACGAAGTTGATGTCGTATTCGTTGATTTGCACGATGCGCGGCTCGCGTCCATCCAGCAACGTGCCGCCCATGGTGATTTCCTCCCCGCCTTCCAGGGTGAACTGGCAGGATACGAGGCTGGCGTAATCCCTTGTGTTCAGCCCCCGGGTCTGCATCACCTGCAGACCGCGGGCGCTGGCCAGCACTGGCGCATTGATGTAGTTGACCTGCTCGCCCAGCACAGGCTTGAGAATGCCATGCAGCAGCGCGACGGTCAGCGGTTTAATCAGGTCTTCGAGTCTTTCACCGCGATACTCGACGGCGACTCGTCGTACCGGCCGGCGCGCCAGGGCATTCAGGATGCGCCCGATGCAATCCGCCAGGCGCATGTAGGGACGCGCCTCGGCCCAGGGCGTGCCGGGCAGAAAGGGCATGTTGACCACGTGGCGATAATCGTGACCGCGCAGGGCATCCAGCACCTGGGCGACGATTTGTCTGGAGAGGTCCAGGTTGGCCTCACGGGTGTTGTCGCCGATGCGGGGCGTATGCAGCACCGCCTCCAACCCGACGAGCGCGCTGTCGGTTGGCGGCTCCTGCGGGAAGACGTCGGTGGCCACGCCGGCGAGCTGGCCGTTTCGCAGTGCTTCGGCGATGGCGTCCTCGTCCCAAATGGCGCCGTGCGCGGTGTTGACGAGGCGCGCCCCCGGTCGGATGCGCGCGATTGCCGGGGCATCCAGCATCTGGCGGGTTTCGTCGGTCAGGGGAACGTGCAGGCTGACAAAGTCGCTGCGCTGCAACAGATCGTCGAAGGCGACCGGCTGCAGACGACGATCACAAGGCTGGTCCTCGCCGATGTAAGGGTCATGCACCAGCACCTGCATACCGAAGGCCAGGCAGCGATCCGCCACGACGCGGCCGACACGGCCGTAGCCGACAATGCCGATGGTCTTGCCGGACAGTTGGACGCCCGCCTGGCGCGCGCGCTGCACGGGCCAGTATCCGGCCTGCAGGCTGTTATGGGCGGACACCAGGTTGCGGCCCAGCGCCAGCAGCAGGGCCAGGGTGTGTTCGCCGGCCGCGATCGCGCTGGTGCCAGGCGTGCTGGTGACGATGATGCCGCGATGCGTGGCGGTATCAATATCGATGTTGCCGATTCCGGTACCGGCAAGGCCGATGACCCGCAGGCGCGGCGCATGCTCCAGCAGTTCGACGTCGACCTGAACGTCGCTGCGGACGATCAGCCCCTCGGCTGTCTGCAGCAATTGACGGAGGGCGCTCTCGCCGGGGCGGGCTTGATGCAAGCTGACATCCGCAGCCTGCCGCAGCAGCTCCAGACCGTCATCGGCGAGGTCGGTGGCAACGACGACCGGGCAGCGCGTCATGTCAGCCAGGCGCGCACGGCATGCAAATCCGGAAAGACGCAGGGTGTCACGCTCTCGAGGTCGGAAGCCTGGCTGTGACTGCGGTCCGGCACGGCATAGCAGGTCATACCGGCGGCGGTGGCGGCGCGGGCGCCGTTGGCGCTGTCTTCCAGCGCCAGGCAATGTTGCGGCGCAACGCCCAGCAGGCGCGCCGCCTGCAGGTAGACGTCGGGCGCCGGTTTGCCGCGTGGCACGTCATCGGCGGAGCAACGAAGCCGAAAGATCTCGTCCCAACCCTGGGACTGCAGGGTCGCGTCAATGATGGCCAGGGGCGAACTGGAGGCGATGGCGAGCGGCCAGGCGCGCGACTGCACAAAATCGATCATTTCGGGCGCGCCGGGCTGCGGCCTCACCATGGTAGGTATGAGGCGCAGCATGTTGGCGTTCACCTCGGCCGTCAATGCTTCCAGTGGCTCCGACATGCCAAAGTGCTTGCTCAGCTTCTCCATGAATTCGTCCATGCGCAAACCGATGATGCTGGCGCGCAATTCGTCCGTGTAGTCGAGGCCGCGACTGGAGAAGACTTCGTCCTCGGCGATGTGCCAGATGCGCTCCGAATCAACCAGCAGGCCGTCCATGTCGAAAATAACTGCCTGTGGCCTCATGGGTTTAGTGGGTCTCACTGGCGAAGGCTCCTGCAAAGGCCTGGCGCAACGCTTCGCGATTCAGGGTGAACTGGTTAGATTGCGCGAGGCGCAGGCCCTTTTCGAAGAGGGCCTGATGGACCGTGCCCCGTACCCTTTGCCAACCCGCGGGCCCGGCGGCGACGGGCAAAAGCGGCGCCAGACTGGGGCAGTGGATGAAGGCGTCGGCGTGCTCCAGCACCGCGTCGCGCGCGGTGACGCCGCCGTAGCCGACGAAAAGGTCCACCACTTCGCTGGTGGCGAGGTCCGAGACTCCGTCGCCGATCATGAGGCGCCGACCAGGACGGTCCCCGGCCAGTTCTCTTACCATCACCGGTTTGCCGCTGGAGACGGTCAGGGGGCCGACCTGGTAATCCAGCCACGCCTGGTGGTGCTGTGTCTGCGCTTCGTGATAGCGCCACCATTGGCCGGCCAGGCGGTCGTATTCCAGCTCAACGGCGCGGATGCGTTCGGCAGGTATGCCGAGGCGTTGTCCGAGACCGCGCACCGGCTCCGCCAGGCCGCCGCTGATGATGAAGACCGTCTTGCCAAGGAATTGCAGGGCGTCCAGCACGGCCTGCGCGTCGGGCACCAGAGTCTGCTGGTAGCGGTCGACGATGGCGTTCACCTGGCCCCGTGTCGGGCGGATCGCCTGCAGCCGCTTGCCATAGACGCCGGCCAGGTCCAGTTCGCCGTTCATGGCGCGTTCGGTCAGCACGCTGACGCGCCAGCCCTTGCCCTTCAGTCGCGCCAGTTCGTCGATGCCTTCGATGGCGGAAAGTGTGCTGTCGCAATCGAAGAAAATCAGGTCGTAGCTGCCCCAGCGCATTGCCATGCGCTCTCCCTGGTCTCTTGCCGGCGACGGCGATTGTAGCGCGGGCCCGGCGTGGCGTGAAGCGGGATTTTGACGGATATGGCAGGCGATAACTGGCGAGATTCGCCAGGCGCGCGACAATAGAAAGCCCGACCGCAGGAGGTGAGATGAGCTACCGACAAATCCACAGCGTCGCCGTGATTGGCTCGGGCACGATGGGCAGCGCGCTGGCGGCCCTGCTCACCGGCGCCGGGCTGGAGACGACCCTGCTGGACATTCCGGCGGCGGGCACGACGGCTGCGTCTCCGGCTGCGGAACGCAATGCCCTGGCGCTGGCGAATCTGCAACGCTCGCAAGGAATGCGGCCCTCGCCCTGGTTCAGCAACACGGATATTGAGCGCATTCATGTCGGCAACCTGGAGGACGATCTCACCCTGTTGGGGGAGGTCGACTGGGTACTGGAGGCGATCGTCGAGGACCTGGCGACCAAACAGGCCCTGATGAGACGATTGCATGCGCTCTGCCGGCCGCAATGTGTCATTTCGACCAACACTTCCGGCCTGCCGCTGGCGCAGATCGCCGCCGGCCTGCCGCAAGAGTTCACGCGGCGATTTCTGGGCACGCACTTCTTCAATCCACCGCGCTGGTTGCCCCTGCTGGAGCTGATTCCGCATGAAGCCACGGACGCGGACCTGCTACGCTTCATGCAGGACTTCTGCTCGCGGCGCCTGGGCAAGGACGTGGTGGTCTGCCGTGACGTGCCCGGCTTTCTGGGCAACCGCTTCCTGTCCATGCTGGGCATGCAGGCCATCGGACTGGCGCTGGCGGAGGGCTACAGCGTCGCCGAAGTGGATGCGCTGACCGGCCCCCTCATCGGGCGTCCGCGCACAGCGACCTTTGGCTTGCAGGACCTGGTGGGCATCGACGTGGCGCAGGCGGTGGCGCGCAACCTGCACGACGCCCTGTCTGACCCGGGCCTGCGCGCGACCCTGGCGCATCCCGGGGCAACCTCGCTTCAGGAGCAACTGATCGCGCGTGACTGGCTGGGGCGCAAGAGCGGGCGCGGTTTCTGGCTGCAGCGGCGCGGGGCAGACGGCCAACGTGAGCGCCTGGAACTAAATTTGCAGACTCTGGAGCATGAGGCCAGGTCCGCGCCTCAATTCGAAAGTGTGACGGCGGCCAGTTCGGAGCGGGACCTGGGGACGCGATTGCGTCTGTTGCTGGCGGCGGAGGACCGCGCGGGCCACTTCCTGCGGCAGCACCTGGCCTTCTACCTGAGCTTCGCTTCCAGTTGCGTGCCGGAAGTGACGGAGTCGCCGCTGGCCGTGGATCAGGCGCAGCGTTGGGGCTTCAACCACGAGGCGGGCCCCTTCGAACTCTGGGATGCGCTGGGCGTGGCCGAAGGCCTGTCGCTCTGTGAGGCGCAGGGCCATACCGTGGCCGACTGGGTGCATGACATGCTTGCCAAAGACTGCCCGGCATTATACAGACGCGAGAGGCGGGGCGAGCCCGACGGGTGTTACGACCCGCGGGCAGGGGAGTATGTCCCACTGCCGGTGGATGAACGGGCGCTGCAGGCGGCAGGGCTGACCGTGATCGCCGCGAACGAGAGTGCCTCGCTGCGTGAAATGGGCGACGGCGTGGGTCTGTGGGCATTTCACAGCAAACAAAACAGCATTGATGACGCGCTGATTGACAGCGGCCACCTGGCGCTTGAGGAAATCGCCGCCGGACGTTTCCGGGCGCTGGTGATCGGCAACGACGGCCCCCGATTCAGCATCGGTTACAACCTGGCATTGGCGTTGCAGCGCATTGAAGACGGGGAGTTCGACGCGCTGGAGCGCAGCGTGGAACGCCTGCAACAACTGGTGCGCGGGTTGCGACGGGCGCCAGTGCCGGTGGTGGCGGCGGCGCCAGGGATGGCCCTGGGCGGCGGCGCCGAACTGCTTTTCGCCTGTGATCGGGTTGTGGCGCATGGCGAGTTGCTCGTGGGCCTGGTGGAATTCAACGTTGGGCTGATTCCCGCTGGCGGCGGCTGCACGGCCATGCTGCAGCGCTGGTTGACGCCCTTGCTGCAGCGCTGCCCGGATGCCGACGCCCTGCCGCTCTTGCAACGGCTTGTCACGCAGCTGCTGGAGGCGGAAATGCTCCCGGCCGCCGCGCCGGAAACGCGCGAGCGACTGTTGCTGCGCCCCGCGGACCGTGTCCTGATGAAGCGCTCCCATTTGTTGTATGAGGCGAAGCGAAGGGCGCTCTGTCTGGCGGATGTTTACTCTGTTCCGCATCCGGAACCGGTGTATGCGGCCGGACGGGAGGCATACGAAGCCCTGCTGACCACGATTGGACACAAAGTGGCAGCCGGCGCGCTGATCGTGGAAGACGCCGGCATCGCCCGCCGTCTGGCGTTCGTCCTGAGCGGCGGCGCGCCGGAGTCTCCGTGCTGGCTGGACGAAGCTGAAATGCATGACCTGGAGCGGGCGGCCTTCATGGCGCTGGTGCGCGAGCCGCATACGCAGGACTGCATCCGTCACATGCTGCGGACGAACCGTCCGCTGCGCCACGTAGCCAGGCGCTGAGCGGAAGCACCACAGGTATAACAAACACAGGAGAACCCATGGCCCTGATAAGTTACTTTCACTTCAGTTTCACCGTGTCGGACCTGGAGCGTTCAATCGAGTTCTATCGCGATGTACTGGGTCTGCGCCTGGTGCACCGCATGGTGCACGACCAGAAATACACCAGCAGCCAGATTGGTTTCAAGGATGCCCTGCTCAAGGTCGCGCTCTTCAACGTCAGTGACATGCCCCAGGGTTCCTCGCCCTCTGGACACTTGCTGGAACTGATCGAATACGTCAATCCGCGCGGCGAGCCCCTGAACGCAGCCACCAACCAGCCCGGCGCGGCGCATCTGGCGCTGCAGGTCAACGACCTTGAGGCGGAATTCGCCCGCCTCAAGGCGGCCGGCGTGCAATTTCGCTCGGATGCGCCGGTGCCCGTCACGCACGGACGTCATACGGGTGGCCTCACCTGTTATCTGCTGGACCCGGACGGTATCACGCTGGAGTTGTTGGAACTGCCGGTACCCTTCACGCCGCAGGACCTGGACTGAAACCAGGCTCAGTCCATGCGCATGCCGCCGTTGACGTCGATGGTGGCGCCGGTGATGAAATCCGCCGCTGCCGAGGCGAGGAAGACGGCCACGCCGCCATAGTCCGCCGGGACGCCGAGGCGTTTCAGCGGAATTTCCTCGCGCAGTTGCGCCATGAGTTGCGGGTCATCCCAGGCGTCGGTCAGGGCGCTCTCGGTGGGGCCGGGCGCGATGCAATTGACCGTGCCATGCGGCGCCAGGTAATTGGCGAAAGTCTTGGTCAGGGCGAAGACGCCGGCCTTGGTGGCGACATATACCGGGATGCCGGCCTTGCCCCCGGTCCTGCCGCCGATTGAACTGATGTTGATGATGCGGCCGCAGCGGCGCGGGCGCATGTGCTGCGCTGCAGCCCGGGAGAGAAAAAACACGCCGCGCAGGTTGACGGCGACAATCCGGTCGAAAAGGGCGGCGTCAACCTCGTCGATGGGGTGGATCGGACAGATGCCGGCGTTGTTGACGAGGATATCCAGCTGCCCGGTCTCTGCGACGACTTCTTCCACGACCCTGTGGCAACGCGCGACGTCGGCGACGTCCAGGGGCAGCGCAAGGGCGCGCGGACCCAGTTGCCCGGCGCTCTCCCTGGCGGCGGCCAAATCGATGTCGGCGATGATGACATTGGCGCCGGCGGCGTGCAGGGCGTCGGCGATAGCCAGGCCAATGCCGCGCGCCGCGCCGCTGATGAGGGCGGTCCTGCCAGACAGTTGCGACATGTCAGACTCCAATCGCTTGCGTTGTGTGCAATTGACGCTATCCTGACCGGCGCCGTGGCCTTTGGCATACGCTGACGCTGCGGCCGTGACAGTCCACTTTCGCGGGGGGATACATGAGTGACCGTCCCAACATAATTTTAATGGGGATCGACTCGATACGCGCCGATCACATGAGCAGCTACGGCTATCCGAAGCTGACGACGCCGCATCTGGACCGCTTCGCCAGCCAGGGCGCGCTTTTTGAACGCACCTACAGCGCGCACATTCCGACGACCAGCGCCTACGCCTCCATGCTGACCGGCATGGACTGCTTCGGCACCCAGGTCGTGGCCCTGCGCCACAAGGGCCCCTTGCGGCCCGAGGCCAAGACCATCGCCGAGCATTTGCGCGACGTCGGTTACACCACCACCTGCGTCGGCTTCAGCGGCAATCCTTCCGGGCGTGGCTTCGACAAGTATATCGATTACAAGGCCTGGGGTACGCGCGAGGAAGGACCCTGCCCGAAGGCGCAGAGCCTGAACGAAGTCGCCATCCCGGAACTGGACCGTCTGGTCGCCGGCGACCAGCCTTTCTTCCTGTTCCTGCGCCACATGGACCCGCACGCGCCTTATCTGCCGCCGGAACCCTACCAGCGCATGTTCTACCACGGCGACGAGTGCGACCCCGACAATCGCTCAATGGACCCGGTGCTGGCCTTCAAACCCTTCGCCAGCTTTTTCAAAAGCTGGATGCCGGTGGGCATCAGCGACAAGGACTACGTCATCGCGCAGTACGATGGCGCCATCGCCTACATGGACGCGGCCATCGCCACCATTTTTGAGGCTCTGGAAGCCCATGGCATCTACGACGAGACCCTGGTCGTCATCAACGGCGACCACGGCGAAACGCTTTACGATCACGAGTGCTGGTTCGATCATCACGGCATCTACGACAACGTGTTACACGTGCCGCTGCTGATCCGATATCCAGGGCGGGTGCCGGCGGGGACGCGCCTCAGCGGCTTCAACCAGCACAAGGACCTGGTGCCGACCATCATGGACCTGGCCGGCATCGACTGCAGCGAGTTGAACTGGCCCTCGGCGCAGCACTTCGATGGCGAAAGCCTGGTGCCGCTGATCGACTGTGAACAGGCGTCGGGAGACAGTGAGTTTTTCATCTCGGAATGTACCTGGATGCGCAAGCAGGGCTGGCGCACGCCGGGCTGGAAACTGATGGTCGCGCTGGAGCCGGACTTCCACTTCAAGCCGCCCGTCGAGCTCTACAACCTGGTCGAGGACCCGGAAGAGAACAACAACCTGGCGGAGCAGGAGCCGGAGATCGTGGCAGATTTGCGGCGGCGGATGGACAACTGGATCGCGAAGCGTGAGGCGGAGACCGGCCTGACCAACCCCATGCTGACCCAGGGCGCCTGGCATGGCAAGGAAGGGGTTGAAGGGGGCTTCAAGACCTCACAGGAGGCCTACGATACATTGTACATCGGCGACATCAATGAGGGGCGGCGCCTGCAGGCCGAGGCGCGCAAGGCAAGCGAAGGCAAAGAAGAGGGAGAAGCGGACGCATGACACTGAAAGTAGCAGTCGTCGGGATGGGGGGAATCGGCAACCAACATGCCGGAGTCTACGGCGCGCGCGACGACGCCGAGGTTGTGGCCGTCTGCGACATCATTCGCGAGAAATCCGACCAGGCGGCCGAACGCTTCGGTTGCCAGGGTTTCTATTCCGTGCAGGAGATGCTGGCCGCCGGACTGGAGATTGACGCCGTCAGCATGACCACGGCGGGCGTGGAAAACGGCGGCGATCACTACCAGCCGACGATGGAGTTGCTGGAGGCGGGCCTGCCGGTGCTGGGCGAGAAGCCGATCTCCAACGAGATAGAAAAGGCGAAGGAAATGGTGACGCTGGCGCGCGAGAAAGGCCTGCGCTACGGCGTCAACCTGAACCATCGCTTCACGCCGGCGGCGGAAAAAGCCCGGGGTTGGGTTGACTCGGGCCGCCTGGGCGACCTGAACATGATCAACATGACCATGTGGATCAACAACCCCAAGGAGAGTTCGCCCTGGTTCCACATGCGCGCCCTGCACCCGCACTCGATCGACGTGATGCGCTACTTCGCCGGTGACGTGGACAAGGTGCAGGCCTTCCTCAAGAAGGGCACCGGCCGCGCCATCTGGTCCAACGCACAGATCAACATGCAGTTCGAAAATGGCATGATCGGCTCCCTGCGCGGCAGCTACGACGGCGACTGGGGCCGCGGCAGCTACGGCCTGGAGACGCTGGACGTGGTCGGCATGAAGGGACGCTTCACGCTTACCAACGCCTGCGAGGAGTTGACCTTCTACCCGCGCATGTCGATTGAAACGGAGACTTACAATTACGTCGGCGGCATGAAGCACTTTGGCGAGACTTTTGGAACGCGCATCGGTCGCTGGGTGGAACAAAACATTGAAGGGGCCGCGCCGGAGGACATTGATGGCTCGGGCCTGGAGGCGCTGAAGGCCCAGTTTATCATTGAGGCGGCCATCAAGTCCTGGCAGACCGGCGAAGTCGTCAGCGTGGAGCGACTCTGAAATGTCGCTGGTCATTGTGATCGGGCGCGGCCATTCGGGCACGCGCGCCATATCGCATACGCTTTACGCCAGCGGCGTGTACATGGGCAACCTGCTCAATCGCTCGGGCGACATGATGCCGCCGCAGAAGATGTACGAGGCCTGCCATGTTGCCGCGAAGTTCGTGGACTGGAAGGGCGGGCTGGAGTGGGATTTCAGTCGGTTCATCGACGCCGACATTCCGCCGGAGTTCAACGACCTGCTGGACGAGTACCTGAGTGCGATTCTGAGTTACGAGTACGAAACGAACCCGCGCCGCGGCTGGAAAATCCCGGAGACCACCCTGGTCTATCCCTGGATCGTGCGCCGCTTCCCGGACGCGAAATACATCTTCTGGGTGCGCAACCCGCGCGACTGCATCCTTGGGCACCACGGGACCGACGACATGCGCAGATTCGGCATCGACTATCCATTGACCGACGACCTGCGCCTGCGCCGCGCCATCAGCTGGAAGTACCAGTACGACCTGGTGCGCGCCTGCCCGAAGCCGAAGCACTGGCTGGAGGTCCGTTTCGAGGACTTCGTGCTGGACCAGGAGGCCACCCTGCAGCGTTTGGAAGACTGGCTGGGTTACCCGCTGGGGCGCATCATCGTGAGGCCGGAGGCCGCGAATCGCTGGAAACATGACGATGGCGTCAACTACTTCGACTTTTTCGAGCCTGCCATGCGCGACTTCGGCTACGAAATCCCGGAGTTGACCTGATGCTGCGCGCCTGCGTCATCGGTATGGGGCCGATCGGCCGGCGCCATGCCGCGCTGCTGCAGGCCAGTCCCCTGGCCGAACTGGTGGGCGTCTGCGACCGGCTGAAAGACCGGGCGGATGCCGCGGCGGAGGCCTTTGGCGTGCCGGCTTTCCTGGATGCGGCCACAATGCTGCGGGAGCTGGCCCCGGACGTGGCGCACGTCACCACCGGCGGCGTGGAATACGGCAGCGACCATTACGAGCCGACCATCCAGGCGCTGGAGGCGGGTTGCCACGTGCTGGGCGAAAAGCCCATCTCCAACGTCATCGAGGAAGCCGAGGAGATGGTCGCGACGGCCCGCAAGCGGGGCCTGTGCTATGGCATCAACCTGAATCACCGCTTCACGCCGGCGGCGCGCGTGGCCAAACGCTGGGTGGAGGAGGGGCGCATCGGCCACCAGCTATTCTGCCGCATGAGCATGTGGATCATGAACCCGACGGAGAGTTCGCCCTGGTTCCAGGTCAAGGCGCTCAATCCGCACACGGTGGACGTGATGCGCTACTTCTGCGGCGACATCGAGCAGGTGCAACTCTTTGCGACGAAGGCGCCGGGGCGCAAGATCTGGTCGACGACCTCTTTCAACTTGCGCTTCTGCAGCGGGGCGGTGGGCAACCTGACGGCCAGCTACGATATTGAGCGCGGCCACCCGATGGAACGCTGCGAGGTGGGCGGCACGGCCGGACGCTTCGTGCTTGACGACATGTGGCGCGAGGCGACGCTGTATCCGGCCGGTGACCTGGTCAAGCAGGTGTATACGGACCCGGTCTTTGGCGGCTTCGGCGATTTCACCAGCACCTTCGCTGACCGGATCAATTGCTTTTTGAAACAGGTGAGCGAAGGCGTGAACCCGGACAAGATTGAAGGTTCGGCCGCGGAAGGCCTGGCCGCGCAGAAGGTGCTGGCGGCGGCCATCGAGTCGCTGCAACAGGGCACTGTCGTTTCAGTGAACGGCGTTCGATAAGAAAACAGGGAGACGAGCATGAAGCTGGGCGTCAACTCGGTGCTTTTCGGCAACTGGGACGCGGAAAGCGCATTCAAATACACGGCCATGGCGGGCTACGACGGCATTGAACTGGGCGCCATCCCGGAGATGGCCGATCATCTGGACCTGGACAACTGGCGCGAAGCGGCGCCAAAGCTTCGCCAGCTGGCGCAGGATTACGGTCTGGCAGTCACGGCGATGGAACAGTCGCGTCAGGACCTGGAACTGATGGAAAAGGCCTTCCAGGCGGCGGTCGAGATCGGCATCCCGGTCGTCAACTGCGGCCCCGGCGGCGTCAGCGACGATGAAGAGACCTTTCAACAGAGCGTCGACATGATCGGCAAGCTGGCGGACCGCGCCGAACACTACGGCGTGACGCTCTGCATCAAGGCGCACGTGGGCGCGGCGATCTACAACACGCCGACCACACTCAGACTGATGGAGGCCATCACATCGCCGGCCTTCGGCGTCGACATGGACCCCTCGCACATCCACCGCGCCGGCGAAAACCCCGTTGAGGCCATCGCGGCGGTCATCTCGCGCGTGAAGCACGTGCATATCCGCGATTGCAAGGGACGGCAGCGGAACCCGGGCGAACCGCCGGACCAGGCCAACGGCCGCGGCGACGTCGACCTGGTGGGCTACGTCCGTGTGCTGGATCAGAATGGCTACGACGGCCCGGTCAATCTGGAGGTGATCGGCACGAAGCGGATGGGCACCAGCCTGGAGCAGTGCTGCATCATCGGCGCCGAGGCGCGCGGCCACATGCAGGCCTGTTTGCAGGCGGCGGGCGCCCGCTAGAGGGTGAGGGAGCGATCAGCATGCAACGGGTCTGCTTTCTGCTGAAAGTCCGTCAGGAGCGGATGGAAGAGTACGTGGAGCGGCACCGCGAGGTCTGGCCGGAGATGCTAAACGCCCTGCGCGAGACGGGCTGGCACAACTACTCGCTCTTTTTGCGCGAGGACGGCCTGCTGATCGGCTATCTGGAGACGCCGGACTTTCAGGCGGCGCTGGATGGCATGGCCGGGCGTGAGATCAACGAGCGCTGGCAGAATGACATGGCGCCTTTCTTCGAGACGCTCGACGGGCGTCACGCCGACGAAAGCATGATGCCGCTACAGGAGGTCTTCCACCTGGACTAGCGCGTCCGGGTGGTCCTGAAGGCCACGGGATCCACGAGAATCTGCAGGCCGCCAGGTTGCAGGCTGTAATGCAGTTCGTCGGCCTGGCCGGGAACGCCGTCGGTCTCCATACCCAGACCAGCGCCACTGATGCGAACCTCCCGGCCGCGGCGGATGTGGACGCGGGGGTGCGTCACGTGCGCGCCGAAATAGACCCGCGGGAAGGCAATTAGCACCTCCCGCCGTGAAGCGCCATCGATCAGCACAATATCGAAGAGACCGTCGTCGACGCGTGCGTCGGGCGCTATGCGCATGCCGCTGCCAAAGCTGTTGCAGTTGGCGACGGCCACCAGCCAGTAGTGGTCATCCACCCACAACTCACCGTCCACCTCGACGCGTAGCGGCAGTGGGCGCCTTTGCAGCAGGGTACCGATGGCATTTTGCGCGTAGGACCAGGGGCGTTTGCCAGGGACGTCGGACTTGCGCGCAATCTCGCCGCTGATGCCGGCGCTGGAAATGCTGAGGAAGTGTCGTCGCTGGCCGTCCAGCTCGACAGAAGGCAGATCAACGGGGAAGGGCTGCGCGCCGATGAGTTGCCTGGCGGCCTTCGTCAGGGATAGGGGCAGCCCGTGGCTGCGGGCCCAGGCGTTGCCCGTGCCTCCAGGTAGAATGCCCAGTTCCAGCGGCTGCCCGTCTTCATCGCGGCGGGCGAGGGGGACGAGCGTCTGCAGCAGGTGGTGGACCGTGCCGTCGCCGCCCACGGCGATGACGCGGCGCAGGCCCTCCTTCCAGGCCGCCTGCACCTGCGGCACCATATCGGCCACGCTGTGGGTGGTGATGACCTGCAGGTCTCCCAGGGCCTCGCGCAGGACGGGCTCCAGCCGGGGCCACTGACGCAGGGCCGTACCGTCGCCGGCCTGCCCGTTGATGACGACCAGGGCGGGCGCGCTCACAGACGGACGTGGCCCTCGCCGACGACGACCCACTTGTAGGTCGTCAGTTCAGTGAGCGCCATGGGGCCGCGTGCGTGCAGTTTTTGGGTGCTGACGGCGATTTCGGCGCCGAGACCGAGGGCGCTGCCATCGGTGAAGCGCGTGCTGGCGTTGACGTAGACGGCCGCCGAGTCGACCTCGTTGCAGAAGCGTTCGGCGCTGGCCATGTCACGGGTCAGGATGCCGTCCGAGTGCTGCGTGCTGTGGGCGCGGATGTGGGCGATGGCCTCGTCCAGCGAATCGACGACCTTCAGTCCCAGCGTGAGCGCGTACCACTCGGTGTCGAAGTCTTCGGGGCCGGCCGGGCTGACGCGTTCGTCCGCGCTGACGCAGGCCAGCGCGCGCGGCTCCGCGCGGAACGCCACGTTTGCGTCGCCAAGGCAGTCGACGACGCGCGGCAGAAACGCCCGTGCCACATCGCGATGCACCAGCAGGGTATCGAGCGCGTTGCAAACGGCCGGGCTGACGGTCTTGGAGTTGTGGATGACCTGCAGGGCACTGTCCAGGTCGGCGCCGGGTTCGACGTAGAGGTGGCAGATGCCGATGCCGCCGGTGATGACGGGGATGGTGCTGTTCTCGCGGCAGAAGTTGTGCAGGCCGTTGCCGCCACGCGGGATGATCATGTCGACGTAGCGGTGCATTCGCAGAAGTTCGCCAACCAGAGCGCGGTCGCTGCTGGCGATGTACTGGAAGGCCGCGGCGGGCAGGCCGACACGTTGCATGGCGCCGGAGAGCGCGCGCACCAGCGCCATGTTGCTGCGCAGCACCTCGCGCCCGCCGCGCAGAATGACGGCGTTGCCGGTCTTGAGCGCCAGCGCGGCGACGTCCACGGTAACCTGCGGCCGCGCCTCATAGATGACGCCGAGCACACCGAGGGGCGTGCGCTGCTTCCAGGCGCGCAGGCCGTCGCGCGGTTCGCGCGCGTCGAAGCGTTCGCCGACGGGGTCCGGCAATTCGGCCACCTGGCGCAGGTCGGCGATGACGTTGTCCATGCGCCGCTCCAGGTTGAGCCGGTCCCGAATGTAAAGCTCGTCCGTGCCGGCCTCGCGGGCGGCGGCCATTTCCTCCGCGTTGACCGCGAGAATCTCCGCACGCCCTGCGTCCAGAGACTCGGCGATCGCCAGCAGGGCCTCGTTTTTCTGGGTGGTTGAGCATTGTGCCAGTTCGACCGCGGCCGCCTTCGCCTGGCGGCCCATTTGTTGCAGGTCGACTGTCTCGCGTGGCGGGGCCTCAATCATGAATGACACTCTTTGCCTCAGGCGGAAAGGACGAGGTTGTTGCGGTGGATCACGGCATCGCCGTAACTGTAACCCAGTATGGCGCTGATGCGGCTGGAGCGCTGGCCGCAAAGGCTGCGCAGATCGCTGCTGTCGTAGCTGCTGAGGCCGCGGGCGATATCGCTGCCGTCCGGCCCACGCACCTGCAACACCTCGCCGCGCCGAAACTCGCGTTCGACGCGGGTCACGCCGACGGGCAGCAGGCTGGCGCCGCCGTTGCGCAGGACGTGGACGGCGCCGGCGTCGACGTGCAGAATGCCGCGGGGAACCTCGGCCAGCAGCCAGCGCTTGCGGCTTTGCAGGGAGTCCACGCTGGCGGGGATGCGCGTGCCCACGTTCTCACCCTGCAGGATGCGCCGCAACACGTCCGGCTCCTGGCCACGGGCGATCACGGTGCTGACGCCGCTGTTGCTGGCCAGACGCGCGGCCTGCAACTTGGTGGCCATGCCGCCGGTGCCTTCGCGGCTGCCGGCGCCGCCGGCCATGGCCAGGGCGGAGTCGTCGACGCGTTCCAGCTGCCGAATGAGACTGGCGTCCTCGTGTTGACGCGGGTCAGCGGTGTACATACCGGGCTGGTCGGTCAGCAACACGAGCAGGTCGGCTTCCAGCAGGTTGGCGACGAGGGCGGAAATGTTGTCGTTGTCGCCGACGCGGATTTCGTCGACGGCGGTGGTGTCGTTTTCGTTGACGACCGGTACGATGCGCCGGTCAATCATGGTCAGCAGCGTATCGCGGGCGTTGAGGTAGCGCGTGCGGTGGTTTAGGTCGCTGCGCGTCAGCAGCACCTGGCCGACGATAATGTGGTGGTCGGCGAAGAGCTCGCTGTAAATTTGCATCAGGCGCCCCTGGCCGACGGCGGCCAGCATCTGGCGCGAGGGCAGGGAGCGGTCCATTTCCGGGAAGCCGAGGATTTCGCGACCGGCCGCCTGCGCGCCGGAGGTCACCACGACCGTTTCGTGCCCCTGGCCTTGCAGCTGTGCGATCTGTTCCACCAGACTGCGCATGCATTCCCTGTCCAGCCGGCGCGTGCCGCTGGTGAGTACGCTGCTGCCCAGTTTGATGACCAGCCGCAGCTTTGCGCGGGCGCGATGCGATTCCGGGTTCAGGCCTTCAGTTCGCAAGGACAGCCTGCCGCTGCAATGCCGCCAGCAACTGGCGGGCACGGGCGCGGATTTCGTCCTGGGGCCAGCTGCCGTCGCCGGTCAGCCAGCCGGAGAGACCGGAACAGGCGGCCCCGGCGTCGAGAAAGCCCGTCAGGTTGTCCGGGTTGATGTTGCCGTTGGCGAGGAAGCGCATGTGGCGCAGGGGTCCGCGCAGGGCGCGGAAATACTCCAGACCGAGCGGGCCGGCGGGGAAGAACTTGAGCAGATCAACGCCCATCTCCCAGGCCTGGACGCATTCGCTGGGGGTCATCACACCTGGCGCGACCAGCAGGTCGGCGTCCAGCGCCGCCTGCACGACCTCCGGCTGGAAGGCCGGAGAGACGATGAAGTCAGCGCCGGCGTCGATGACGCTGCGGGCGTCGTCGGCGCTCAGCACGGTGCCCATGCCACAATAGACATTAGGGCCCAGTTCCGCCTTGACCGCCTGCATGGCCGCGACCGGTTCAGTGGAATTCATGGTGAACTCGAAGATATTGATGCCTTCCTCCACCAGCGTGGCGCAGAGGGGCAGGGCCACGTCCGGCGGGAAGTGACCGCGCATGCCGGCCAGCAGCTTTCGTTGCAAAAGTTCGTCAAGGACTGCGTTCATACCCGATCCTCAAGACAATCACTCACCAGGACCCGGCAGTATACCCGCCGGGAAGCGGATTTGGCATACTCGGACGGAGGGGAAGGAGCGGACATGAGCATGCGGATTATCGTGGCGCCTGGCGCCTTCAAGAACAGTTTGACGGCGCAGCAAGCCGCGGCCGCCATCGCGAGAGGTCTGGAGCAATCCGGCCTGGGCGCGGACCTGCTGTTGACGCCCGTGGCGGACGGCGGCAACGGCACGCTGGATGCCATGCTGGCGGGCGGCGGCGAACGGCGCAGTCGCGTCGTAAGCGGCCCGTTGGGCGCGCCGGTGGAGGCCGACTGGGGACTGCTGGCGGACGGAGAAACGGCTGTGGTGGAGATGGCGTTGGCTTCGGGCATGGAATTGCTGCGAGCGGATGAGCTGGATCCCTTGCGGGCCAGCACCTTCGGCACGGGCCAGTTGCTGGCGGCAGCGCTGGACGCCGGGGCCACGCGCGTCATTCTGGGGCTGGGCGGCAGCGCCACGGTAGATGGCGGGGCCGGCTGCCTGCAGGCGCTGCGTGTGCGACTGCTGGACGCGCAGGGCGAGGCGATCGGGCCGGGCGGGGCGCAACTGGGGCGGGTTGAACGCGTGGACGCCGGCGGGCTGGACCCGCGCTGGCGAGACGTGTCGCTGTTGCTGGCCTCCGACGTGGACAATCCGACTCTGGGCGAGCTGGGCGCGGCGGCCGTTTTCGGGCCGCAGAAGGGCGCCGATGCGCGGCAGGTCGATCTGCTGGAAGGGCAGTTGACCCATTTCTTCACGGTGATTTACGAGCAGACCGGTCGCGACCTGCGGCAGGTGCCGGGCGGCGGCGCTGCGGGCGCCTTCGCCGCGGGCATGATGGCTTTCCTCGACGCTGAACTGCAACCGGGCATAGAACTGGTTCTGGCACACAGCGGATTCGATCAGGCGCTGGCGGATGCCGATCTTGTCATCACGGGCGAGGGGCAGATGGACGAACAGACCATCCACGGCAAGGGACCGATCGGCGTGGCGCGCATGGCGCGGACGCAAGGCGTGCCGACGGTGGCGCTGGTGGGCGGTCTGGCCGTGCACGACGCGCAATTGCACGCTGCGGGCATGCAGGCCGTGCTGCCGATCACGCCGCGACCGATGCCGCTTGAGGAAGCGCTGGCGAATGCGCCGCAACTGCTGGAGCGGGCCGCCTTGCGTCTGGGGTATTTGTTGCAGATTAAGCCTGCGGAGGAAAGCTGAGCGCATTCAGGTTTGGCGGCCGGGCCACGAGATCGTTCGGCTCCCCGCAGGAGGCAAATTTCAAGCACAACGCATCAGTCCCGCAGCGATTCCGGTCAGCCTTGCGGAATCGGTCAGTCGCCACATCCTGGTAATTGCCCGCAAGCGGCGTTACGCCCTCGACCCCAACGCCATCGCTCCGGCATGGCCAGCCCCAAACTGCGCAAGCAAAGTGTCATCTGTGCGCCACAGAATGCAGGCGGAGTACATCCTGAGCCCGTGAAACGCAGCAAATATCACGAGTTCTTATTGGTGTTCTGAAAACATTAAGGTACAGTGAAATGACATTGAAGGAAAACGAACCAAAACTTTGGACAGACGTAAATTTCTGAAACTTGCGGGTGGGGCCGTTTCCGGGCTTGCCGCGACCCGCACTTTGGCTGGCAGGCCGGCCGGCCCCGTCCGTTCCGCCACGGCTTCAAGGCTGGAGCAAAGCACCAGGCGACCAAACTACGGACCGAATCCGGCCCCGGGTTTACGGCCGGCGCCCGTGACGCGCAAGCTGCTGGTCGTGACCCTCAATCCACGCCTGCCGAGCATGGGCAATATCACTGTGCGGCAATACCTGGGTCTGAACAACCCGAGCTGGCTGATCGCCAATCACATTCGTGACCTGCGTCATGCCAGTTACGGTTACGCGAATTACCAGGTCGTTGAGAACATCCATATCGATAATTTTGCCCAGTGGCCAGTCTTGCAGGACGGTTTCCGCTACGACGAACACAGTTATCTGGGAGTTTTGCGCAACTGGAGGGACAACAGGATAGCGCCGCAGCGCAATCCCTGGCTCATCAACCATCATGCGTACTTCGATTATTTCAACATCTACGAGCGTGTCAGGACGGGCCAGATCGATGAAGTCTGGCAAATCGAGACGCCCTTCGGCGGCAACTGGGAAGCCGTCATGGCGGGGCCAGGCGCTTCCAATTCCAACGCCCCGCCAGTTGGCGGAACAGACCATGCGGGTCGGCGCTTCGTCTTTATGGTCTACAACATGGAACGCACGCTGACGGAGATGCTGCACAGTTACGGGCACCGGGCGGAAGGTCATTTGAACACGGTCCACAGCCGCTTCGGTGACCAGGACAACCTGTGGAAGCGATTCATACGGCGCGAGGCCTCGCACCCGGGGCAGGCCGAGGTGGGCAACATTCATTTCCCGCCCAATGCCGAACGGGACTATGACAGGTCAAACGCGCGGACCGTGATGAGCAATGCCGACGACTGGTACCAGTTCCCCTTCCTGACGGGCAACCGCTTCCGCCCGATGAGCAGCCGGGAATGGAGCAGCAATCCACGTCTTTATTACATGTGGTGGATGCGGCATTTGCCGCACGTGGAAGGCGCCTGCGACGGCGTCTCGCTCAACTGGTGGCGTTACATCGTCGACCCCAACACCATTTAGTCCAGTTCCGCGTGGATGGCGGCGGCAAGGTCCGGCGTGATGCCGGGCAGGGCCGCCAGTTCATCGATACTGGCCGCGCGGATGGCGTCGATGGAATTGGCATAGTGCTTCAACAGGGCCTTGCGTTTGGCGGGGCCGATGCCGGGCACGGCTTCCAGCCGGCTGGCCATGCCCTGTTTGCGGCGCCGGTTACGGTGGCTGGTGATCGCGAAGCGATGGGCCTCGTCGCGGATGCGCTGGACCAGAAAGAGCGCCTGGTCGCGCGGGGGCAGGAGCAGCGGTCGATGGGCGCCGGGCAACCAAAGTTCCTCGAAACGTTTTGCCAACCCCGCCACGCGCAGCGCTTCCTGCAAGCCGAATTCCCGCAACACCTCAAGCGCGACGTTGAGTTGACCGCGCCCGCCGTCCACGATTAATAAATCCGGCAAAAGTCGCCAGGTTTCCTCGTTGTCGCGCCCAACGGGTGCTGGCGCATCATCCTGCTCCCGCGCACGGACGTAACGGGTGAAGCGGCGCGTCAGGGCCTCACGCATCGACTGGTAATCGTCGGCGCCGCGCTGACTGACCGAGCGGATGTTGAAGCGACGGTATTCGCTTTTGCGCGCCACACCGCGCACGAAGACGACGCGGCTGGCGACGATGGCCGTTCCCTGGGTGGTGCTGACGTCGAAGCACTCGATGCGGTTGGGCGGGCGGGGCAGTTGCAGGGCGGCCTGCAGGCTGGCGAGGGCGTCTTCCTGGCGCAGCGAGTCCGCTTCCCACTGGGCGCGCAGCATGTGCAGGGCCTCGGCAGCATTTTCGCGCGCGAGGCTCACCAGCTCGCGCTTGCGGCCGCGTTGGGGCACGGTGATGGTGACCTTGCTGCCGCCGCGCCTGTCTTTCAGCCACTGCTCGATGATGCGCGCTTCCTCGACGTGGTTGGGCAGAATGACTTCCCTGGGGATTTCGCTGGCCTCGTTGTAAAAGCGCTTGAGAAAGGCGCGCACGACGATCTCGTCGCTTTCATCGGCGCTGCCTTCGAGCGCGTGCGAATCGCTGCCAATCAGGCGCCCGTTGCGGATGAAAAGAATCTGGACCACCGCGTCATGGTTGTCGCGCGCCAGGGCGATGACGTCATGGTTGCTGAGGCTGTGGCCGACGGTTCGATTTTTTTGCGTGATCATGTCAATCGCGCGCAACTGGTCTCGCAGGGAGGCGGCGCGCTCAAAATTGAGGGTGGTGGCGGCTTCGTCCATCTCCTGCTGCAGCCGCGTCACGATCTCTTCCGAACGGCCGCGCAAAACGGCCATCAGGCCGGCAATCATCGCGCGGTAGGCTTCTCGGTCGACAGCGCCGATGCAGGGCGCGTTGCAGAGCTGAATGTCGGGGTAGAGGCAGGCGCGCTCGTCCTGGCCGTCGATGTCGCGGTCGCAGGTGAGGTAGGGGAAGACCTTGCGCAGGGTCTGCAGCGTGTCCTGCGCGGCCCACATGGCGACGTAGGGGCCGAAGTAGCGGCTGCCATCGTGGACAAGGCGGCGCGTGACGTCGACGCGCGGAAAGTCATCCTGCCAGGAGACGCGGATATAGGGATAGCGTTTGTTGTCCTTGAGCGCGATGTTGAAGTGCGGCAGGTGGCGTTTGATCAGGGTCTCTTCAAGGATGAGGGCCTTGACCTCATTGCGCTCGACGATGAAGTCAATGTCGCGGATGCGCTCACGCAGGCGCCGCGTTTTCTCGCTATGCTCGGCGCTGTTGTTGAAGTAGCTGCGCACCCGGCTGCGCAGGCGCCGCGCCTTGCCAATGTAGAGCACTTCGCCGCGCTCGCCTTTCATCAGGTAGACGCCCGGCTTTTGCGGCAGGTTTTCGAGGATGGTGCGAATGTGGGGGGAGGGGCTGAAGGTCATGGTATAGTCGGGTTGTGCGCCAGACCTACGCTATGGAACCGGTCCCTCCAGTATAGCGGAAGCGGGCATGTCCTCTGACAGCAGACATGGAGAAGGTAGCGCGCCGGTGGCTCGCCAGGCGCGATCAGCGTCCGCCATGACCTGGCACACGCCGGTGCTGGTGGACGCCGTGCTGGAGGGGTTGTTGCCGGCAGAGCGTCTCATCGATGGCACGCTTGGCGCGGGCGGTCACAGCCAGGCGCTGCTGGCGGGCGGCGCAGGGGCCCTGCTCGGCCTGGACCTGGACCGCGAGGCGCTGGCAGTAGCGCGAGAGCGACTGTCCCCCTGGCAGGAACGCGTGACGCTGCGCCATGGCAGCTATGAGGACATGCGCCTGGCGGCCCGCGAACGGGGCTGGCGTGAGGTCGATGGCATCTTGCTGGATCTGGGCGTTTCGTCCCTGCAACTGGACCGCGCCAAAAGGGGTTTTTCCCTGCGTCAGGACGGACCGCTGGACATGCGCTTCGATCCCGCCAGCGGCGTCCCCGACGCCGCCTGTCTGGTGAATGGCAGCAGTGAGGAAGTGCTGGCAGACCTCTTTCGACGTTTCGGCGAGGAACGCCACAGCCGGCGACTGGCCCGCATGATTGTGCGCGAGCGCCCTTTCAGCGGCAGCGGCGAACTGGCGCGCGCCATCGAACGGGCGACTCCCCGGCCCTGGCGCGGACGCATCCATCCGGCGACGCGTGTCTTCCAGGCCCTGCGCATCGCGGTCAATGACGAGCTGGAAACCTTGCAACGGGCCCTGCCAGAGGCGCTGTCCCTGTTGCGACCGGGTGGCCGACTGGTCGTCATCAGCTTCCACAGCCTGGAAGACCGGATTGTGAAACGTTGGCTGCAGCAGGAGGAACGCGACTGCATCTGTCCGCCGCAGGTACCGGTGTGCGCCTGTGACCAGCGCGCCCGTCTGCGTCGACTGCGGCGCCGGCCTCTTGTGGCGGACGCTATCGAGCGCGAGCGCAATCCGCGCAGCCGCAGCGCGAAATTACGGGTGGCGGAGAAGCTGTGAGACAGGGCGTCCTTTTCGAACATGCCCTGCGTCGTTCCTTGCGACGCCAGCGGCGGGCCGTGATTCTGGCGCTGTTGGGTCTCTTGCTGGCGGTTATCGTGGGCGCGATCGTTTATTTGTCGCAGGCAGCGCTGGATGCCACAACCGGCCGTCAGCTGGAGTCCCTCATCGCCGAGCGCAACGACCTTGAGCAACTGAATGAGAGTCTGCGCGCAGAGATCGCCAGTCTGCGCAGTGTGCCCCGTTTGCGCCAGCGGGCAGAGGAGTTGGGCTTTCGTCTGGCGAATTCGGAGGACATCGATTACGTCGTTGTGGACCAATACGATCCGCGCCAGACGGCGGTGGCGCCGCAGATTTACGCGCAACTGGCAACGCCGGCGCCCGCTTATGAAGAGACGCTGGCCGGTTGGTTGCAGCAACAACTGGACGCCTTCAACCGGCAACCCGACGCGCTGGAGGGCGAATGAGGCAAAACCTGCCTGACGATACCCTGCGGCAACGCCTGCCCATCGTCATCGCGGGCCTGTTGCTGGTCAGCATGCTGCTCATGCTGCGTCTGGTCTCCTTCCAGTTTCAACTGGACCCTGCTGTGACCAGTTACCTGGAAAGCGTGCGCGAATCCGGCTACCGGCGCACGCTGCGCCAGTCCGCCGTCCGCGGCAACATCTTCGACCGGGACTTGCAGGCGCTGGCGGTTAACTCGCTTGAATACCGTGTTGGCATCAGCCCAAATCTGGTCTCCCGGCCGCGTGAGACAGCCATCCGACTGGCGGGCATCATGGGGCTGGACGAACTGGATACCTTCAATCGCATCACCAGCGAGGTCCCCTGGGTATTGTTGTCTGCGGGAGTCAGCGCGGACCAGGGGCGGCAGGTGGCCGAACTGGACCTTTTGGGTGTCACGATCGAAGCGAGGCCGCGACGTTACTATCCGCAGGGTTCGATGGCTGCCCAGGTGGTGGGTTTCGTGGGCGGTGACATGCAGGGTTACTATGGCATTGAAGGCTTTTATGACGGGCAACTGGCCGGGCGTGAGCAGGAGCAGATGCTCAGCAACATCCCCTTTGACGTGCCGGTGGACCGGGACGAGGACCGCGGCTCCGATATCGTGCTGACCATCGATCGCGAAATTCAGTTCCTTGCCGAAAGCGAACTTGAGAACAGCGTGGCGCAGACCAATGCTGCCCGCGGCAACATCCTCGTGATGGACCCGCGCAATGGTGAAATACTGGCCATGGCCAGCTGGCCTACCTTTGACCCCAACGCCTGGTATGAGATACGCGACGACACCCTGCTGCAGAATGCGGCGATTAACGATCTCTTTGAACCAGGCAGCCTGATGCAGGTGTTGACCCTGGCCATCGCGCTGGAGAGCGGCAATTTTCAAATGGACGACACCTACGTGGACCGGGGCTACATCGAGGCTGGCGGCGTGCAAGTCCAGAACTGGGACCGCAAGGCCCATGGCGTGGTTGACCTGACAACCATCCTGGTGGAATCGCTCAACGTCGGCGCTGCAACAGTAAGCATGCAAATGGGACCGGCGACCTTTTTCAGGGGCTTGCGGGAATTTGGCATGGGCGAACCAACGGGCATCGACCTGCAGGGAGAAAACCCCGGCATCCTGTTTGTGCCCGGCGACGAGGACTACAACGACAGCCTGCTGCTGACCAACAGTTTCGGCCAGGGCGTGGCCGTCACCCCCCTGCAAGTCCTGGCGGCCTTTTCCGCCATCGCCAATGATGGTTTGATGATGCAACCGCACGTCTTTCGACGCCTGCTGGATGGCAACGAGGTGAGGGAATCGTCACCATCGACGCTGGGGCGGCCGATCAGTTCCGCGACTGCCCGACAGGTAACCGAAATGATGGTCACCGCCTTGCGCGAAGGCATGGGTGGCCGCGCCGACCTTCCGGGCTACACTGTCGCAGGCACGGCCGGGACGGCCCAGGTGCCCACTACCCTGGGTTACGAAGCGGGCACCTCCGTCGTTTCATTCATTGGTGTCCTGCCGGCTGACGACCCCAGGGCCATTGTCTTTATCCGGCTGGACCACCCCAACGAATACTGGGGCGCGGCGGTGGCGGCGCCGATCTTCCAGCGCATGGCGCAACGTCTGGTCATTTTGATGAATATTCCGCCTGACGACGTTCGGCGTGAACTGATCGCTGCCGGTGGCGCGGTCGAGGCTATCCAGCATTAGCCGGGGAACGGGGCCGGCCGGCAAGGCAGGGGCTGGCGCGCTTGGTTATGCCTGCCGATGCGCTAGAATTGGAATAGGACGAAAGACAGGGCAGACATGGGACTTCCCTTTGCGCTGACGGTAGGCGCCATCACTTTTCTGCTAGGCGTGATCTGGGGCGGACCGCTCATTGAGTTGTTGCGTCGTCTGGGGATCGGCAAGCAGATTCGCGTCGAACTGGGCGAAAGGCAGCAACGCAAGGTAGGGACGCCGACCATGGGCGGTGTACTCATCATCGCATCGGTCGTGATCCTTACGGCCGGCCTCAATCTTGCCAGCGTTGTGCGCCAGGTGAGCGGTCGCAGCATCCTGCTGCCGATGGCCGTGCTGCTGGCTTTTGGTGTGCTGGGCGCCATCGACGATCGCGCAAGCATCCTGCGTTCGCGCGGGCCCCTGGGTGAAGGGCTTTCGGGCCGCGTCAAGTTTGCGATACAGGTGATTATGGCCTTCGCCGTGTCTGTTTTCATTTCCATGTGGGAGGGTGGCGTTTCCTACGCCAACTCTGTGAACCTGCCGCTGGTCGAGTTGTCGATTCCGCTGAGTCCGATCCTTTTCATTCCTCTTTGTGCCTTTTTCATTGTGGCGACATCCAATTCCGTCAATTTCACCGACGGCCTGGACGGCCTGGCGGGCATCATTTCAGCCAGCGCCTTCGCGGCCTACGGCATCATCGCCTGGCTGCAGAACCAGGTGTTCCTGACCCAGTTTTGCTTCATTGTGGTCGGCGCCTGTTTCGCCTTCCTGTGGTACAACGCGCATCCGGCGCAAATGTTCATGGGCGATACCGGTTCGCTGGCGCTGGGAGCGGCGCTGGGCACCGTGGCCGTCATGACCGGACAGTGGTTGCTGTTGCCGATCATCGCGATCGTGCCTCTGGCCGAGACCCTGAGCGTGATTCTGCAGGTGGCCTCGGCGCGCTGGTCGCGACGCTATCGCGGCGTGGACCGTCGACTTTTTCGGCAAGCGCCCCTGCACGGCCATTTCGAGCTGGGTGGATGGAGCGAAACACAAATCGTGCAACGCTTCTGGCTGGTTGGCTTGCTGAGCGCGATGCTTGGCGTGGCGCTGGCGTTGATCTGAGGCCTGTTCCTGTCCATGGATTCCCTGCAGGGCAAACGCGTGCTGGTGCTCGGCTACGGGCGGCAGGGGCGCGCGCTGGCGCGCTGGTTGCCAACCAGGGGCGCCAGCGTGACGGTCAGCGATCGTCAGCCCATTGAGCCGGTGCTGGACGAGCTGCCGCCGGGCGCCAACGTCGAGTTCATCAGCGGCGATCACTCGCAAGAGTTGCTCGATGAAACGGACCTGATCTGCCTGTCCGGCGGGGTCCCGTTGGACGCGCCTCTGGTCCGGGAAGCGCAGGCGCGCGACATCCCGCTTACGAATGATGCGCAGCTTTTCCTGGAGCGTTGCCCGGCGCCCGTCATCGGCATCACCGGCAGCGCCGGCAAGACCACCACCACGTCGCTGGTGGCGGCCATGTTGCAGGCTGCGGGCAGACAGGTGTGGACGGGCGGCAACATCGGTCATGTGCTGCTTGATGATCTCCACAGGATGCATGCCGGAGACG
>JAGWBD010000016.1:34238-52636 GCA_021296065.1 Anaerolineae bacterium
CATTCTCGGACACGACGATGCAGGCAGCCGCGCTCTGGAGTCGCAGGTGCGGGGCGGGAAGGTCTGGTTTGGCAGCGACAGACCGCCGGGAGACGGCGCCTGGTACCAGGAAAACGACCTGTGGTTGTGCGGTCGCTGCACAGAAAGTGGCAAGGCGCAACGGGTTTGTGCAAGGACGGACAGCCCCTTGCCAGGCCCGCATAATTTAATGAATCTGCTGGCGGCCTGCGCCGCGGCGGGCGCGGCGGACGTCGCGGCGACAGCGATGGTCCAGGCCATTCGTAACTTCAACGGCGTACCTCATCGCCTTGAGACCGTGCGCAAGTTCAAGGGAGTCACCTGGGTCAATGACAGTATTGCCACAGCGCCGGAGCGGGTACTGGCAGCCCTGCACAGCTATGACGACCCCCTGATTCTGCTTGCCGGTGGCAAGGACAAGCGTCTGCCCTGGGAGGACATGTTGTTGCTGGCGCTGCAGAAATCGCGTTGTATCATCACTTTTGGGCACTTCGGTGAGCGGATTTACGACATGACGCGAGCGCTGGGCGGCATGGAGGCAGCGGTTTGCAACGTAACGGGGCTGGGCGAGGCCGTCGCCCTGGCCGCCGGGCGCGCGCGGGCCGGCGACGTCGTGCTGCTTTCACCCGGCGGCACCAGTTTCGATGCCTACAGGGATTTCGCAGAACGCGGCGCCCATTTCCGCCAACTGGTGGAGGCGCTGTAAGCGATGCTGTCGGACGCCGAACTGCGGGATGCGGGTAACGTTCAGGGCCAACAGGCGCAATCGCGGGTGGCCGTCATGGCGCCGGCTGCGGGCGGCATCAGGCGAGGCTACAGCTGGAGTGAACTGGCCCGCGGAATCGATCGCTGGTTGCTGCTGCTGGTTGGCATCCTGCTGGTCATCGGCACCCTGATGGTCTACAGCGCGACCTTTGACTGGAGTTATCAGAGTTTCGGCAGCGAAATCGAAATGCTGTTGCGCCACATTCGCAACATACTTATCGGCAGCGTCGGTCTGGTTGTGCTGGCGCTGCTGGACTATCGTTTTCTGCGGCGCATGGTCGTCTGGCTCCTGCTCATCACCATTGGTTTTCTGGTTGCGGTTTGGCTTTTTGGTGACGACACCTTTGGCGCGCGACGGGCGCTGATTGCCGGTTCCTTTCAGCCCGGTGAAGCCGCCGAACTGGTTATCGTGCTTTACATGGCCGCATGGCTCAGCTCCCGTCGCGGGCAAATCCGCAGTATCGGCTATGGTCTGTTCCCTTTCTCGGTGATCGTGGGTGTTGTTGCCGGGCTGATTTTTCTGCAGCCGGACTTCAGCACGGCAGCCATCATCATCGTCACGTCAACCGTGATGTTTTTTCTGGCTGGCGCGGACCTGCGCCAGTTGCTGGGCACATTCGGCTTGACCTCACTGGTCATGTTGCTTGTCACCTGGCTGGGCCTCCTGCCCGATTACGTGCCCAACCGGGTAACGACCTACCTGGCCGGTGTGACGGACCTGACCCAGGCCAATTATCATGTGCAGCAGGCCATCATTGCCTTTCTCAATGGCGGCTGGACCGGCGTGGGCCTGGGCAACGGACGACAGAAATTCGGCTTTTTGCCCGCGACTCATACGGACAGCATTTTCGCCGTGATCGGTGAGGAAATGGGGGTGCTGGGCATGACCTTCGTTCTCCTGATTTACGTGCTGCTGGTGATTCGTGGCTTTTACGTGGCGCGGCGCGCCCGCGATCCCTTTGGCGCCCTGCTGGCTGCCGGTCTCACGGTCTGGATCGCGGTCAAGGCGCTGCTCAACATCGCGGTCATCACGGCCGTGGTTCCATCGACCGGGACGCCCCTGCCATTTGTCAGTTTCGGCGGCTCTTCGCTGGTGGTGTTGATGGCGGGAACCGGCCTGCTGCTGAGCGTCAGTCGTCTGCCTTACCGTCAGGCCGCCCTGCAGGAACGGAGGGGACTGATTGCGAATCCTGATCGCAGCGGGGGGGACCGGCGGGCACGTTTATCCCGCCCTGGCCGTCGCCGCGGCCCTGCCTGAGCTTTGCCCGCAGGTCGAGCTGCACTTTGCAGGCAGTGGCGGCCTGGAAGAAAAACTTGTCGCTCGCGCAGATGTTCCATTTGCTGACTGCCACGCCATTCCTGCCGGGCCTGTGGCCGGGGTCAGTTGGCCCCGACGCCTGGTGAGCCTGTTTCGCCTGGCGCTGGGTCTGGTGATAGCGCTGTGGTTGCTGTTGCGGCTGCGGCCCCACAGCCTGCTGTTGACCGGCGGCTGGAGCAATCTGCCTGTGGCCCTGGCCGCCTGGCTGCTGCGGGTACCCTCCCTGGTGTTTTTGCCGGACATTGAACCCGGTGCCACGATCCGGCTACTGCGCCGCTTCGTCAGCCGGGTTGCGGTGACTGTGCCTGAATCAGAGCGCTGGTTTCCCGATGTTCCGACCGTCGTCACGGGCTATCCCCTGCGCCAGCAATTCATGGCTGCGACGCGAGCGGAGGGTCAGGCGCACTTTGGTCTCGATCCACAACGACGCGTTCTGCTGGTCTTTGGCGGCAGCCGGGGCGCGCGCAGCATCAACCGCGCGCTGCAGTCTATCCTGCCTCAATTGTTGGCGGACGGGTTTCAGGTCCTGCACGTCAGCGGTGTCCTCGACTGGCCGGAGATCGAGTCCCGTCGCGACGCGCTGCCGGATGCTTCCGCCTATCATGCCTTTCCCTACCTGCATCACGAGATGGGGCAGGCCCAGGCGGCGGCGGACCTGGCGCTCAGTCGCGCCGGCGCGAGCGTGCTGGGCGAATTTCCCTTTGTCGGTCTGCCGGCGGTACTGGTGCCCTATCCCTGGGCCTGGCGCTACCAGAAGACCAATGCCGACTGGCTGGAAGCACGCGGCGCCGCGCTGACGCTGGAAGACGCCAAACTGGAAACGCAATTGCTGCCGACCCTGCGCGCCTTGTTGCAGGATGAGGAGCGGCTGCAGCGGATGCGACGCGCGTCGTCGGCCCTGGCAGCTCCGGACGGCGCCCGCAAACTGGCCCGGGAATTGCTGGACCTGGCGGGCAGCCATGCCTGAGATCCCGACAGCGCCGCGACAGACCATGGCGCAGGACAACCCCCTTTCACGACTCCAGCCAGGTGAAGGGGTGCACATCGTCGGCATTGGGGGCGCCGGCATGTCCGCGATCGCCCGCGTGTTGCTGCAACAGGGCTATCGCGTCAGTGGTTCCGATCGCGAACTCAATGCGCTAACGGAAGCGCTGCAAAGGGAAGGCGCCAGCATTTACGAGGGCGTGGATGCGACCCGAATCGGCGCGGCACGCCTGGTGCTGGCCTCATCTGCCATAGCGGAGCAGCATGCCGAACTGGTGGAAGCGCGGGTACAGGGCCTTACGGTCGTCCGTCGCACGGACTTCATCGCCGACCTGATGCATGGGCGCGAGGTTGTGGCTGTGGCCGGCACCCACGGCAAGACGACGACCAGCGCCATGATCGCCCATATTCTGCAGGCCAGCGGGCGGGAGCCGGGTTACATCATTGGCAGCGTGGCGCCTGACCTGGGCAGCAATGCGGCGGCGGGCAAGGGAGCGGCCTTCGTCGTTGAGGCGGATGAATACGACCACATGTTTCTCGGCCTGCGACCGGACGTCGCCGTACTGGGCAGCGCCGAATACGACCATCCCGACTGCTTTCCGAACCATGCAGCCATGCTGGGTGCCTTCCGGCGATTCATTAATTTGTTGCCGGAGACCGGCCCCCTGATTGCCTGCCTGGATGACCCGGCTGCCGCGCAACTGGCGGAGGAGCGGCGCGCGCAGGGTCTACCTGTGCAAGGCTTCAGCAGTCAACGGGAGGCCACGTGGCAGGCACGGCAGCTGCACTTGCGCGGCGATGGCTGCAGCGAATTCGAGGCGCTGCATCAGGGCAGGGTCGCCGGCCCTGTTACCTTGCGCCTGCCCGGCGAGCACAACGTGCGCAATGCCCTGGCCGCCCTGGCCGTGGCAATTCAGCAAAACGTGCCCTTTGCCGCGGCCGCAACGGCGCTGGCGGCCTTTCGTGGCACGGGCCGACGCCTGGAGCTGCGTGGCGTCGTCGATGACGTGTTGGTAATCGACGACTATGCCCATCATCCCACCGCCATTCGCCTGACCCTGGCGGCGGCGCGGGCGCGCTGGCCAGGCCATCGACTGTGGGCGCTGTGGCAGCCGCACACCTACAGTCGCAGCCAGGCCCTGCAGTCCGGTTACGTCACTGCCTTCGCGGATGCCGACGAACTGCTGGTCACCGACATCTATGCCGCGCGCGAGGAACCGCTGCCCGGCCTGGACGGTGCGTCGCTGGCCGCCGCTGTGGCGCGACCACGGGCACGGCACACGCCGACCGGCGCGGACGCGCTGCAACTTCTTGTGCGCGAAGTGAAAGGGCCTGCGCTGATCCTCATTTTAAGCGCCGGTGACGCGCCACGTATCGGCGAGCAGTTTCTGGCGCGTGGCGGGGGGGATGCCGGTGCCGCCCGCAGCGTCTGAAGAGTTGCAGGTCGGCAGGCTACAAAGCGCCGTGCCGTTGGCGCGTTACACGGCAGCCCGTCTTGGCGGGCCGGCCGACTGGCTTTACAGCGCGCGCGAATCAAGTGAGGAACTGGTGGCCGCGCTGCATCATGCGCAGGAGCGGGAAATGCCCTTTCGCGCGCTGGGCGGCGGCGCCAACGTGCTGATCGCGGATGAGGGATTGCGCGGTCTGGTCCTTATTAATCGCGTACAGCAGATGGCATTCGGCGATGGCTGGCTGCGCGCCTCCGCCGGCAGCGGTCTGATGGCGTTGGCGCGGCAATGTCAGGCGCGCGGGCTGGCTGGCCTGGAATGGGCCGTGAGTGTGCCCGGCACCCTGGGAGGCGCGGTCATCAACAATGCCGGCGCACATGGCGGAGACGTGGCGGGGATGCTGCTGGAGACGAAGTTGCTGGAAGCCGACGGCACGCTGAGGACGCTGACAGCCGCTGACCTCGGAGGCGAATACCGCAATACCCGTCTGAAACGCCGCGCGACGCGTGACTGGCTTGTGCTGGAAGCGACCCTCGCGCTCCAGCCGGACGACCCTGCGCGCATCGCGACGCGGATGGCGGCCTTCAATGTCGCCCGCAAACGCAGTCAACCGCCGGGCGCCAGTCTGGGCAGCATCTTTCGCAACCCGCCGGGCGATTTCGCCGGCCGGCTGATTGAGGCCAGCGGGCTGAAGGGCGTACGCTGCGGCGCGGCGCAGGTATCCACCCTGCATGCCAACTTCTTCATCAACCCGGGAGAAGCCAGCGCGGACGACTATCGTCGACTGGTGCTGCTGGTGCAGGAGGGCGTATTGCGCGAGCAGGGCGTGCAACTGGAACCGGAAATCGAGTTGCTGGGCGCAAGCTGGTAGTTCTGGACAGTCTCCCGTGACTGGCCTACAATTACAGATTCAGCGGACATGGACGAAGGCGATGGCGGAGCGCGTTTCAGGCGCAGGATCGCGGGAAAGCCAACGCCGCAGCGCGCGGCAGCCCGGCATTTGGCGCGGGCCGCTGGCCGGCGTGGCGCGGGCTGAACTGCAGCATGGCGGTTTGCGCGGCACTGTCTTTCCTGGCTGGCGTCTGCCAAGCGCGTTGATCACGCTTCTGCTGGTTGCCGCACTGGTGGTGTTTTTCAACGTGGACGTGTTTTACGTGCACTCGCTGCGCGTGGAAGGACAGCAATATCTGACACGGGAAGAGGTTTTTGCCCTGGCCGATGTCGCCGGCCAACACATATTCTTTGTTAATGTCGATGCAGTGCGTGAAAATATCCTGCGCTCGTCCTCGGTGGCGGATGCGCAGGTGCATCCGGGCTGGCCGCCGGACATGCTCAGGATTTCACTGGAAGAGCGCCAGCCGGCGCTGGCCTGGGAGGAAAGCGGTGTCACGACCTGGATCGACCTGCAGGGGCGGGTCATGTTGCAGCGAGAGGAGCGCAGCGACCTTTTGCTGGGGCGGGGGCGCGCCAGTCCGGGCGGGCTGCCCGCGCCCAGCGTGGCGCTGGAGGAAGACATAGTCAACGGCGCCTTGCAGGTGCAGGGACTGCAGCCGGAATTGCAGGAGTTGAGTTATCACCCGGACAAGGGGCTGGGGTATACTGCTGCGGGCGGCTGGCAAGTGTGGTTGGGTTCGGGCGCGGGGATGGCGGACCGCATGCTGATATACGAAGCGCTTGTCGGAGACCTGTCGCGGCGCGGCATCCAGCCGCTGGAGATCAACGTCGCGAACCCGCACACGCCATATTACACAGTTGCAGGGAGTCAGTAGCGTCGATATGGGCGAGCTGGTCGTTGGCCTGGATATCGGCACCAGCAAGGTCTGCACCGTCGTGGGTGAGGTGCGGGAGGATGACATCTTCATAGTCGGCGTGGGCATCGAAGCCGCGCGCGGCATGAAGAAGGGCATCGTCAGCGACATCGAGGCGCTCGCCGGCGCGATCACGGAGTCGGTTAACAAGGCTGAACGCAGCAGCGGTTACGTTATCGATCGCGCCTTTGTCAGCGTTGCCGGCGATCATATCGCTTCCAGCAGCAACCGCGGCATGATTGGCATCACCGGCCAGCGGGCGGTCAATCGCGAAGACATGAGTCGGGTGCTGGAGGCTGCGCGCGCCATCTCCATCCCGCACAATCGCGAGGTGTTGCACGTGGTGCCGCGCAAGTATTCCATTGATGGTCAGGAGCGAGTGCGCAGCCCGGTGGGCATGCACGGTTTTCGTCTTGAACTTGAAGCGCATATCATCACTGCGCTTTCTTCCTGTATCGCCAATCTGGAAGATGCCGTGGTGCGAGCCGGGCTCAAGGTTGACCGTTTTGTGCTCAACGCGCTTGCGTCGGGCCATGCCGTGCTGACGCCGGAAGAGCGCGAAATGGGCGCCATTGTTATTGATATAGGCGGTGGCACGACCGACCTTGCCATTTTTATAGAAGGCACGGTATGGCACGTTGCGGTGATCGCCGTGGGTGGCGACCATCTGACCGGCGATGTTACGCACTGGATTCACGTGCCTTTTGAAGAAGCCGAGGCGGTCAAGATTCAACACGGTCATGCCCGACGCCGTTCCGTCAACCTGATGCAGACTTTTTCTGTACAATCCTTTGGCGAGGGCTTGCCGACCGAGGTGCACAGCAACGAACTGGCCGAAGTGCTGGAATTCCGCACAACCGAGATTTTCGAACTGGTGCAACGGGAAATACGGCGAACAGGCTACGATGGATTCTTGCGCGCCGGCGCCGTGCTGACCGGCGGCAGTTCACAATTGCCGGGTATCCGCGGCGTTGCAGAGGAAACCCTGGGATTACCGGTTAGAATGGCTTTACCGGAGCGCCTGACCGGGATGGCGGACGCGTTACGGAGCCCGGCCTACAGCACCAGCGTGGGTCTGCTGGGGCTGGGGCTGGAGATGGAATCGGCGGAGGCGCGTGGAGGTAGCGGCGTGGGTCTCGCGCCAGGTGAAGGGCTTGGGAACTGGCTTGGCGGACTGTTTCGACGCCTATTGCCCGAAAACCAGGAGCAATGAAATTGTTTTTGTGAAACTATTGTTAAGTGTGTATAATCTTCGTCCGGAAGCGGGTGACAGGCCCGTCGCTTCGATACGTGCCGGAGGATGCCAGCCATGGAAAGCGTGAATCCCGAGTTCGGGAGTGGCGAGAACCTCGCCCAGATCAAGGTGATCGGGGTTGGTGGCGGGGGAAGCAACGCTGTCAACCGAATGATTAACGAAGGGTTGGGCGGCGTTGAGTTTGTTGCCGTAAATACGGACAGCCAGGCGCTGACGCTTTCACAGGCCAGCACGCGCATCCGTATCGGCGACAAACTGACCAAGGGACTCGGCGCCGGCGGCAACCCGGAGATTGGTCGCAAGGCTGCTGAAGAAAGCCAGGACGAGCTTTACGAAGTATTGCGCGGCGCGGACATGGTATTCATCGCCTGCGGCATGGGCGGCGGTACGGGCACCGGCGCATCGCCCATCATTGCCCAGATTTCCAAGGAAATGGGCGCCTTGACGATCGGCGTGGTCACGCGACCCTTCACCTTTGAAGGCGCGCGGCGCGCCAAGGTGGCCGAGGACGGCATTGCGGCGCTCAAGGCCCAGGTCGACACGCTGATCGCCATTCCCAACGATCGCCTGGCGCAAATTGCCGATAAACGGGCGACTCTGCAGCAGGCCTTTTCGCTGGCGGATGACGTGTTGCGTCAGGGCATCCAGGGTATTTCCGAGCTCATCACCGTACCGGCGCTCATCAATCTTGACTTCGCGGACGTGCGCACTATCATGTCCGAGGGTGGCGCGGCCTTGATGGCGGTGGGCAGTTCGGTGGGCGATGATCGCGCCCGAACGGCGGCGGAAAATGCCATATCCAGCAGCCTGCTGGACGTCACCATTGACGGGGCACGCGGCATCCTCTTTAACATCTCCGGCGGCGGCGACATGACGCTCTTCGAGATTAATGAAGCGGCGGCCATCATCAAGGAAAGCGCGCACCCCGACGTCAACATGATCTTTGGCGCCCAGGTGGACGAAACGATGGGCGACGAAGTCCGCATCACTGTGATTGCCACCGGCTTCGACCAGGCGCGCACGGCGCGCGGCATTGCAGCGCGACCGACGCCACAGAGGCCGTCACGCAAGGTCGAGGTGGCCCGGGATCCCGCCGGCGAAGGAGAAGGCGAGCAAAAAACGCCCTTCGCCCCGCCGCCCTCGCCGGATTCGCCGGTCGTCTACGATGAGGACGACATCGAGATTCCGACTTTCCTGCGTAAGCGCAGGTAAGTGCTCGGACGCAACGGCGGAAGTGCGCGTCGCGAGTGCGATCGTGCCATTGCCACGCATTGTGACAGTTTCTTGTACATGATGACTCATTAATGTGTTGTGGGTCGGAGTGGGTGTGCCAGGCAGCGCCAGGACGGAGAATCTGTCGACAAAATACGTGCAAAACAAGTCAACATTTTAGTGCAATATGTTGTTGCTTATTGTGATTTCACTTTGTTAGTCTTTGGATCCGGCTTCAGTAAAAGGCATGATTGTATATTTGCGGGGTTGAGCAGTTGAATCCCGAGACAATGCAGCATTCTTTATTGGTTGGCAGGGAACCATGGGAACAGGGGGAGGGCCAATTCATGGCCTCTGGCGCGACAGACATCAGGGTGGGCATGCTCAATGAACTGGGCTACAAGATCTTTCTGGACCGCTATGCCCTGAAGGACGTCGCGCGATCGACGCTCGCTGTCGGCGACACGGTTATCGTGGTTGTTGACAGCCAGACCGGCCAGCGAGAAATCGGCGAAATCATCGAACTTGATCTTCCGCAGGTGACAGTGCGACTGCTGGACGAGACCCTCGTCAAACGTGACATCGAAAACGTTGACAAACCGCTTGAAACCGACCCGGCCGACATGATGGAACGGGTCGCGGCCGGCGTCGCGGCGGCGGAAAACACGCCCGAATTGCGCCAAATATGGCAGGATAATTTCCGCGAGGCCCTTGAAGACTGGAAATTTGTTCCCGCCGGACGCATCCTGACAGCGGCCGGCACAGATCAGGAACTGACCTGGTACAACTGCTACGTCATCCCTTCACCGAGGGACACGCGCGAGGGCATTATGCAGACCCTTTCGCAGATGACGGAGATTATGTCCCGCGGTGGCGGCGTGGGGATTAACATTTCCAGCCTGCGGCCGCGCCACAGTTACGTGCGCGGTGTGAACGGGCGCTCCAGCGGCGCCGTTTCCTGGGGCGCGCTCTACAGTTTCGTCACCGGCCTCATTGAGCAGGGAGGCAGTCGGCGCGGCGCGTTGATGCTTATCCTCAACGACTGGCACCCCGACATCCTCAACTTTATTGAGAGCAAGCAGCAGGCCGGCAACATCACCAACGCCAACATCAGCGTGGGCGTATCCGACCGGCTGATGGAAGCTGTGCGCGCCGACGATGACTGGGACCTGGTGTTCCCTGATACCGCGGTGGAGGGTTACGACGAGCTCTGGGATGGCGACCTGGAGGCGTGGCAGGCGGCCGGCCGGCCGGTGCAGCACATCCGCACGGTGAAGGCGCGCGTCATCTGGAACGCCATCATCAAAAGCGCCTGGGCCAGCGCGGAGCCGGGTGTCTGGTTCCGTGAACGCACAGAGCGGATGTCCAACAGTCGTAATTTTGCCAGCCTGATTAGTACCAACCCCTGTGGCGAGCAAAGTTTGCCGGCCTGGGGCGTATGCAACCTGGGGGCCATCAACCTGGCGAAGTTCTACGACCCGGAAACGCATGACGTCGCCTGGGAGGCTCTGGGCCGGACGGCGCGCCATGCGACGCGATTCCTCGATAACGTCATTGACTCCACACCATACTTCTATGAGGAAAACCGCGAACAGCAACTGTCCGAGCGTCGTGTTGGCCTCAACAACATGGGTCTGGCCGAGTTGATGATTCGCCTCGGCATTCGCTACGGTAGTGACGAGTCCGTGCGTTTTATCGATCGCCTCTACGGTTTCCTGGCGCGTGAGGTCTACGAGACGTCAATTGAGCTGGCGATCGAGAAAGGCAGCTTCCCGCAACTGGACCGCGAGCAATTTGTGCAAAGCGGTTTCATGCAGCAGATGCCCGCCGACGTCCGGCACAAGGTGCTGCAACACGGCATCCGTAACGTGACCTTGTTGACCCAGGCGCCGACCGGCACGACCGGCACCATGGTCAACACCTCCACCGGCATCGAACCCTTCTTCTCCTGGATGTATTTCCGCAAGAGCCGCCTTGGTCTGCACGAGGAGCAGGTGCCTTTGGTGCAGGAGTGGTACCAGGACAACCCGGGCGCCAACAGCCTGCCTGAACACTTCGTCACCGCGATGGACCTTTCGCCGCAGGAGCACATCAAGGTGCAGGCGGCCATTCAACGCTGGGTCGACAGCAGCCTGAGCAAGACCTGCAACGTTCCGGCCGACTATACGGTGGAGCAGGTCGAGGAACTCTACCAGTACATGTATGAACTGGGTTGCAAGGGCGGCACGATCTATCGCGACGGCAGCCGCGACGAGCAGGTGCTGATGCTGGCCGACGAGGACGGCGACCACGACACACCCGTCGAGCAGGTTTCCACGCCGCACAAGGTCTATCCGCGGCCGAAGCAACTGCAGGGCGTAACAGTCAGCCGCAAGTCGCCTTTTGGCACGGCCTACATCACCATCAACCGCGACGAGCAGGGCAACCCCTTCGAGGTCTTCATCATGGTGGGCAAGGCCGGCAGCGATCTGCAGGCCGATGCCGAGGGTCTGGGCCGTATGATTTCCCTGCAACTGCGCACCACCGCGCCGGCCAACCGGATGGAAATGCTGCGTCTGGTCGTCGCCCAGTTGAGTGGCATCGGCGGCGCGCGCACGGCCGGCCTGGGCGCTCAGCGCATCCGTTCGCTGCCGGACGTGGTGGCCTCGGTGCTCAACGAGCAGTTCTTCGAGCAGGACAAGCCGCGCCAGCTGGACTTGCCGATTCACGCCGAGTCGCAGGCGGTGGCGGCCGCCACGGCGACGCTGGAGAACCATTTCCGCAATGCGGACATGTGTCCGGAGTGCGGCACCTATTCCCTGATCCACGCGGAGGGCTGTCGCAGTTGTCCGACTTGTGGGTTTAGTGAGTGCTGAACCAGGCCGGGCGTTTCGCTACGCAAAATTGAGAGAATTCGATGCCGATCCTGAATCGTGACAAGGTCTTGCGCAGCTTGCGCAAGAACCAGGGACTCGTCGCCATGTTGCTACAGGGCGTGACCGCGGCGGATGCCAGGTCGCTGCGCGATGGCGCCGAGGGCTGGAACGCCGTGGAGATTCTATGTCACCTGGCGGACTTTGAAAGCATCTTTTTCGACCGCGCCCGCAGGATGCTGGTCGAGGACAATCCACGTTTTCCCTCTGTCGACCAGCTCGAACTGGTCAAGGCAAACCGTTATGCGAATCAGAATCTGGAAGCCACCTGGCGGCGCTGGTCGCGAGAGCGCGAGGCCTTCATTGACTGGCTGGAGGGCCTGGAAGACGAGGCACTGACGCGTCCCGGCGTGCATCCCGAAACCGGGGACATGACCATCCTGCAACTGGCCATCAACACGGTCCTGCACGACATAGATCACATGGAGCAACTCGGCCGGGTGCTCGGACGCGGCTCCCAGGCGCAGTGAGGCGCCGCCTGGCGCGTATGGTCCTCGCGCTCCTGTTGATTGCCATCCTGCTGCCGGCGCTGGCGGTTGTGCTCTACAGCCGCGTCGACCAGGCCGCCCCGGCCGACGTCATCGTGCTGCTGGGCGCCGGTCTGGAGCCGGGCGACCGGCCGAGCCGGGCGATGGCGCGGCGCGTTCGCCACGTGGCCGGGCTGTTACAGCGCGGCCTGGCATCCCACGTCATTTGCAGCGGCGGCACCGGCGCGGGTCGCAGCCGCAGCGAGGCGGCGGTCTGCGGTGAAATTCTGCAGGGGCAGGGCGTGCCGGCGGATGCCATTCTGCTGGAGGAAGGCAGCCACAGCACGGAAGAGAATGCCCGCTTCAGCCAGGCGCTGATCGAGGCCCGCGGCTGGCAGCGCGTGATTCTCGTCAGTGACGGCTACCATCTGCTGCGGGCGCGCTGGCTCTTCGAGCGCATCGGTCAGCCCGTGCTCACCAGTCCGGCGCCCGATCCACCGCTGACGTGGCACGTGGCCTACGTCCTGCGCGAGGTGGCCGCTTTCTACTGGCTGGGCCTGCGCTTTCTGCTGAACATTCCGGAACTGCTGCTGCAGGTCAACGCAGGCGGCGCAGTCGCTGCAAGCGCGGCCATGCCGCGTTCCAGAGTCGGTAGAACAGGGGCGAAGGTGCGTAATCCCAGGCGCCCACGCCGCGCGTGATGCGGCCGCGAAAGCCGCGTTTGAAGCCGTAAACGCCCCAGAGCGGGTCGCTTTCATCGAAGACGTCGGGCGCGCCCCAGAGGTCGTAGAGGCGGTAGCCCTGCGCCCGCGCCCAACGGATGGCCTCCCATTGCAGCAAGTGGTTGGGCAAGCGCTGGCGTTGCTCGTTGGTGGAAGCGCCATAGAAATAGAAGCATCGCTCGCCGAAGTGAAAGAGAATGACCTGGGCCAGCGGCACGCCGCGATATTCGGCGATCATGGCCTGGGCCAGACCGGCCTGCAGGAAGTCGCCCCAGGCCTGGCGATAGTAGGCGGCGGGCCGAATGAGAAAGCCGTCACGCGCGCCGGTGATGCGGTAGAGGCCGTAGAGCATGTCCAGATCGTCGACGCCGGCGACGCGGACCTGGACCTCGCGGCGTTCGGCGAGGCGAATCTTGCGGCGTGTGTTGGGGCTGAAGGAGGCCAGCAGTTCATCTTCGCTGGCGGACAGGTCGATCTGGATGCTGTTGCGGAACTGGACCTGATCGGCTGACAGGCGCCAGCCGCGCGCTCCCAGTTCCTGCACCAGGGCCTGGCCGGGCGGATGCGGGCGGTCCTCGACGGCGCCGGGCAAACCGCTGGCGAGGGGCAGGTCGGGGTCGATCTTGAGCCAGAGCGCGCCATGACGGCGGGTTATGCCCTGCAAATGCTCCAGCACGGCCGCGCGCAAGGTCGCGTCTTCCCAGGCGAGTATCGGCCCGCGCGGCGCGTACATGACTCGCAGCGGCCCGTGACGGCGCATGCCAATGGAGACCATGGCGACTGTCTGTTTGCCCTGCAGCAAGGCCAGGCGCAGCGGCTGCCAGCCAGTCGTGACGCGTTTGAATTCGCCCCACTCCCAGGTCTGCAACACGTGCGCGCCGGACAAATTACGCAGTCGCGCGTTCCAGTCCGCGCGATCGTGGATCTCCTGCTGGCGCAACATTTAATCCAGCGCCTGTCCGTGACGACGAAAGGCGAGGGCGACGCGGTACAGGCGATGCAGCAAGGGGTTGTAGACGCGGTCAAGGGCGCCGGCGCTGCGGCAAAGCTCGCCGCCCCAGCCGCGTTTGAAGCCGTACACGCCCCAAAGGCCGTCGCGGCGGGTCTGAAAGCTGGCCTCAAGCGTCACCGGAGCGGCATCGGGCACGCCCCACAGGTCGTAGCGGCGACAGCCATGGTCTTTGGCCCAGCGGATGGCGGCCCACTGGGCGGCGTAGCTGGCCATCAGATTGCGCTTGTGGGAAGCGGACGCGCCGTAGAGGTACCAGGCCTGACGGCCCGCTCTGAAGACCATGACGCCCGCCAGCAGCTGCCCCTCATGCTCTGCCAGCCACAGGGCGGCGTTGCCCTGGGGCACGAAGAGTTCGAAGGCGCGGCAATAGTAGTCGGGCTCGTGAACGCCAAAGGCGTTGCGCTGGCCGGTCTCGCTCATCAGCTGCGTGAAGGCCGGCAGGTCGGCGGCGTTGCCCGGACGGCAGCGCACCCCGTTTTTGTGAGCGAGACGGATCTTGCGGCGCGTCCCCTGGTTCATGCGCGCCAGCAGGCCGTCCTCGTCCTGGCGCAGGTCGATCAGCAGGCTGCGCGGCGGCTGGATGTTGTGGTCGCTGCTGCGGAAGCGCCAGGCGTCAAGTTGCTGCACTGTGTAATCGGGGTCATGGCCCGGTTCCCACTTGAGCATGAAGGCGCGGCTGCGGCCCGCGCGACGGTGCAGGGCGGGCCAGAGGGCGTCCCACTGGTCCCTGGCGCCGAGCAGGGGACCCATGGGCAGGTAGGCGAGCTTGCCCACGCGTCCGAGCGGGCGCAGCAGCATCTGCGCGCCGGCCACCAGTTCCTCGCTGTCCATGGGGGTCAGGCCGACGCGCAGGACCTGCCAGCCATACGCGGCCTTGAGCGCGCCCCAGGCGGGCAATTGCAGCACGTGCGCGCGCGGATGCTGCTGGACAAAGCGCTCCCAGTCCGCGGCGGCGGGTCGGACAATGCGGTACATGGCGACCAGTCTACAGGCGCGGCAGGCCTGGCGCGAGTTTGGCCGACAACAGGGTCGGGCCGGTCAGTTGCGACTTGCGACTGTAAATTGCCTTTGCTATACTTCGCCCGCTTGTCCATTTTGGCACAATCCGGCCACGCGGCAGCTGAAGGCGGGCGGAAACGGGGGCCCTGCACGGCAATGGAAACGCTGAACGAATGGGCCTTTGTCGGAGTCTTTTTCGCCATCGCCTGGGTCTTCCCGGCGCTGCCCATCATCGGCGCCTGGCTGGTGCGGCCCAAGAAACCCAACGCGCTCAAGAAACAGACCTATGAAAGCGGCGTCGAGACCGTGGGCGACACATGGGTGCAATTCCGTGTGCAGTATTACATCTATGGTCTCGTATTTCTGATCTTTGACGTCGAGATGATTTTTCTTTTCCCCTGGGCCGTGGCCTATGAACGCCTCGACTGGTTCGCCTACGGTGCGGGATTCCTGTTCATCTTTTTGCTGACCGACGCCCTGATTTATGCCTGGCGCAAACGCGCGCTGGAATGGGTCTGACGGGGGGCGACGTCTTGACGACCTGTGTCGATTTCATCAACACGCTGGCGCCCTGTCTGGTGCGGGCCGGCTGGCATGGCGACATCGCCAATCTGCTGTCCCTGCTGCTGGGGGTGGTGATTGTGGCCACGGTGCCGCTTTTGACGGTCATCCTGCTCATCTGGATCGAGCGCAAGTTTGCGGCGCGCATTCAGGACCGCATTGGCCCCAACCGCGTCGGACCCTACGGCCTGCTGCAGTCGCTGGCCGACGCGCTCAAGATGTTGACCAAGGAAGACATCACGCCCACCGGCGCGGACCGCGTACTTTTCAATCTGGCGCCGATCATAACCTTCGCCACCGTCGTTCTTATCTGGGCCATCATCCCCTTCACGCCCCTGCATATCGGGGCGGACCTGAGCATCGGCATCCTCTATTTTGTGGCCGTGGGTTCGATTGGCGCCGTCAAGGTGATGATTGGCGGCTGGTCCAGCAACAACAAGTACGCCCTGCTGGGCGCCTTCCGCACCATCGCGCTGATCGTCAGTTACGAAGTGCCGATGATCCTGGCGTTGCTGGTGCCGGTGCTGATGGCGGGCTCCATGGGCATGCAGGACCTCACGCATGCCCAGGGCGGCATGTGGTTCATCGTCATGTCGCCGCTGGCGGCCATCATCTTCTTCATCGCCAACCTGGCCGAAACGGGCCGCTCGCCCTTCGACCTGCTTGAGGCGGAGTCCGAGCTGATCGCCGGCTACCACATCGAATATTCCGGCTTCAAGTTTGGCATGTTCATGGCCGGTGAATTCATGCAGGTTTTCACGGTCGCCGTGTTGACGGCGGTGCTCTTTCTCGGTGGCTGGTGGGGGCCCTTTGTCGACCAGGTGCCGGCGCTGGGGTTCATCTGGCTGGGGCTGAAGACGGCGGTCGTTTACCTGTTCATGCTGCTTATTCGCAACACCGTACCGCGCTTCCGCATCGACCAGGTGATGAACATCAACTGGAAGTTCATGGTCCCGCTCTCGATTGTGCTCATTTTGCTGCAGTCCTTCCTGCTGCGTCTGGTCGACGTGCTGGGCCTGCGGCCTGCGCCGGAACTGGCGAACGACCTGCTGGCCAATTTGCCGCAAACCCTGGTGTTGCTGGCCGGCAACCTGGTCCTTGGCGCGATCTTCCTGCTCCTGCTGCAGCGCCACGGCCGAACCCTGCGCAAGGCCGACGAAGCGCTGGCGGCGGTGCGCGAACCGGCCCCTGCCGGCGGGATGGCGGAGGCATGATGGCCGGAGCCGGGCAGAGGACGGCGGCATGATCGAACTGAATGCGCAAACGATCGCCTTTGCCATCCTCAGTGCCTTGATTCTGGGCGGTGGCCTTGGCGTCGTGACCACGCGCAACCTCGTGCATGGCGCGCTCTGGTTGATTCTGAGCCTGCTGGGCGTGGCCGGTTACTTCGTCTTGCTCAGCGCGCCCTTTCTGGCCGCGGTGCAGGTGCTGGTCTACATCGGCGCCATCGCCATCCTGATCGTCTTCGCCGTCATGCTGACGCGCAGCATGACCAGCCTGGGCGAGGTGCGTAACCGGCAGTGGTGGATCTCGGCCATCACTGTCGTACTGCTCTTCCTGCTGCTGGCCGTGGGAATCATTCTGCCTGTCTGGGGGCGGGGCGCGCCCGGCGACGTGACGACCCTGTCGGCCACCGTCGGCGGCGCCGTGGAGCTTGGTGAGGCGCTCGTCGCCGGTGACGGCTTTGTGCTGCCCTTTGAGGTCGCCTCGATCCTTCTGACGGCGGCCATGATCGGCGCGATCGTGGTGGCCCGCGACGAGGAGGACGGGCAGGCATGATTCCGCTCTGGATGTATCTGGTCGTCGCGGCGCTGCTCTTCTGCATCGGCATCTATGGCGTGCTGGCGCGGCGCAACGCAGTGGCCATTTTGATGTCGGTGGAGTTGATGCTCAACGCGGTCAACATTAACCTGGTGGCCTTCTGGCGCTATCTGGCGCCGCAGGACATGAGCGGCCAGGCCTTCGCCGCCTTCGTCTTTGTGATTGCCGCAGCGGAAGCCGCTGTCGGTCTGGCGATTCTGCTCTTCGTTTACCGCACGAAGCGCTCGGTCATCGTCGAAGACGTGAACCTGCTGAGGTGGTAGAGACGACGATGCAGATCAACTTCGGCGACCCCAACACGCTTGCCTGGCTCATACCGGCCGGGCCGCTGCTGGCCTTTTTCCTGATCATGCTCATCAGCAACCGGGCGCGCCTGTTGCCCGCCACCGACCAGGCCTACGGCGGCCACCATCCCGATTACGAGGGGATGGAGGTGCCGGTGGTGCGTGGCTGGAGCCGCGTATTGAGCGTGATAATCGGGATGGCGGGTGTGCTGCTGGCGCTGGTCGTCAGCCTGCACCTGGTCTCGCTCGGCTGGGGTTACGGGCATCACTTCGGCGAGGAAGTGTTTGCCAGCGCCATACCCTGGCTGGATACCGGCACGACAACTTTCGACATGGGGGTGCTGGTCGACCCGCTGACGGTCATCATGCTCTTCATGGTGCCGATCGCGGTGCTGGGCATCTTCATTTATTCCATCGGCTACATGGCGAATGATCCGCGCCAGTCGCGCTTTTTCGCGCTGATTTCACTCTTTGCCGGCGCCATGCTGACTCTGGTGGTGGCCGACAATCTCCTGCTGCTTTTCGTCGGCTGGGAAGTGATGGGCCTCTGTTCCTATTTGCTCATCGGCTTCTGGTTCGAGAAGGAAAGCGCCAGCGCGGCGGCCGTCAAGGCTTTCACCACCACGCGCGTGGCGGACGTCATCATGCTGCTGGGCATCGTCTACCTGTATCTGGAGACGGGCACGCTCAGTTTTCGCGAGATCCTCTACAACCCGGCCGTGTTGCAGCAGCTGGCGACGACGCCGGCCATCATTCTCGGCGGCAGCGCCGCGGCCCTGATCAGCGGCTTCCACATCCCGGGGACCATCGCC
>JAGWBD010000016.1:52651-77568 GCA_021296065.1 Anaerolineae bacterium
GATGGAAGGTCCGACTCCGGTCAGCGCCATGATTCACGCCGCGGCCATGGTTTCCGCCGGAATCTACGCCGTCATCCGCATGTTCCCGCTCTTCGTGGCCGGCGCGGACCCGCACCACGGTCTTTTCAACGGGCCGCTGCTGCTAATGGCGCTGGTGGGCGCCGGCACGGCGCTCTTCGCCGCGACCATCGCGCTGGCGCAGAATGACGTCAAACGCGTGCTGGCCTATTCGACGATTTCGCAACTGGGTTTCATGATGGCCGCGCTGGGCATCGGCGCCTGGGTGGCGGCCGCTTTCCACCTCATCACCCATGCCTTCTTCAAGGCCTTGCTCTTCATGGCTTCCGGCTCGGTCATTCACGGCATGGAGCATGGCGAGCATCACGTCCACGAGCATGCCCATGATGACGACCATGACGATCACCATGGCCATGACGACGAGCACGAAGAAGCCTTCGACCCGCAGGACATGATGAACATGGGCGGCCTGCAACAGCGCATGCCGGTCACCTTCATCACTTTCCTGATCGGCGGCTTTTCGCTGGCCGGCTTCCCGCTGTTGACCGCCGGCTTCTGGTCCAAGGACGAGATTCTGGCGGACGCCTGGCTGGGCGTGACGCACGGCTATCTGCCACACGCGCTCGTCTTCATTCTGCTGGCGCTGGCCGCCTTCCTGACGGCCTTCTACACCATGCGGCAGCTGGGCCTGACCTTCCGCGGCGAAGCGCGCACGGAGGCGGCGCGTCATGCCGGCCTGGGGCGCGGCGTGGTCAGCGTGACGATGACCCTGCCGCTGCTGGGCCTGGCGGTCTTCGCCATTCTCGCCGGTTACCTCGGCGTACCGGAAGACTTCCCGCTGTTTGGCGCGCTCTTTTCGCCCGAGGCGGTGGGCGGCAACCGTTTCCACCATTTCGTTGTCGAAGCGCTGCCGCACAACAGCGCCACGGCGTTTTTCGCCTCAGTGCCGGACATGCAGGTGTCGGCGCCGCCATTCATGCTGGTGCCGGTGGCGACCTCCTTCATTGTGGCGCTGGGCGGGCTGTATCTGGGGCATCGTATGTACTGGCGCCGTCCCTTGCGCGCCGGCGAAGCGGACCCGCTGATCAAGGTGCTGGGCGCGGAAGTACACGAGATCCTGCGCAACAAGTATTACCTTGATGAACTTTACGAACGGATTTTCGTCAGGCCGTCATTCTGGATCGCCCACCGGGCGGTCGACGAGTTCCTTGATCGCGGCATCATTGACGGCATCCTGCACCTCATCGGGCGCGTCTTCACCTGGATCGGCGACCTGCTGAAGGTACTCAACGCCTGGCTGATCGACGGGGTGGGGGACGGCATTCCGGAGGGCATCGTCGCCCTCGGCCTGCGCCTGCGACATCTGCAGACCGGTCGGGTGCAGCAGTATCTGCTTTACATCGCCATTGCCGCGATATTGATTGGCATCGTCTTCGCCGCGTCGGCCGGCACGATGGTGACGGCCGGATGACGTGGGGACTGGACTGCCATGATTGACTCTGTCTTCGGCCTGGACCTGCTGTCGGCACTGGTTGTGTTGCCGGCGCTGGCGGCCCTGCTGTTGCTGGTTCTGCCGCAGCAAAAGCGCCTGATCCGCTGGTTGGCGCTGGTCCTCGGCCTGGGTCTGGCGGCGCTGGCCGTGCTGGCCTTTCGGCATTACCAGCTCGGTGAACCGGGCGCGGGTTATGCGCTGGAACGGAGCACCCCCTGGTTTGAGTTGCTGGGAGCTTCCTGGCACGTGGGCATTGACGGCATCAGCGCCGTACTGGTGTTGCTGACCGGCATCCTGACTCCGCTGGCGATTCTGGTTAGCTGGGAGATAGAAGACCGTGTCAACATGCACATGGCGCTGCTACTCTTCTTCCAGACGGGCCTGATGGGCGTCTTCGTGACGCTGGACCTGCTGACCTTTTTCCTCTTCTGGGAACTCAGCCTGGTGCCGATGTACTTCCTCATCAACCAGTGGGGCGGTCCCGGCCGGCATTATGCCTCGGTCAAGTTCATGATTTACTCGCTCGGCGGGTCGCTGGGCTTCCTGCTGGCCACGCAACTGGTGGGCTGGGCCGTCTCCGCGCAACTGGGCGCACCGAGCTTCGACATGGTCACGCTGACCGAGACCTGGCCGGTTTTGGCCAACACGGTCGGCGCCACCTTCCTCGGCATTCCGATCGAGACTGTCAAGGCCTTCGCCTTCATCGGTTTCTTTGTGGCCTTCGCCATCAAGGTGCCGGTCTGGCCCTTCCACACCTGGCTGCCGGATGCGCACAGTGAAGCGCCGACGGCCGGCTCGATGTTGCTGGCGGGCGCCATGCTCAAGCTGGGGGCCTACGGTTTCCTGCGACTGGTCATCCCGCTCTTCCCGGACGTTTGGGTGGCGGAGCTGCAGATACTGGGGCTGCCGGCCACCAATGCGGCCACGCTCTTCGCGGTGCTGGCCATGCTGGGCGTGGTGCTGGGGGCTTTCGCGGCCTTTGCGCAGAACGACATCAAACGGCTGGTGGCCTACAGCTCGGTCAACCACATGGGATTTGTGGTGCTGGGGCTGGCGGTCGCTGCCCAGGCCTGGGGCGAGCAGTTCATCACGGGGGGCACGGAGCGTCTGCAGGACGCGATCCTGGCGACCAATGGCGCGGTGTTACAGATGTTCAACCACGGTCTCAGTTCGGCCGGCATGTTCCTGCTGGCCGGGGCCATTTATCACAAGACACATACGCGCGACCTGAGGCAGTACGGCGGATTCTGGGTGAAGGCGCCGATCTATGGCGGAATCTTCCTCTTCACCAGCATGGCCAGCCTGGGGCTGCCCGGGCTGAACGGTTTCGTTGGCGAGTTTCTCGTCGTGCGCGGCGCCTGGCCGGTCTTCACGTTGCTGACCGCGCTGGCGATGATCGGCCTGCTCTTCACCGGCGCCTACATTCTCAAGGGCATCCGCAGCGTGCTGCATGGCCCCTTCAACATGCGCTGGCGCGACACGCAGCTGGAAATTGAAACGCGCGAAGTGCTGGCGATCGCCCCGCTGCTGGTGCTGATGTTGGTCACGGGCGTGGCGCCGAACTGGATCCTGCCCGTCATCAACGACTCGGTGACGCGGCTGTTTGGAGGCCTGGCTGGATGAGCGAACTTGTACTCCCGGTACTGAGCCTCATCGTATTCATCCCGATAGTCGCGGCCGTCATCATTCTGTTCATGAACGGCGAGCGGCGCGACCTTGTACGCGGTGTGGCCGTCACGGCGGCGCTGGCGGTGTTGCTGCTTTCGCTGGCGGTCTACGTCGGCTACAACGCCCAGGTGGCGGAGGTCACCGTCAACCAGGACGCCTTGCTGGCGAGCGGCAGCCCCATGGCGGGCACGCAAATGTTCGCCGAGGGCCTGGCCTACGAGGAGCATTACGAATGGGTGCCCTCGCTGGGCATCGGCTTTCACGTCGGCATCGACGGGCTGAGCGCGCCGATGGTGCTGCTGACCGGCATGGTGGCGCTGGCCGGTGTGCTGGTCTCGTGGCGCATTGATGACCGCACGCGCGAATTCATGGCCTTCTTCCTGCTGCTGGTGGCGGGCGTCTTCGGCGTGTTTGTGTCGCTGGACATGTTCACGCTTTTCTTCTTCTACGAACTGGCCATCTTCCCAATGTATCTGCTGATCGCGACCTGGGGCTGGGTGGAACTGCGCCAGTACGCGTCCATGAAGCTGACGCTCTACATTCTGGTCGGGTCGGTGGTGGCGCTGGTGGGCGTGATCGCCATGGTGCTGGTGGCGGACGGCTTTTTCCGCACGGCGGAAGGCGCCGCCGTGTTGCAGCAGGCCATGGCGGCCGGCATTGTGTCGCCTGGATCGACCTCGTTCAGCTTTGACATGGTCAACCTGACGCTGGCGGCCGAGGCCGGCGCATTCGACGTGCCGGGATACGGCGGCGTCGAGACCCTGAGCTTTGCCCGGCTGTGGTTCCCCTTCATTTTCATCGGCTTCGGCGTGCTGGCGGGGGTATTCCCGTTCCACAACTGGAGCCCGGACGGTCACGTGGCCGCGCCGACCGCCGTTTCCATGATTCACGCGGGCGTGCTGATGAAACTCGGCGCCTATGCGGCGCTGCGGGCGGGCGTACAACTCTTGCCTGAAGGCGCACAGGTGCATTTGCCCTGGATTGTGTTCCTCACGCTGATCAATGTCGTCTACGGCGCTTTCATCGCCTTCCGCCAGCGCGACTTCAAGTACGTGATCGGCTTTTCCTCGGTCAGTCACATGGGCCTGGTGAGCATGGGTTTCGCCACCATGAACGTGATTGGCATGACCGGCGCGGGCCTGCAAATGTTCAGCCATGGCGCGATGACGGCTTTGTTCTTCGGTTGTGTCGGTATGGTCTATGACCAGGCGCACACGCGCGACATCCCCAGTCTGGGCGGCTTCATCAAACGCATGCCCTGGGTCGGCCTGGCCTTCGTGATTGGCGGCCTGACCAGCATGGGCATGCCCGGCCTGAGCGGATTCATCGCCGAGTATCCCATCTTCACCGGCATGTGGGCGGCCTCGGAGCAGATCACGCTGCAGGCCGGCGGTCTGGTTTTGAGCAACTATTATTCGGTCATCGTGGTGCTGGCAGCGCTGGGCATCGTCATCACGGCGGCCTACGTACTGCGCGTGACCGGCCAAGTGTTCCTCGGTGAATTCAATGCGACGCTGTATCCGGATGTCGGCGACATCACCATCACGGACCGCGTGGTGCTGGTCCTGCTGGGTTCGCCACTGCTCATTCTGGGCGTGTTGCCGGGCGTGATGGCGCCAATGATTACCAGCGGCGTCGGGCCGGTACTGGCAATCCTGGGAGGGGCATAAATTGGCCGGCTTCGATTTCCTGGGCAGCCTGCCGGCCATTGTGCCGGAAGTCGGGCTGACGATTCTGGCGATCATCATCCTGTTTCTGGATGTTTATCTGCCGGGCGAACGCCGGCGCAACATCGCCTGGGTGACTGTGCTGGGGCTGCTGCTGCTGGCCGTAACGCCGCTGGTCTGGGCGCCTCCGGCGGACCCCGCAAGCCAGCTCGTCTGGGGCGGGATGGTGCGGCACGATACCCTGGCGCAGATCTTCCGGGTGATGATTCTGCTGGGTGCGGCCCTGACGGCGCTGATGTCCATCGACACGAAGGCGCACGGCCGCCAGGGGGAGTTCTATCTCATCCTGGTGGTGGCCACGCTGGGCGCCTGTCTGGTCAGCGCGGCGGCCGACCTGGTCATGGTCTTCCTCGGCCTGGAGACCCTGTCGATCCCGCTCTACATCCTGGCGGCTTTCCGCCGCGACGACCTGCGCTCCGCCGAGAGCGGCATGAAGTATTTTCTGTTTGGCGCCTTTGCCTCGGCCCTGATGCTCTTCGGTCTCAGTATTCTCTACGGTTTCAGCGGCCAGACCAGCATTTACGCGCTGGCGGAAGTATTGCCCGCCGCCAGCGGTGAGGCGGTCTTGCCGGTGCTGGCGGCGCTGACCCTGGTGGTGGTCGGTTTTGGTTTCAAGATTGGCGCGGCGCCATTCCACTTCTGGACGCCGGACATGTACGAAGGCGCGCCGACGCCGGTGACGGCTTTCGTCAGCGTGGCCAGCAAGGCGGCCAGTTTTGCCCTGCTGGTGCGTTTCCTGATCGCCGTGTTCCCGCAATCGCTGGTGGTTGGCGGGCACGAAATTCAGGCCTTTTGGGTCAGCCTGGCGGCGCTGATGGCCGTGATCTCGATGACTCTGGGGAACGTGCTGGCGCTGTCGCAACGCAACATCAAGCGCTTGCTGGCCTATTCCTCCATCGCCCAGGCCGGCTACGCCCTGATCGGCGTGGCGGCCATCCAGTCGCAGACGGAGCAAGGCGTGGCGTCGGTCGGTTTCTACCTGTTTATGTACACCTTCACCAACCTGCTGGCTTTCGCCGTGGTAGTCTTTTTCAGCGAGGCAACGGGCAGCGAGACGATCGCCGATCTGGCCGGCCTGAATCGGCGCAGCCCCTGGCTGGCGTTGATGATGACGATCGCGCTGCTGTCACTGGGCGGCATTCCACCCACGGCCGGATTCTTTGGCAAGTTCTTCCTGTTCAATGCGGCCGTGCAGGCAGACCTGACCTGGCTGGCGATCGTCGGTGTGCTGAATGCCATCGTCGCGCTCTACTATTATTTGATCGTCATCAAGGTGATGTACGTTGACCGCAGCGCGGATGAAGACCAGCCGATCCCGCTGTCGCGCGCTTCCGGCTGGGCACTGGCGTTGCCCTGCCTGGCCGTCCTGTTGCTGGGAACTGTGGCCGCGCAGCCGGTCTTTGAGTGGGCGGTGCAGGGTGCGCTGGCCCTGTTCCAGGCCTGACGGGCCTTCGAGTTTCGGCCGGCGCTCGCTGGAAAAGGGGATTCGTCTGTGATAGGCTTCACAGCCTGCCCCCGTCCGGAGCGTCTTCATGAGTGAGGGTGGGCCGGAACGCGGGCCGGTGCTGCTGCTGGGAGCGAAAGTGATCGCGCAGGTGGGCGCGTTGCTGGTGCTCATCGCCGGCGGCTCGGTGTTGATCGGGCTGGGGCTGGACGAGGCGCTGGGCACGAAGCCGCTGTTTGTTTTTGTACTGTTACTGGGGAGCATTCCCCTTTCACTGTGGGCGATATACCGTTACTCGCAACATCAGTCGCGTCTCATTCTGGCGGCGCAGAAGGAGGAAGGACAACAGTGACCCTGAACTGGAGTGGCAAGCGCCGCTGGATTGCATTGATCCTGGTGCTGGCCAGCCTCGTGGTGATGTTCAACTGGCCGCCGGTGGTGCCGGTGATCCAGTTGCCGGGCGAGATTTACCCGTCCGGCGAGGTTTTCGGTCTGCCGATAACCAACACCTTCGCGGGCTCGGTGGTGGTGTGGATCCTCATTCTGGTGTTGATCCGCGTGGTTGGCAGCCGCCGGCCGCGGGATGGCGGAGAGGTGCCGCGCGGCGGATTCTACAACTTCTTCGAGATGGCCTTTGAGGGGCTTTACGGCTTCATCGGCGGAATCGCGCCCGAACGTTATCTCGGCCCGATCTTCAAGATGTTCATGACGATCTTCGTCGTCGTTTTGCTTTCCAACTGGCTGGAACTGATTCCCGGCATCGACAGCATCGGCTTCCTGCACCCGCACGTGCATGAAGTGGACGGGCACACGGAGTTGCTGGAGGGCTTTGACACGGCGACCCTTGGCGGCGTTTACTACGTCAACGGCCAGTGCCCCTGGGTCAGCCCGGACGTGGCCGCGACCATGAGCGGTGAAGCCCTGCAGGCGCGGGCGGACGCCGGTTGCCACTCCGGCATTCCAGCCATGGAGGAACCCGACGACCCTGCAGAAGCGTCCGACGACGACCATGCCGACGAGGCAGCGGACGACGAACATGCGGACGAGATCGATTACCACCACGTGGAACCTGGCGACCCCGCCGTGCCCTGGGTCATCCTGCCCTATATCCGCGTTCCCTCCACCGACTTGAACATGACCCTGGCGATCGCGCTTATCGCCGTGGTGATGATCCAGGTGATGGGTTTCCGCGCGCTGGGCATCGGCTACCTGACCAAGTTCTTCAATTTCTCGACGCTGCTCAAGTCGCCTTTGGGCGGCATTGACGTGGCCGTGGGTCTGCTGGAGCTGATCGGCGAATTCGCCAAGATTTTGTCCTTCGCCTTCAGGCTTTTGGGCAACATTTTCGCCGGCTCGATCCTGCTCTTTGTGATGAGTTTCCTGGTGCCGGTGATTGTTCCATGGCCCTTTTTCCTGCTCGAGTTTTTCGTCGGCATCATTCAGGCCATTGTGTTCGGCCTGCTGACGGCGATCTTCATGAGCCTGGCGACGGTCAGCCATCACCACGACGAGGAGCATCACGAGGAGGCGGCAGCCGGCGCGCATTAGGCAAGACCTGACAACGACAATCAATCACGATCCTGGAAGGAGTGAGGAAGATGGAAGAAGCAGTTGTGGTGGCAGGCAAGGCGATTGGCGCGGGTCTGGCCATGGTCGGCGCGCTGGGCGGCGGCATCGGCATCGGGCTCGCAGTAGGTGGCGCTGTCCAGGGTATGGCGCGCAATCCGGATCACACCGGCACCATTCAGACCAACATGATTCTGGGTGTGGCATTCGCCGAGGCCGTGGCCATCTACGCCCTGGTCGTTTCCCTGATCATTCTGTTCGTGCTGTCCTGATCTGGCAGGGGGGAAGCGACTGTGGAAGCTCTAGGAATCAATCTCGGCTATTTGCTGATTCAAATCATCGCCTTCATCGTCATCTACGTCCTGCTGACGCGCTTCGTCTACGATCCGCTCATCGCCGTTCTGCGAGACCGGCGCACGCGCATCCAGCGCGGCCTTGAGGACGCCGAGAAGGCGGCCAGTGCACGCATGAACGCCGCGGCCGAGGCGGAGAAGGTCCTGCAGCAGGCCCGTGTCGAGGCCCAGGGCATTGTTGATGAGGCCCGTGGGCGCGGCGAGGAAGTGGCGCAACAGGTACAGCAGGACGCCCGTTCGGAAGCGGAAACCATTCGCAATGACGCGCGCATGGCAGCCCAGGCGGAACGCGACGCGCAACTGGCCGGCCTGCGTGGCCAGGTGGCAGCGATCTCCATCGCCGTGGCGCAGCAGCTGATTGGCGCTTCACTGGACGAATCGCGGCAGCAGGCGCTAATCAACGACTTCTTCGCAAAGGTTCCGGATTCGGCCCGCGCGCTTTCCGGTGACGTCACCGTCGTCAGCGCCATGCCGCTCGATGATGCAGAGCAGCAGAAGGTGCAAAACGAGATCGGCGCGGAAAGCGTCGTCTTCGAGGTGGACCCCTCCATCCTGGGCGGGCTGATCGTTCGCTCGGCGGACCAGGTCGTGGACGGCAGCGTCCGCAGCGGTCTGGGCGAGATGTCGCAGCGCCTCGGCTGATCTGTCAGTCGACTATGGGCAGTGGGCCGCCGGCACGCCGGTGAGCCCACTGTTTGTTTATGGGCAAACAATTTTCACATTTGTTACAGGCGCTGCCACAGGGCTTGCTGCTGCGCAGCGATGGTGACGCCACGGTCGGCGCGCCGGTTGAGGAAGACAACCGGTTATTGCGGCCGGGCGGCCTGTTCGTGGCGCGCAAGGGGCTGGTCGCCGATGGGCACGATTTCGTCCAGCAGGCGATCGCCGCCGGGGCCGCGGCACTGGTGCTTGAACGCGACGTGGACAGCGGGGGCATCCCGCGCGCGCTGGTGGGCGATGCGGCAGAGGCTCTCGGCTACCTGGCTGCGGCCTGGCATGACAATCCGGCCAGCAAACTGCGCCTGATCGGCGTCAGCGGCACCAACGGAAAGACCACCACGGCCACACTGTTGCACCGCATTCTGCAGCGCGCCAGCGATGGCCGCGCCGGTCTGATCAGCACAGTGGCCGCAGACCTCGGCAGCAGCCGCGCTGACACGGGACTGCACGTGACCACGCCCGGGGCGCCGCAGGTGCAGGCCCTGCTGGCGCAGATGGTCGCCAATGGATTGACTCACGCTGTGCTGGAAATGACCAGTCACGGCCTGGCGCAGGGCCGCCTGAACGGCGTCACGCTGGCGGCGGCCGTTTTGACCAACGTCACCCATGAGCACCTCGACTTCCATGGCGATTTTGGGGCCTATCGCGCGGCCAAGATGCGAATGTTTGGGTTGCTTGCGCCGGGGCAGGGCGTGGCCCTGCTCAACGCCGAGGAGGAGCAGACGGCCTGGCTGATGAGACAGTTGAGCGGCAGGGTGGTCACATTCGGCATCGATTCGGACGCCGACCTGCGGGCGGAGGGCATTCGGCACTCTCCCCGGGGCACCCGCTTCACCGCAGTCGGTCCTGCGACCGGGCGGTCACTGGATATCACGACCCGGCTCGCCGGCGATTTCAACGTCAGCAACAGTCTCGCGGCCGCCGCCGCGGCGATGCAAATCGCAGAAGTTCGCGACGCGCACATTGTGAAAGGCATCGCCGACGTGGCGTCCATACCCGGCCGCATGGAGCGGGTTGTGGCCGGCCAGGAGTTCACCGCCCTTGTGGATTTCGCGCACACGCCCGACGCGCTGGAAAAGGCCCTCAGAGCCGGCCGAGCCCTGGTGGCGCCCAGGGGCCGCCTGATTGTGGCATTCGGCTGCGCCGGGCTGCGTGACCAGGAGAAACGGCGCCTGATGCCCGCCATCGCGGCCCGGCTGGCTGATGTCAGCATCCTGACGGCCGAGGACCCGCGCAGCGAGTCACTGGACGCCATTTTGGCGACCATGGCGGAAGCCTGCAGCGCGGCGGGCGCCGTGGAAGGGCAGAGTTTTCTGCGCGAGCCGGACCGGGCGCGAGCCTTGTTGCGGGCCTGCCAGTTGGCCCGGGCAGGCGACGTCGTGATGGCCTGTGGCAAGGGTCACGAACAAAGCATGTGTTTCGGTGAGACCGAATATCCCTGGGACGACCGCCATGCGCTGCGCGCCGCCCTGGACGGCAGGGCGCTGACCTCCCTGCCCACCGCGTCAAGCTGAGCGCTGGCCGCTGATTTTGGCCCATGCTAGAATGCATTGCAGGAGGGTCTGTGGCAGACCTGGGCATCGTCATACTGAACTGGAACACGCGGGACCTGCTGAGGCGCTGTCTGCAAACCGTGCTGGCCAGTGAAGGAATCGAGCGCTTTCGCGTCGTCGTAGTTGACAATGCCTCCGACGATGACAGCGTCGCCATGTTGCGTCGGGAATTCCCGCAGGTGGGCGTGATCGCCAACGCCGTCAACAGTGGTTACCCGGTCGGCAACAATCTGGGTCTTCGTCAGTTGGGCTTTGAAGGCGCGGGCCGGATTCGGGAAGATGCGCCGCGTCACGCCATGCTACTCAACCCGGACACCGAGGTCCCGCCGGACGCCCTGGCGAGGATGGTGGAATACATGGACGCGCGTCCGGAAATTGGCATTGCCGGGCCGAGGCTGGTGCTTCCGGACGGCAGCCTGGACCTTGCCTGTCGACGCAGCTTTCCTTCGCCACAGGTGTCCCTGTATCGCTTTACCGGCCTGGCGAGCCTGTTTCCGCGTCATCGGCACTTCGGACGCTACAACATGACTTTTGCCGACCCTGAGCAGGAACTGGAAGTGGACGCCGTGGTTGGCGCCTGCATGATCGTACGAGGCGAGGCGATTGCGCAGGCGGGGCTGCTGGACGAAGACTTCTTTATGTATGGTGAAGACCTGGACTGGGCCTGGCGCATCAAGGCGGCCGGCTGGAAAGTTTACTACCAGCCGCGGGTGGTGGTGCAGCACGTCAAGCGGGCAGCCAGCCGTCAAAGCCGCCGCGCCAGTCACGAATTCCAACGCGCCATGCTGATTTTCTATCGTAAACACTACCGGAGGTCGACGCCGCTGTGGTTACACAGCCTGGTCATGACCGGCCTGCTGCTGAAGGGCGGACGGTCGATGCTGGCGGAAATCCGGCAACCGACCGTCTGATAGCGGCGCACCGGACTGCTCGCACCAGCCGCATCCGCATGCTGTTGAACCTGCTGCGGCTGTCGCTGGACGTTGTCATGCTGGCCGCGGCCTTTGCCCTGGCCTACAGAGCGCGCAACGCCTTCGAGTTGTTCACCATCCCCGTCAATCCGCCCAGGCTGGAGCAATTTGGCCCCACCCTGCTGTTGCACGTCGGCACCATACTTCTGGTGTTTTACGCTTCGCGGCTTTACCATCTGGCGCGCTCGGTGAGCACGCTGGACCAGATGCGCCGAATTCTGGGCGCAACCCTGCTGGGCGCGGTACTCGCCTATGGCCTGCAAGGGCTGGTGCTTGACCTGTTGTTGAACGCCACCGAGTATCAGGTGGACTACCCGCGCAGCCTGTTCTTCTACGTTTTGCTTTTTAGCATCGTGCTGGTGGAATTCGGGCGGAGCCTTTTTCGCACCTTGCGTGGCTGGCTACGTCGACGCGGACTCGACAACGAGACCCTGTTGATCATCGGCTCTGGCGAGGTGGCGCGTGACATGTCGGAACGTATTCGCAAAGATTCCGGCATGGGCTACAATCTGATTGGCGTGGTGGCAAGGGACCGGAACGGACCGTCTCCCGCGACGGGAGTCGACGTGATCGGCAGCTTTGCGGACATACCGCAACTGATTGACACCTGGGCCGTGGAGCAGGTCATCGTTGCCCTGCCGGAGGCGCAGCGTGACGAACTGGAAGAACTCATCAACCTGTGTCGGCGGGGCCAGGTGGACATCAAGGTCTTTCCGGACCTGTTCACCTGGGTGGCGGGCGACCTGAACGTCGACGAAATGGGTGGCACGCCCCTGCTGACCGTGCGCGACATCGCCCTGCGCGGCTGGAAGCTCAGCCTGAAACGCGCCATGGATATCTGCGTCTCTTTCTGCGGATTGGTGCTGCTGTCGCCCGTTTTGCTGCTGACGGCCTTGCTGGTGCGCATTGAATCGGCCGGACCTGCCTTCTACATTCAGGAACGCATGGGTCTGGACGGGCAGCCCTTTCCCATGATCAAGTTTCGTTCCATGCATGCGGATGCCGAGCAGGGCGGACCAGGCTGGACGGTCAGGGACGATCCCCGTCGTACCCGTCTGGGCACATTTCTGCGGCGCAGCAACTGGGATGAAATACCCCAGTTGATCAATGTCTTGCTGGGGCACATGAGCCTGGTGGGGCCGCGCCCCGAGCGCCCGGTCTACGTCATGCGTTTTCGCAACCAGATCCCGCGCTACATGGAACGTCACCGCGAGAAGTCCGGCATGACGGGCTGGGCCCAGGTCAACGGTCTGCGCGGCGATACCTCGATTGCCGAGCGCACCCACTTCGATCTCTGGTACGTTGAAAACTGGTCCGTGTGGCTGGACGTGCGCATCGTTCTGCGCACGATCTGGCTCATTCTGCTGCGACGGGACCGGGCCTACTGAAGCGTACTTCAGCGCATCCGCGACTCGCTGAACCACATATCGGCATTGTCGCCCAGTTTCTCTTTAACCGGCTCCGTGATTTGCGCCAGCTGTTCCAGCGTGGCCTCGTCCAGTGTGAGATCGAGCGCCGGCAGGTTCCAGGAGACTTCCTCCGGCTTGCGTGCCCCGACCAGAATTGAGGTGACGCCGGTTTGCTGCAGGAGCCAGGCCATGGAGAGACAGGCCATGGTCGTGTTCAGGGAATCGGCAATCGCGCGGATTTGCGGCAGGGCGGCGAAGATTTCGGCTTCACAGCCGTCTTCTTCATGTTTGGTGTCAGGGAGTGCGCTACTGTACCAACGGGTGCGCTTCAGGTAGTCGGGCACCTCTTCCACATTGGCGTAGCGTCCGGTTAGCAGGCCCTGGGCCAGCGAGCTGTAGCAGAGAATGCCGACGTCCAGTTCCTCGCACAGCGGTTTGATTTCGCGTTCGATGACGCGCCAGAGCAGGCTGAAATTGACCTGGTTGGACACGATCTGACCGGCAGCGACGGCTTCGGAAAGGTCAAGCGGGCCGAAATTGCTGACGCCGATGGCGCGCACCTTGCCCTGTTCCTGCAAACGTTGCAGGCCGGCGATGCTGTCGGCCAGCGGGATGTCATGGTTCGGCCAGTGAATCTGGTAGAGATCGATGTAATCGGTCTGAAGCAGGCGCAGGCTGCGCTCGCAGGCGGCCGGCATGGCTGCCGGATGCAAACTGTCGCCGATCAGTTTGGTGGCGATGACGGCCTCGTGGCGACGACCCCGTAAACCTGCTCCCAGCACCTCCTCCGATTTGCCGCTGTCATAGCCTTCAGCCGTGTCAAAGAAATTGATGCCGGCATCCAGCGCGGCATGCACTGTGGCAATCGAGTCGGCATCGTCCTGCTCGCCCCAGGCGAACTTGCCGCCAAAGGGCCAGCAGCCCAGGGCGATGACCGACACTTCAATACCGCTGTTGCCAAGCGTTGTATAGCGCATGAATCCCCCTCCCGTTGGCGACGGGATTATACAACCGGCGCCCCTGCAAGCGAATTCATGTATACTGGGCGCCGCATGATCCGCAAGCCCTTAAGGACAGGAAACTTCATGGCAGCGCAAGTCACTCCCCAAAGCGAAGATTTTTCCAGGTGGTACAACGACATTGTGTACCGGGCGGATCTGGCGGCGCAGTCACCGGTGCGTGGTTCGGTCATCATCAAGCCCTACGGCTACGAGTTGTGGGAGGGCATCCGCGACGCGCTGGACCTGCGCTTCAAGGCCACCGGTCATCGCAATGGCTACTTTCCGCTGTTGATTCCCGAAAGTTACCTGCGGCGAGAGGCGGAACACGTCGAGGGTTTCAGCCCGGAACTGGCGGTCGTCACGCATGCCGGCGGCAAAAAACTGGAAGAGGCGCTGGTCATCCGGCCCACGTCCGAAACCATCATCGGCGAGGCCTTCAGCGAATGGATTCAGTCCTGGCGCGACCTGCCGCTGCTGATCAACCAGTGGTCCAATGTCGTGCGATGGGAATTGCGCACGCGGCCCTTTCTGCGCACTTCGGAGTTTCTCTGGCAGGAAGGGCACACCGCGCACGCGACGGGTGAAGAAGCAGAGGAAGAAACCTTGCAGATGCTGGAGATCTATGCGGACGTGGCCATCAACGAGGCGGCGATTCCGGTCATCAGCGGACGCAAAAGCAACATTGAGCGCTTTGCCGGCGCGCTGCGCACCTACACCATTGAGGCCATGATGGGCGACAAGCGCGCGCTGCAGGCGGGCACCAGCCACAACCTGGGGCAAAATTTCGCGCATGCCTTCGACATTCGCTATCTGGACGAGAACAACGAACAAAAACTTTGCTGGACGACCTCCTGGGGACTGAGCACGCGCATGGTTGGCGCCGTCGTGATGGCCCACGGGGACGACACCGGTTTGCGCCTGCCACCCCGGCTTGCGCCCTGGCAGGTCGTAATCGTGCCGATCACCCGCGGCGATGATGAGCGAGAGACCGTTCATGCCAGCGCGCATGCCCTCAAGAAAGAACTGGACGACGCGGGCATTCGCACGCACCTTGACGGGCGTGAGGGCCTGAGGCCAGGCTTCAAGTTCAACGACTGGGAGTTGCGCGGTGTACCGTTGCGCCTCGAACTGGGCCCGCGCGACGTGGCCAACAATTCCGTTGTACTGGCGCGTCGCGACGTCCCCGGACGGGAAGGCAAAACGGGCATCGCCCGTGCGGGCGTGACGCAGGTCGTTTTGGAAAACCTGCAAGACATTCAGGAAAACATGCTCGCCTCGGCGACGTCGTTTCGCGAAGCCAACATTCACGATGTGCGCGACTATGCGGGTTTGCGCGAGGTCGTCGACGCCGGCGGTTGGGCTCGCGGCTATTGGGCCGGCGACGACGATGATGAACGGCGCGTCAAGGACGAGACCGGCGCGACGATCCGTTGCTTCCCCTTTGAACAGGCGGGCGATCGCGGAGCCTGTCTGTTGACGGGCGCCGGCGATGGGGAAATCGCCCTGTTTGCGCGCGCCTACTGAGCCGGGGCGTTGTACAGAGTAGACAGCGGCGCAGGCGCTTCCTGACGGCAAAAAGAGCAATTTCGCCTCAAATCGGTCTGCGCTGAAATCTGCCCGTTGTCAAAAGTGCCGCCCTTTGTTATATTTGGCACAATCATACGCAAAGGGATCAAGGGCGAAAAGTTGCTGTAGCGGGCTCGTGACAGGTTCCGCTCCCGGCGCGGCCGTAAACGGGCCTCAATTTTTATTGGGGAAGAAAATGACTGCTTTTTTGATAGTTGACGTACAGGACGTGCAACAGCGTCTGCAGCGGCGTGGCATCGCCGTCGACCTGCAGGAACTGGCAGTGGGGTTGAAAGGCAATGCGACCCTCGTTGCCGGCCTTGTCGGCCCGGACAAACTACGCGCACTTGCCATTGTTGATCCGGACTCTGCCTCCGCTTACGAGCAAAGACCGCGGTTGTCGCGCATTTTTCGCGATGCCGGCTACACGATTCTCCCGCAGACGCCGCGGGACCAGTTGTCGCGGGACCTCTTGTCGCTGCTGACGGGTGAGGATAGCGATCAACCTGGTGAAGTGATTCTGGTCACGGACAGCGAGGACCTGCTGCCCCTTGTGGGTCAGGTTCAGTCCGCCGGCAAGACGCGAATTCGCGTGTGGGGCATAGAAAATGTACTGGACGGGACGGATCTGCAGGACACTGTGGTCTTCCAACCCCTGACGACATTGCCGGGATTGCAGCAAACACGCAATGTCGCGGTTTACATCGACTTCGAGAACATCACTATCAGCCTTAATGAACAAGGTTTTACGGTCAACCTTGACCACCTGATCGAGCGCTTCAATTCCCAGGCCAATGCCTATGGTCAGGTCGTCAAGATGGCCGCCTACGCACCCTGGTACCAGCGGGGCAGCCTGCCGCCCCTGGTCGATGCGATGGGCAACGAAGTTGCGGATGACGCGCCACGGCGCCTGTTGATGGCAAACATCGACGCGGTGAACAGCCTTCCCGGCAAAAACAGCGCGGACATGCGAATCGCGCGGGACGTGACAACCGATGCCGGCCACGAAGACGCCGCCGACGTTTACATCGTCGCCAGTGGCGACCGCGACTTCAATGACATGCTCACCAGCCTGCGGTCCCGTGGCAAGCAGGTCATTGTATGGGGTGTGCGCGGCAGCACCAGCCGACAGCTGGAAAGCAACCCGGGCATAGCCGTCGAATACGTGGAGGACTTCACCGACCTCAAGACTCACCGCTCGCTGTGGACCGACTCGATGTCGCCGGAAAGAGAAGAGGATGCGTCCGCCTTTCTGCCCTCGCAGTGGAGCAGTATCATCATCCAGCTGGATCGTCTGACGTCCAGCGAAGACCGGGAGTCGGTGACGCCCGAGGCGTTGGTGGAGCAACTGCTGCAGGTCACTGCGGTGTCTTCGGCGTCGCGCGGCAAGGACCTGGTCACGCAGGCCGTGAAGATGGGCATCCTGAAGGCCTTGCCGGAGAGTGGGGAGGTGTTGCTTAATCCGGACCATCCGATCGTGGGCAAGACGCGTCTGGTCACCAGCCGCATCGTATTGCGGGTGGAACGTACGCTTCAGGTCCGCCGCTGGGAATATGTCAATTACGGTTTTCTCATCAAGGGCCTGGCGATGGACCGCGAACTGGGGCAACCCGGCTGCAATCTGAGCGATCTGTGGCGATCGGACTGGATCGACCGACTGGTGCGCGAACAGATACTGCGACGGGAATTGATCCCGCTCCGCCTTAATCCCGAGGATAAGGAGCCTGTCATCAGCCTTCGTTCCGGCTCCGAAAAGCTGTTGCAACTGCCGCGACGCGCGCAGGAACTGCACAATTTCGAGTGGAGCGGTATCCCCTTTCAGCGTCTTGAGGAGATGGAGCCGGAAACGGCGGCCATGGTCCGTCGCATCATCGTCAGCGTGGAACAGTTCACCAGTTTCAGGCGTTTTTTGTGGTGCCCGTTGGGGAGCCTGCACAAGCGTTTGCTGGAGCATGACAGCGGCACCAACTTTCAGCGGGCAATCGACTACCTTGTGGCCAATGAAGCCATCTCACTGAATGACTATCCCAATCCCCGCAGCAGCTTTTTGACGAAGGGCATTTCCCTGCAAACGGACAGTCTTGTCTGTCATGTCGTGTTGGCACAGCGGGACCAACTGGTAACGGCGCTGCTGGCGCTGTATGACGGCGGCGAGATGATCAGCCATCAGTCACTTCTTGCACGGGCGAACGGACATGACATCAATTTGTGGTTGTCGATCCTTTTGTCAGAGAACATCCTGAATCGCATTCCGGAAAGCCCGGGGGATTACAGTCTGTTTCGAACGCACCATACGGTCAATCGGGTGGCCAATGCCCTGCGCAGCGTTCCCTGAGGTGGCAGACCCGACCTTGTTCAGGGCAGGTGCTTCCGCTACACTGGCATCCTTACACAGACCGACATGCCACTGCCCGGCGTGTTTGGTGACCAGCAACAGGAAACGGGTATGGACAGCGAAACCAAACAGGCACTAATCAACAATTATGCCCGCCACGAAAGCGATACGGGATCGCCGGAGGTACAGATAGCGATCCTGACGACGCGCATTAACCAGTTGACGGACCACTTGCGCGTGAACAACCACGACGAGTCTTCACGCCGCGGACTGCTGAAACTGGTTGGCAAACGCCGGCGACACCTGAACTATCTTAACCGCAAGAATCCCGATGCCTATCGCGAGATGTTGCAGCGGCTTGGCCTGCGACGCTAGCGACAGGGCAGGGATGTCAGAATCTGTGTATCCGGGATGGTCCGGCCGGGCCATCCTTCTTTCGTTATTGCCCGGGGCACAGGACCTGGAGTATGACGCCGACACGAGGGGCCGGCGTCATACTCCAGTCCCTGTCTTTCGGGCCTCTGCAATCCTGGAGGAGGCAGTATGAGTACAGCAGACAACGGGTCCGGTATCCGGTCCTGGTCAACCGAAATCGGGGGCAGGACGCTGACCATCGAGACGGGTCGCTACGCCGAACAGGCGGGCGGCGCCGTCACAGTGAGAATGGGCGATACGATCGTCTTTGGCACCGCTACCATGGGCAAACCGCCCCAGGGTCTCGATTTCTTTCCGCTGAAAGTAGACTTCGAAGAAAAGCTGTATGCCGCGGGACGCATACCGGGCAGTTTCTTCCGTCGCGAGGGCCGGCCGTCCGAAAGCGCCATTCTGGTGGCGCGGGTCACCGACCGTACGCTGCGCCCGCTTTTCCCGTCCGGCATGCGCAACGACGTACAGGTCATCCTGACCACCTTCAGCCACGATCAGGAGACCTTTCTTGACATGCTGGCCAACGTGGCGGCCAGTTGCGCGCTGACGATTTCGAACGTCCCCTGGAACGGTCCCGTCGCCGGCGTACGCGTCGGTCTGGTCGATGATCAGCTGATGGTCAACCCGAGCATTCCGGAGATGGAAAACAGCCGGTTGGACCTGCGCGTCAGTGGCACGGCGGAAGCCATCAACATGGTGGAATGCAGCGCCCACGAGGTGCCTGAAGCGGTCATGCTGGAAGCCCTGGACATGGCGCACGAAGCCATTAAACCGCTCGTCGCCCTGCAGAACCAGATGCGCGAAGAGGTCGGCAAGGAAAAGTCGCCCTGGGTTGGAACGGCCGGCGATTTGGAGCTCAGCCAGGAAGTGTACGAGGCGGTCCGCGACGAGGTCTACGCTGTGGTGTGCGAACACACAGAGAGGGAAGAGCGCGGCGCGGCCATGCGCTCCCTTGGCGAGCGCGTCCAGGCGGAATACGCAGCGCGTGTAGAGGCAGGCGAGGTCGACGCAGAAGACATTGCGGTCGGCATCGACAAGGCCCTCAAGAATGCCGTGCGGCGTCGCATCGTTGAGGACGGCGTTCGCCCGGACGGCCGTGACAGCGTGAGCATCCGGTCGCTCTCCGCCGAAGTCGGGTTGATTCCGCGCGTCCACGGTTCCGGTCTGTTCCAGCGCGGCCAGACCCAGGTGTTGACGATTGCCACGCTGGGCACCCCGCGCGACGCGCAAATGCTGGATGACCTGGGCGCCATGGATTCGCGGCGCTTTTTGCATCACTACAACTTCCCGCCCTACAGCACGGGCGAGACCCGTATGTTACGTGGCACCAGTCGTCGTGAAGTCGGCCATGGCTCGCTGGCAGAAGTGGCCCTGCGCAACATGCTGCCGCCGGAAGACGACTTTCCCTATACCGTGCGTCTGGTCAGTGAGGTGCTGAGTTCCAACGGCAGCACTTCCATGGGAAGCGTCTGCGGCAGCACCCTGGCGCTAATGGATGCCGGCGTTCCCATCCTGCGCCCGGTGGCGGGCATCGCCATGGGTCTCATCAAGGAAGGCGAACAGGTCGCCGTGCTGACCGACATTCAGGGCATGGAAGACCACCTCGGAGACATGGATTTCAAGGTGGCCGGCACGGAACAGGGAATCACGGCGTTGCAGATGGACATCAAGATCAGCGGCGTTTCGCAGGACGTGATGGAACGCGCCCTGGCGCAGGCGCGGGACGCGCGCCTCCAGATTCTGGGTGTCATGCAGGAGGCGATAGCCGAACCGCGGGCGGAGCTGAGCGACTACGCGCCGCGCATTACCAGCATCCGCATTGATCCGGAGAAAATCGGCGCCATCATCGGACCGGGCGGCAAGACCATCCGTGGCATGCAGGATGAGACCGGCGCGAAGATTGACGTCATGGAAGATGGTCTGGTGCACGTCTCGGCCGTGGAAGGCAACGCCGCCAGTCAGGCCATTGAACGAATCCGCGCGCTGACCGAAGACCCGGAAATCGGCGGTGTACACACTGGCCGCGTATCCCGCATCGAGCCCTTCGGCGCCTTTGTGGAGTTCCTGCCCGGCAAGGACGGCATGGTGCACATCTCCCAACTGGCCAGTCACCGGGTTGCTTCCGTCGAGGACGAAGTCAGTATCGGCGACAACATCGACGTGATGGTGGTTGACGTCGACCCGATGGGCAAGGTGCGCCTCAGCCGTCAGGCCGTGCTGGAAGGCTGGACGGCCGAGGAAGCGCGCGAACGCGACCGGGGTGGGCGCCCTGGCCGCGGAGGCGGTCGGGATCGCGGCGGTCGTGGCAACAACCGGCGAGGCGGCGGCGGTCGGCGTGAACGTGAAAATGACGCCGATCTCGAAATCGGTCGCATTTACACCGGCGCGGTCAACCGCATCGAGCCTTACGGCGCTTTCGTCGAATACCTGCCGGGCCGTGACGGACTGGTACACATTTCGCAACTGGCGGACTATCGCGTGGAGACGGTTGAAGACGAAGTCAAGATGGGCGACGAAATCATGGTGATGCTCATCGACATCGACCCGACGGGCAAGGTGCGCCTGAGCCGCCAGGCTGTGCTGGAAGGCTGGACGGCCGAGGAAGCGCGCGAACGCGACCGGGGCGGCCGGCGCCGCAGCAGGGGCCGCTCGTGAACAAAGACGTACCGGTAGACACGCTGGGCGAAACCGCCAATTACGTCGCATGGGTCTCCGAGGAGCCCGACGGCGAATCAGTCTGGCATCTTGAACTTGGGAGTGTGACCCTGCACTTTTTCCGCGAGGAGTGGGAGGAGTTGCGTCGGCTGGTGCAGTTGGCAAGCAGGGGCAATGCCCGCTGAGCTGATCGCAGAGATGTTGAGGCAGTTGCCGCCCTCTGCCAGCACACTGCAGTTGCTGGATCTGGGCGGCCACTGCGCAGGTCCATTCAGCGACAGGCGCCAGGACCTGAACATACATGAACTGGCGGCACTGCCTGCAGGTGAATCCCGTTTTGATGCGATCGTTGCGCTGGACCAGGCGCTGGCCCCCGACTTTCTGGCAGGGGCCTTGCGCAACCTGCGTCCGGGCGGACGACTGATCATTGGCTGGCAAAGCAGTGAGATTGACGCCCGGCAGCAACTCCAGCTGGAAGCGGCCGGGTTCGTACGCATTTTGATCGAAACGCAGGGGCACTCACTGCTCTTGCGTGGCGAACGTCCCCATGAAACGCAGAACAGGGCTGAAGGCAAGCGGCATGTCGCGGTCAGGGCGGCAGATGGCAATCCTGCCGTCAGGTCGGGGCGTTACCTGCACTTGCTGCTACGTCAGACCCCGGAGCGGGCGCCCTGGGAAGAGCCTGGCGACGATTTGCGTTGGCAGGCCCTCACGCTGGAAATTCACGGGGAACGCCGTCTGCTGGCATTCAGCAGTCTGCCGCAGGCGGTCGCCTTCATGCAGCCGGCGGTGCTGCAGGCGCGTATACGAGGTATCAACAAAGTCGGCAAGTTTCCCCGCGACGCGGCGACAGCCTGGCCTTTTGGGTTGCTCGTGAACCCCTCACCTGGAACTCTGGAACGGGGCGACCTGGGCCTGTTTGACGTGGACCCGGCCTCAGCCGCCTTGCCGGATGAATGAACGCCTGAGCGCCTGGGTGCAAGCCGTCACCGCTGCACCGGTAACAGGACACGAACGCATGACAGGCAGCAGTTCCACGACACTCTGGCGGGTGGACGTCGGCACAGATCGCCTTGTGTTGCGCGTCCATGACAACAGCGACTGGCTACGCAAAGAGCCGGACCTGGTGGCACACGAAGTTGCCGCCCTGCAATATGCCTTCGACGCGGGTCTGCCTGTCCCCGAACCCGTCGCCTGGGACGCGGCGGGTGAAGCCTGCGGTTTACCCCTTTTGTTGATGAGCTGGCTGCCAGGCAGCGTCCTGTTGCAACCTGCCAGTATGGACGACTGGCTGCGGCAGCAGGCGCGGGCGCTACTCGACTTGCATCGCCTACCGGCGACTGACTTTGGCTGGGAATGGTTTTCCTGGGCGCCAGCGGTTCCCGAGGTGCCGGGCTGGAGTGAAGTGCCGGAAGCCTGGGAACGCGCCATCAGGATCACAGCCGGCCAGGCTCCTGCGGCACCATCAGGCTTCATCCATCGCGATTACCATCCGGTCAATCTCTTGTGGCAGGGGCAGAACCTGAGCGCCGTGGTGGACTGGGTAAACGCCTGTCGTGGCGCCGCCGCCGTTGACCTGGCGCATTGCCGCAGCAACCTGATCGTGCTTTACGGACCTGAGCCCGCCGATCGCTTTTTGCAGCACTATCGGCAATTTGGCGGCGCGGACCATGGCGACATGAGCTGGTGGGACCTGAAGAGTTTAACGGAGTGCCTGCCTGGACCGCCGGAAGTCTATCCAGGCTGGGCGCCGTTCGGCATTCGAAACATCACGCGCGAGTTGTTGCGCGCCAGGCTGGATGCGCATCTGCTGTCCGTTCTGCGCCAGCTACCTGGATGAGCGGCGATTTGGTGACGGGCATGGTAAAATACCCGCATTCTGGTTGCACGATGAGGAAGAATCATGCTGACCGAGTTTCGTAACGAACCAGTTCTGGACTACAGCGATCCGCAAGACGTGATGGCCTTCTACGCCGCGCTGGAAAAGGTGCGCGCCGAGGCAGGCCAGACCCTGCCGCTCATTATCGGCGGCGAGAAAATGTACCTGGATGAGACCTTCCCCACGGTGTGCCCGGCGCGTCCCGACGAGGTGCTGGCCAATTTCGCCGATGGCCGTGCAGAACACGTGGACATGGCCGTCGCCGCGGCCGAGGAAGCCTTTGACGGGTGGCGATTGACGCCGGTGGGTGAACGCGCGCGCTTGTTGCTGCGTGTGGCGGCGCTGATGCGTGAGCGCAGGCATGAATTGAACGCCTTGATGTCGCTGGAAATCGGCAAGGCCTGGCCCGAGGCGGACGGTGAAACCGCCGAGGCCATCGATTTTCTGGAATACTATGCGCGCCAGATGCTGGAGCTGGCGGATTGCAGTGACAGGCTGACGGAATGGCCTGGCGAACAACAGACCCTGCAATACATCCCGCTGGGTGTGGGGGCGGTCATTCCGCCCTGGAATTTCCCGCTGGCCATCGGTACCGGCCTGCTGTCGGCTACCCTGGTGGCGGGTAACGCGGCGGTCTACAAACCGGCGGAGCAGAGTCCCTTGCTTGGCTGGAGGGTCGCCGAATATTTCCTCGAGTGCGGTCTGCCGGCAGGTGTGATGAATTTCGTGACCGGCCCGGGCGAAGTCGTTGGCGCGCGCATGGTGGAACACCCGCGCACGCGCTTCATTTGCTTCACCGGCTCGCGCGACGTCGGCGTCGAAATCTACGAGAAGGCCGGTCGCGTATTGCCTGGCCAGCCCTGGCTGAAACGCTCAATTCTGGAAATGGGTGGCAAGGATGCCGTATTGGTGGACGAGACGGCGCGGCTGGACCAGGCGGCGGAAGGGATCGTCACCAGCGCCTTTGGCTACCAGGGGCAGAAGTGCTCGGCAGGCTCGCGCGTAATCATCGTGGATGAAGTTTACGACGAGCTGGTGCCCCGGATTCTGGAGCGCGCGAAAAGCTTGCAGGTCGGCGCGCCGGACGAGGGGCCGGACGTAAGCGTGGGCCCGGTCATTGATCCGAACCAGTTTGACAAGGTCAAGAGTTACCTGGAGATTGCTTCGGACGAAGGGGACGTGTTGCTGGGCGGCAGCCCAATCGAGACTGAAGCAGGTGGCTATTTCATTCAGCCAACCGTCATTGGCGATGTGCCTGAAACGGCGCGCGTTGCGCAGGAGGAGATTTTCGGCCCGGTTGTGGCGCTGGTGCGCGCGCGCGATTTTGACGACGCGCTGCGCATCGTCAACAGCACGGACTATGGACTCACAGGCTCGGTATACAGTGAGGACCCGGCGCGCCTCTCGCGAGTTCGCAATGATTTCCACGTGGGTAACCTGTACATCAACCGCAAGTGTACGGGCGCCATGGTGGGGGTGCAGCCCTTTGGCGGGTTTAACATGAGCGGCACCGACAGCAAGGCCGGCGGTCCGGACTATCTGATGCTTTTCACGCAGGCGAAAACCATCGCACAAAGGCTCTGACAAGGGGCCGGGGACAGAGGGTCGTGTGAACGGAGATCTACGCAAGGAACTGGTCACCTGGGAGGACGTGGACCGGTTAATCGACACGCTCATCCCGCAAATCCGTTCCGTCGGCTCCTTTGACGCGATGCTGATGGTCACGCGCGGCGGTCTGATCCCCGGCGGCCTGCTCTCCGAGAGTCTGAATATTCGCCATGTGCTGACGGCGGCGGTCGACTTCCGGGCGACAGAAACTGCGGGACTGATGGCCTGGCCGCGTTTTCTGCAGTTTCCGGGGACCAGCCTGCTCAACGGCCGCCGAACGCTGATCGTCGATGACGTCTGGGGCAGTGGCCGCACCAGCGCAACCGTGCGGGGTCGGGCGGAGAGCGCGGGAGCCACGCCTTGGACATGTGTGTAGCATTACAATCCGCAACGTTCACTGTTCAGTCATTCCGAGCGTCACTTTTTTGGTGCCATCACCGCTCCCTGGGGGGTCTATCCCTGGGAACTGGACCGGGGCGTTCGGGTAATCGGCAAGGCGGAAGCGGAAATCTGACCGGTTTCAACC
>JAGWBD010000017.1 GCA_021296065.1 Anaerolineae bacterium
CGTTGCCGGCCCGTCGCGCCACGTCACCGCTGCAGTTTTCGCGTTCCCCCGTCACGGCATAGTTGACGCCGGCGGCGTGCAGTAGCTTGACCAGGGCCCGCGCGGTCAGCGCGGCGCGCGGATCATGGCTGACGGCGCAGCCCGTCCAGTAAAGCAATTCGCAGGCCGGGTTCTCGTCGACCGTCGGCACGGGGAAGTCCAGCCCGTTGGCCCAGCGCATGCGTTCGTCGCGGGCCGCGCCCCAGGGGTTGCCCTGGCGCTCCATGCCGTTGAAGGCGGCCTGCAACTCCGCCGGGAAACTGCCTTCCATCAACACCTGGTCGCGACGGATCTCCAGGATGTCGTGCATCGGCTCATTGCCCACCGGACAGATATCCGTGCAGGCGCCGCAACTGGTGCAGGCCCACAGCGCCGATTCGCTGATGACGGAGCCCAGTAGCGGCCGTTCCGACTCCGCGCCTTCGGCCAGGGCCACAAACTGCCCGCTGATTTCGTAACGCTTGTTGATCTCCAGCGCCGCCGGCGAGAGTTCCTTGCCGGTGGTCGTCGCCGGGCAGACGTCCTGACAGCGGTTGCACTGGATGCAGGCGAAGGCGTCCAGCAACTGCGACTGGTCGAGGTGCTCCAGGCGCCCCGCGCCAAATTGTTCGCGCGTTTCATCCTCGAAGTCCAGCGGGTCCAGCGCGCCCAACGAGCGGCGCTGCGGCCGCGTAAGAAAGTTCAGCGGCGCCATGAAGAGATGGGCGTGTTTGCTCTGCGGGAACCAGGGCGTGAAGAGCGCGATCGAACCCAGCGCCAGCCACCAAAACAAATGCTGCAACAGTTCGCTGCCGCGGTCGTCCACGCCGGCGAAGAGCGGCGCCGCCAGCGTCGCGAAGGGGCGCGCCAGGTCGCCGCCTGTTGCGGATACGGCCAGCGCGTCACCGAGAAAGCGCGCGCCGACGTGCAGCAGGATGAAAGCGGCCACAATGCGTGAGTCGCGCTGAATGGCGCCGCTGCGCACTTTCGGGTGCAGCAGCACGCGGGAGGGAAACTGGAGTTCCCTGCGCCAGGGCCACAACACCCGCCGCAGGATGAACCACAATACGCCGACCAGCACCGCCACGCTCAACAAATCGGCCGCCAGCCGGTAAAGTTCGGCCAGCAGGCCCTCGCGCGCCGGAAAATGGTAGTCCGGCAAATAACCTTCCAGCAGATCACCGAGATTGACCAGGGCGTAAAAGCTGAAGCCCCACACCACGCCCAGATGCAGCCAACTCGTCAGTTTACGCATGCGCAGGGTCTTGCGTTGTAGCAGGGAGGCCGTCAGGGTTTCGCGCAGTCGGGTCACCAGGCCGTCCAGCGCCAGTTCCCGTTCGCCGCGCCGGACGATGCGCCACATGTCGCGCAGACCCGCGAAAGTCGCCGCGGCGGAAAACAGGGCCAGCACAAGAAACAGCACTTGTTCGCCCGCTGTTAGCATGACGTCCCTTCCCGCGCGAAAGCTGGCAGTGTACCACCATCGATGCCCCCGCGCTGGACAGTGCCGCGGCCCGCAAGTACACTGCTGCCAGGATTTTCCGAAGCGGAGCAAGTGCCATGGCGATCGATTTCAGACCGGTGTTTGCCGGCGAACAACAGTTGATTGAATACGCCGCGCAGTTCGGTGTGGACGACCTGCGCAATGCCAGTGTGGACAGCGTCAACTGGATCACCGGCAAGGTGGCCGGCCTGACGGACGGGGAAATCAACTTCGCGCCGCAGGACCCTGAGGCCGACGACCCCTTCGCGCCGGATGACGAACGCGAAATTGGCTGGGGCATGGGTCACCTGGTGGCGCACGTCACCGCCAGCTGCGAGGAATGGGCCGCCTACAGTTCGCTGCTGGCGCGCAGCGTCCCCTACCCCGCCGAGCCGCGCCTGCGCTTCGAACCGCCCTGGCGCGGGATCGACACGACAGCGAAGGCCCTGCAGCGCCTGCAGGAAAGCCTGCGTCAGCGCCTGGCCTATCTGGAGGCCTGGCCCGACCGGCCCAATCTGGAACTGAGGCGTGAACTTTCGCCACGCTTTGTCGACCGCTTTGGCGAGTTCAACGCCACGACCTGCTTCCTCTTCGGCCTGCAGCACGAGGTAGGCCATTACGGGCAATTCGAGAACGTGCGGGCGCAGATCGAGGCCGCACGGGGCTGACCCGCCATGCCCATTCGGCCCCGCCTGCCGCGGGGGATGCGCGATTTCCTGCCGGCGGACATGCTGCGGCGGGAATACGTTTTCAGCATCGTCCGCGACGTTTTCGAGCGCTATGGCTTCGAGCCGCTGCAAACTCCGGCCCTTGAGCTGAACGAGATACTCTCCGGCAAGTACGGCGAGGACGCCGAGAATCTCATCTACCACGCGCAACACCCCGGCGGCCGTGAGGAACTGGCCCTGCGTTACGACCTGACTGTGCCCCTCGCGCGCGTCGTCGGCCAGCACCAGCAGCAGGTCACACTGCCTTTCAAACGCTACCAGCTGGCGCCGGTCTGGCGCGCCGAACGGCCGCAGCGCGGCCGTTACCGTGAATTCACGCAGTGCGACGCCGACATCGTCGGCGTGGCCGGCATGAGCGCCGACGCCGAGGTGCTGGGCGTGGTGCACAGCGCGCTCACGGAACTGGGCTTCCCGCAATTCACCATGCGCATCAACAACCGCAAGCTGCTGACCGCCATCGGCCAGTTTTCCGGCGTGCCCGACGAGCGCCTCGGCGACCTCTGGCGCAGCATCGACAAGTTCGATCGCATCGGCGCCGACGGCGTACGCGGCGAACTGGTCGGGCGCGGCATCGACGCCGACGCCGTCGCCCGCGTGATGGACCTCATCGCCGGACAGGCAGAAGACAATGACCCGCTGGACGGCCTCGACCAGGCCATGGGGGAGCTGGCGGCGGCGCAGGAGGGCCTGGGTGAACTGCGCCAACTGACTGCCACGCTGAATGCCATGGGCATTCCCGCTGCGGCCAGGACGATCGACTTCACCATGGTGCGCGGCCTTGGTTACTACACCGGTCCCATTTTCGAGACCGTCATCGAAGAGCCCAACCTCGGCAGCATCAGCGGCGGCGGCCGCTACGACGAGCTCATCGGCCTCTTTCGCCGCGACAGCCTGCCGACCACCGGCGTGTCGCTGGGCATCGAACGCATCATCGACCTGATGGACGCGCTTGATCTCTATCCCGCTTCTCTGGGCGGCACGGTGGTGCAGGCGCTGGTGACCGTCTTCGACGAGGAGACCCGCCCCCAGGCGACCCGTCTGGCCGCCGACCTGCGCCGGGCCGGCATTCGCTGCGAACTACACCTGGAGTCGCGGCGCCTCGGCAGGCAGATGCAGGCCGCCGATCGGCGTGGCATCCCGCTGGTGGTGCTGCAGGGCGGCGACGAACTGGCGCGCGACCAGGTCCGCATTCGCCGCCTGGCCGACGGTCATGAACGCTCGGTCCCGCGCAATCAGGTGGTCGAGGAAGTCAGCCGCCTGCTGGCCTGAAGGCCCGGTCAGGACAGAACGCCTTCGCATGCCCGCATTTCAAGACTGAAGACCGCGCCAAAGTAACCCGTCAGGCGCGCACTGACTTCCTCCACCGTCAGCGCCGCGCCCGTCTCGGCGACCATGCTGCTGACGCCATGCCCCCGGATGCCGCAGGCCACGATACCCTGGTACCAGTCAAGCGCGTTGCAGACGTTGAGCGCGAAGCCGTGCAGCGTCACCGCGCGCGCCGTGACGCGCACGCCGATGGCCGCCAGCTTGCGCTCGCCCCGCCCGTCCACAACCCAGACGCCGGTGCGTCCGGGTCGCGTAGTGGCTTCGATGCCATAGTCCGCCAGCGTGCGAATCAGCACCCGCTCCAGCCGCCGCAGATAACCATGCACGTCAAGACGCGGCGCCTGCGCCCGACGCGGCAGGCGCAGAATCGGGTAGCCGACCAGTTGGCCCGGCCCGTGCCAGGTGACGTCACCGCCGCGATTGGTCTCCACCAACTCGATACCGCGGGCCGCCATTTCCTGCGCCGACCACAACACGTGCGCGTCCTGACCGGCGGAGCCCGTCGTGTAGACCGGCGGATGCTCCAGCAAAAGCAGGCGATCGGGCGTTTCGTCCTGGCCGCGGGCGGCCGCCAGGCGTTGTTGCAGGGCCCAGGCCTCGCGGTAAGGCACGCAGCCCGGGCGCCAGAGCTCGCAGACCGCGCCTGGCTCAGATCCCGTTGTCAAGATCGAGACCGTAGACCACCAGCGAGAATCCGTCCGCCTCGACCTCGGGGCCCAGGGTCGGGACGATCTCTTCTTCCACGTTGAAGACCAGCGTGCGATAGCCGGTGCGGTGCGCCCAGTCGCGCAACGCCGTCAGCAGTTGGCGCGTCAACGGCCGCGGCGACCAGCAGAATATCTCCGCGTTGCGTTCGGCGTAGAGTTGCTGGCGACAGCAGACCAGCGCTTCATGGCCCGAGGCGTCAAACTGCAGGCGGTGGATGCGCTGCCGGCGCATCTCTTCGAGCGCGCCCCAGGTCTCCGGCCACAGCGTCTCCCATTGCTGACGCGCGCTGCCCACACGGCCGATCGGCATCGACCAGCCGGCGATCTTGCGCGACGCCGGGTCAATCCAGTCGCTGCTGCGATAAAAGCCCTGCCCCACGCGCGCCGGCAGACTGACGCGGATGATGCGCGCCCGCGGGCTGAATCCGCGACCGGCGTATTCTTCCTGCAATGCCGGCAACACCAGCGGCAGCAGCAGCCGGTTCACGCCATGTTCCTTCATCTGCTCGCGGGCGGCCGCCAGCATGCCGCTCAATATCTGCCTGTCGTCGCGCCCGGGCAGCACGGTGGGGTGTTCCATACTGAGGTGACGGCCGTAGGGCTGCGGCTCGTCGCCCTCGTAAAGAATGGCGCTGGCGACGACGACTCCCTCGTCCTCGGCGACCAGCGGCGTGCCCGCGCCGCGCAGCAAGTGGCTCAGGTGCAACGCGCCGGTTTCCACGGACATCCAGGGGCCGCCATGTTGCCAGCGCTCGTAAATGCTCAGCGCTTCGCGCGCCACGTCCTGCACGCGGCCATTCTCGTCCAGTCGTTGCCAGACGGGAATCTGCGCGCAATGCAATTCAGTTATGGCGGCGGTGTCGTCGAGGGTTGCCGGGCGAACCTTCATGGACAATAATCCCGCAAGTCCGGGAGATGCATTGTAACAAATTCGCCCGCATTCTCCCGCATCCCGCACTGTCATGAAAAAGCGACTGCTGGCAATCGACATCGGCAACAGCAACATCCACCTCGGCCTGTGGCAGGGCGGCCGCTGGGCCCACACCTGGCGCGCCCGCAGCGAGCCGCAGCGCATGCCGGACGAACACGCCGTGCTGCTGCGCAGCCTGCTGCAGGGCGTCGGCCTCGACTACAGTGACGTCGACGGCGTGGTCATCGGCAGCGTCGTCCCGGCGCTGACCGCCGCCTACAATGAGCTGGTGCCGCGCTATCTTGGCAGGGACGCGCTGCTGGTGACGCACGAGACCGACACCGGCCTGCGCCTTGACATCGACCAGCCCTGGCAGGCCGGCGCCGACCGTATCGCTGCGGCGGTCGCGGCCCACGCCCTCTACGGCGGCCCGGCCATCGTCATCGACTTCGGCACGGCCACCACCTTCGACGTCGTCACGACCGACGGCGCCTGGCGCGGGGGCGCCATCGCGCCCGGCATCGGCATCTCGCACGACGCCCTGGTGCAGCGCACGGCGCGCCTGCACGCCATCGACCTGGCGCCGCCGCCACAGCCCCTGGGCCGCAACACGATCCACGCCATGCAGTCCGGCATCTTCTGGGGTTACGTCGGCCTGGTGGAGGGCCTGGTGACGCGACTGCGGCCCTCAGCCGGTGAAGCCGCCCGCGTCATCGCCACCGGTGGCCTGGCCGGGCTCTTCAGCCAGCACGTCTTGCTGATCGACGAGGTCGCGCCCCTGCTCGCGCTGGACGGGCTGCGACTGATCTACGAGCGGAACAGCAAGAGCTGACCTGAGGAAAGTCCGTCAACCGAAATATGTTGCGGAAGCGGTTAAACGCCCAGCAACGGCAGGTGCTTGACTCGATGATAGGTAAGGGCGAGCGAGATGCAGTGCTTCAGCTCATCGACAGGCAGTTCGTCGCTTTTGTCAAATACGATGGCCCTGTTGCCTTCGAACGTGAATACTTCTCCGTAGATTTCCCTGAACACAGGAACCAGTGAGGTGTTGCAATTGAAGTACATCGCGTACTGGTTTGGCACGCGGCCCTTCCAGTCCATCCTGAGCGTGCTGCCGCCCTTCGTGATGTAAGCGGGTTCTCCCCACCTCAGTGCCTCTTCCAGCTTACCAACCCCCGCCGTCTCCGACGCTGTATCCAGGACAAGTTGGCGGAGACGCATCATCTTCTGGCGTATGTGTTCCGGGTAGCCATCGAATACGCGGACTACGTCGGGGTTTTCGATTTCAGACTCGTCCACCGTCGCCTTGCTCCCTGGCTCCGCCCTGGTCCGCCACTTCACGTGCAAACAGTCCCCGTTTGACGGGGAGAATGGAAGTCTGGCAATTATAGCGCTGCGCCGCGACACGTTGCATCGTCACCGGCTTCGCGGCCGAGCTATTTTGTCAGCACCCGCCGCTAATCGACGAGGTCGCCCCCCTGCTCGCCCTGGACGGCTTGCGCCTGATTTACGAGCGGAACAGCCAGGACTAGCGCAACGCTCACGCCCCGGTCGCTGCGGGCCGGGCCACCAGCAGCAGTTCCGTCGTCGCCAAGTCTTCGACCGTCTTGCCTGTGAAACCTTCGTCAAGCGGAAGCCCGCCGCTCTCAATCAGCAGTCGCGACTCTTCGTCGACGACGCTGTTGACGTCAAGCACTTCCAGGCCGGCTTCCGCGAAAAGCGACAGGTAATCGCTGGCGCGCAGGCGGTTCATATACATGAAGCGGTTGCCCGCCAGGCGCTCCCACTCCGCTTCGCTGAAACGCAGAAAGTTGACGCGCGAAATTGAGGGGTCGCTGTGCTGGAAGTGGTCGCTCGGGTCAATCAGATGGGCGCAGAGCCCGTCGGGTTTCAGGACTCTGGCCGCCTCCCGCAATATGCGCTCCATGTCATCCGGCGGCACGTGTTCCAGTACGGCGCGTGACAGCTGGACGTCGATGCTGTCGTCGGCGAGATCGAGCGCGCTGGCATCCGCCGGCGCCCGGCAGTCGATGCCGCACGACCGGAGGACGTCCTCCAGTACCCTGGCGGCGGGACGCTCCAGGTCCAGCGCCAGCAGGTCACCCAAGCGCTCTGACGTCAGATCCGCGTCCCCGGCGACGGGCGCCAGCTGGTCCCACAGCCAGGCTTGCTGCGCCTGCAGGTAAGCCAGGTCCGCGCGCACAAGCTCCGGCCGCAGGTAGCGATTCAGATCGACCGTGAGTGTCCGCTCCGCGCCCAACAGCCACATCAGCAGGGGCATCGCCAGCGAGCGTCCGCTGCCGACTTCCAGCACCCGCGCGCCCGTCAGCGGTCGATGCTGCTGAATGGCCTGCGCCAGTCGGCAGCCGGCGACGATCTGCTTGACCGGCGTGGGATTGCGCAGGCCGCCGAAGTGGCGTTGCATCCGGTAGTAGCAGAGGTCCGCCAGCGGCTCCGGCAAGCCCGCGATCATATTCTGAATCCGCGCCTTGGTGGTCCACTTCATGCCGGAGTCTCAACTACGTTGTCGCTCAATAGTTTTGAATGTGTCGCCCAACGAGCGCGCGAGATCCAGACTACTTTCATCAAGTTTGAATCCAACTCTTAGAGGGGCCGCTTGTGGATTGCAGCACTCGATTTCTGAGCGCCAATTCAGTCCAACAGGCCACTCATAGCCATCATTTGCAATTCTAGAGATTCGAACTCGCGGCAAATGTTGTGCCAAGCACGAGGTGTGCAAGGTCACGAATTAGACTCGGCGACAATCTCCCGTAGACCGTCAACCAGCCGTCTTACAAGCTCGGCGAGCCTCTTAACGTGAGTCTCACGTATGACAAGCCTTTGACCAACCTTGTACGCGGAATCGCCGGACTTTTCGACATAAAGCTGGTCAACCATGCCTTCAGTGTGACTCAGTTTATGTCGGCGCTCAAACAATGTGGTCATTTCTTCCAGTTCAGCTTTTGTCAAGTAGTTCTGATAATTGCTGCTCGTAGCACTGTGCCAAAGTTCTGATCCGCGACGGAGATTTTGAAAGGCGTTAATGTTGTAGGCAATAGAATTCGCGTTGGGCAACTCGGAGAACAGGGCTTCAGAAGTCCTTTGGAATAAAGTGACCAAATCCTCGATTTGATTTTCGAGGAATTTTTTCTTGAAGTTGGCCCCGACGTCGATATCGTATTTGTCAGTTACGGCCAGTCCAATTTCATCTAGGCTGTCGACGCCCTTAAGTATCGTGTCGATGGTTTGTTCAAAGTCCGCAGTTGCTGAATTGTGACCACAAGCGGGGCAAAAATGTGCGGCTCCGATTGTCGAATATCGGCAGCCGCATTGTTCGCACTGAAAATCCTGACGCAGTACTTCGAGAGCGGATGATGGCAGCACGACCGGAGTTGGACCTGCCTGGTAAGAAACACTCATCTCGATATCAAAGAATCCGGTACCGATTCTCTTGGTTCTGGTTCGTCGCACCGCCCGGCTCAACGCCTTATCGAGTCTCTCCACCAAATATGCCTTGGCGACTTCGTGAAAGTACCTATTCTGGGATTCTGTTTTGAATAGCTTCGGGTCGTCTTTTGCGCCGCATTTGGGACAAAATGCAGCAGCGTCGGGCACCTTGTCTCGCCAATCTTCAAACAGCACTTTGAAACATGCCCGACACTCACAGTGAGGACAAGACCGATCCAAGTATCCTTTCTCATCAATAGCAATTTCGATTGGAATCTGGACACCTTGGTTTAACTCCAGGTTACGCAACTCCCTCTCGAATTCTTCGAACACTCGCTTGTCCTTTCAACGCCCTAAGCCAAGAGTGAATCGGTTTTCAGTAGTTGATCTGGTTGGCCACCCCCAATGAAGTAGGAATGTCGCCGCTTACGACCGCGCGACGAACCCTTGCCACAATTTCAGTCTATGCCAGTACAGTTTGCTTCACAACATTCTCGAGACGGGATTCCGGTAATTTCCTCATGTCTCAATTCATCAGCGTCAGGCAAGAAATCCTGGGCGGACAAAGCTCATGTTTCACCACACGGGTGGACGTCATAAGACAGGAACGCAATACGCCCCGCAATCGCGGGGCGCAAAGTTGCTCCACAGCCTGGACTCGAACCAGGAACCTACCGGTTAACAGCCGGTTGCTCTGCCATTGAGCTACTGTGGAATGCGCCGCGCAGAATAGCAGCGCCTACCTGAACTGTCAAGCGCCGCTTGCATTCGCGCCAGGCCCCGCTACCCTTGCCCTGCAGGCAGCCACAGGAGCGCAAATGGTCGACGCGTTGACGGTGCGCAAGGTCGAGACGAAGGCCGATTTCCGCATTTTCTTCGGCTTCCCCTGGCGCGTCCACGCGGGCAGTCCTGCATGGGTGCCGCCTTTACTCTCCATGCGCAAGGAACTGCTCGATAAAGAGAAAAACCCCGCCTGGCGCTACATGGAGGGCGAGTACTACGTCGCCTGGCGCGGCGCAGAGCCGGTCGGCACCATCGCCGCCTTCATCAACCACCGCCACAACGAAACGCACGACGAGCGCATCGGCTGGTTCGGCGCTTTCGACGTGCTCGACGACCAGCAGGCCGCGACCGCCCTGCTGGACAGCGCCGCCGACTTCGTGCGCAGCCGCGGCTACGAGGCCCTGCGCGGCCCGCAGACCTTCACCACCCACGAGGAATGCGGCCTCCTGATCGAGGGCTTCGGCCGGCCGGTGTTGCTGATGCCCTGGAACCCGCCGCGTTACCAGGGGCACGTTGAGGCGGCCGGCCTGGTCAAATACGCCGACATGTACAGCTTCCTGATGAGCCGCGAGATGTCGGCCGACACGGGTCTGACGCAGCGCCTGCAACGCATCACGCAGCAGGTGATGAAGCGCAACAAAATCGCCATTCGCCCGATTAACCGCAGGGACATGAAGGCCGAGTTTCGCCGCTTCCGCGAGCTTTACAATGACGCCTGGGACCGCAACCAGGGTTTCGTGCCCATGAACGACGCCGAATTGGACGCGCTGGTCGCCAGCCTCGGCCAGTTTCTCGACCCCGATTTCGCCTTCTTCGCCAGCGTCGATGGCGAGCTGGCGGGCTTCGTGCTCGGCATCCCGGACCTCAACCAGGTGCTGCAGAAGGCGGCCCCCCGCCCCGGCGTGCCGGAGCCGCTGACCCTGCTGCGCGCCGTCTGGCACTGGAAGCTGCGCCCGATCATTGACACGGTGCGCATCCCCCTGCTGGGCGTGCGTAAACCCTTCCGCAACAAGGGCGTCGACGTCGCGCTTTACTTTCACATCCTCGAGGCCTGTCAGGCGCATGCCCGTCTGCAGCACGCCGACGGCGGCTGGATCCTGGAGAGCAACACCCAAATGATGAGCGTGGCGCGCAATATGCGTCTGCAGCCTTATCGCACGCACCGACTGTATGAGAAACGTTGGGGCGACTGAGAGACGCGGCAGCCCTTAGCCCGCGAGCCGGCGCAACAGGTCTTCGGTGGCGCCGGCAGCGTCGCTCTCGCCGGAGAGCAGCGCCATCAGGGCGTTGCGCGCGCTGTTGACCGAAGCGCCCTCGTCGTCGCTGGCCAGGGGCAACACGGCGTTGTCCAGCAGTTCACGCGCGAAGTCGAGCCAGGGGCTGACCTCCAACAACTCCCAGGCGCTGATGCGCGAGGGCAACATGGCGACGCTGCGCGCAAATTCGCTCCGGCGGCCGTTGCCCAGCATCCAGTCCAGCAAGGGCGTGGCCAGCGCCTGACGGTCCGAGCTGTCGGTCACCAGCACCCACATCCAGCCCTCCAGCGTCGCCGTGCGCGAACCGTCCATGGTGGGAATCGGCCCGTAACCGAGGCTCGCGCCTTCCGCCTCCAGCGCCAGCCAGTCGGCCGAATCGATCACGGCGGCATCCAAATCGCCGATCAACAGAGGCCCGACGTAGTCCGCCGTCGCATCGTAACCCGTCACGGCGGGGTCCAGCAGTGCCTGCGCCAGGGCCAGTTCATAGAACTGAAGGGTTTGAAGCCAGGCGTCCACGTCTTCGGGACGTTCTGTGCTGGTGGGCAACTGGCCACCGCCGGCCAGGTACTGGGCCAGCAACAAATCGTTCATGAGGGCCGGCGCGGCGGCGGGAATCGCGAAGCGCGTCCCCGCTTCCAGCAAGGCCGCGAAACTGGCGGGCGGCTGGTCCCTGCGCTGCGGGCTCCAGACCATGTGCTGCAGCGAAAGCAACCAGGGGAGGCCATAGAGCTGGCCATTAGTGCGGCCCAACTCCAGCGCGGCCGGGAAGAGATCGTCGCGCATGGCGGGCGTGATCCACTCGTCCAGCGGCTGGATCAACCCGTCCCGGGCGGCCGTCAGCATGTCGGAGCGGCGCATCAACGCCAGGTCGGGCAGCACGCCTGGCGCGACCGGACTGGCGGCGCGCAAGGTGGCGAGGACGCCATTGGGGCCCTCGTTGGCCTTCAGGCGCAGCTCCAGGGTGACGTCCCGCTGAGACGCCTGGAAGGCATCCAGCTGCGAGTTCAGCAACTCCCGCACTGCCGGGTCGTCGGCCGGCGCCAGCAACTCCGGCCACCAGAGCAGCAGTTTCGCCGGCGCGGTCGCCTGCGTGGCTGCATCCTGTGAGGCAAGCGGCCGGACAGCGCTCAGCAACAGGACGCACAGCAGGGTGGCACGCAGAAACGGGCGACGGTCAGGCATCACAGTCGGGATGCTCATGCAGGGGACAGGAGTTTCTGGTCCGGGTCAGCGGAGAGAGTGGGATTCGAACCCACGGTGCCCTTGCGGACACACCTGTTTTCGAGACAGGCCCAATCAACCACTCTGGCATCTCTCCCGTAGGGAAATACTACAAATGCGGGCGGTTTAAGACAAGTCCCGCCGGACGCTTCCCTGGCGCAGGCGTCGGAAAAAGGCCTGCAGTTGCTGCGTCGCCTCCGCCGCCAGCACGCCGCCGCGGCATTCGACGCGATGATTCAGCGCGGGATGTTGCAGGAGATCAAGCACGCTGCCGGCGGCGCCCGCCTTGGGGTCGGCGGCGGCGAAGACCAGGCGCGGCAGACGGGCCAGCACCATCGCGCCGGCGCACATGGCGCAGGGCTCCAGCGTGCAATAGAGCGTGACTCCCTCCAGGCGCCACTGGCCGAGCCGCCACGCCGCTTCCCTGATGGCGATGACTTCGGCGTGGGCGCAGGGATCGCCGTCCGCTTCGCGCCGATTATGGCCACGGCCGATGACGGCGTCGTCGCGCACCGCCAGCGCGCCTACCGGAACGTCGCCGCTTGCCAGCGCCTTTTCCGCTTCCACCAGAGCCAGGCGCATCCAGCGCTCGTCGCTGTCGCACATTGTGGCTAAAAGAGACTCAACTGGGCGTTGGCCGCGTCGCTCTCGCCGGCCCCGGCAGGGTCTTCATCCCCGGCAAGGTCTTGCTCCTCGTCCTGCAACTCGCTGTCTTCCGCCGGCGGAGCATCTGGTGATTCGGAGCCCTCGTCGCCGGTCGCGGACGGCAGATCGACGGGCTCCTCTGCGGCAGGTCCAGGAATTTCCGTGCTGGCCTCGACAGCGTCTGCAGTGTCTGCCGGGATGCCCAGTGCCGCCAGCCTGTCCGCGTCGAAACCGATGTCCTGCAGCACCTGCACTAGGCTGGCCTGGTTGCGCACGTCACCCGCGGCGACGACGGCCCGCAAATGTTCTTCCTGACAGGCGCGCCAGTCACTGGCAAAAATGCGCTCGCCCATGCGCCCGCTTACTCCGTCCCGTTGTCGGCCTGGTCGCCATGCAACAGGCCCAGCAGTTGCGGTCCGTAGTTTTGCAGACGCCAGGGGCCCATGCCGGGCACGGTCGCCAGGTCCGCCATCGTGCACGGCGCGCGCTGCGCCAGGGTCATCATGACGGACTTCGAAAAAATGACGTCCGAACTCACGCCGCGTTTCTGCGCCTTCTGCCGCCGCCAATCGCGCAGGGCAAGCATACGCGCGCGTACTACTGGCTCAAGCCGTGGCGGGCGAGGCGGCGCCGGGGGCGTTTCCGCCCGCTTGCCGGCGGCAATTTGCTGCAACAGGGGCTCGCCATGGCGGCGCAAGAGACTGCGCGGCATACCCCGGATCCTGCCCAGTTCTTCGCGGGCATCCGGCGCCCGTCGTGCCAGTTCCAGCATCGCTTCCTTGCCCAGCACCTTGAATGCCGGCCGGTCCATTTGGCTGGCGAGTTCCTCGCGCCAGAGATAAACCGCGCGCAATATCGCCATTTGCCGGCCGTTAAGACCTTCGGGCCGGCCGATGCGCCAGAAACCGTTCGGATCAAAGCGCGGCGCCTGGGCAGGCAGATTGTCCAGTTCGGCGAAGGCGTCACGCGCCTCTTCCAGCCGACCCAGCTCCTTCAGCTCATCGTAGAGATCGTTGCGAATCATGCCGAGATAATGCGTGTCCATCTGCGCGTAGCGCAGGCTGGCAGGCGGGAGCGGTCGTCGGCCCCAGTCGTCGCGCTGGTGTCGTTTGTCGGTCTTCACGCCCAGATAACGCTCCAGCAGATTGCCCAGCCCCACCTGGCTGTGGCCGGAGACGCGCGCGGCGATCATGGTGTCGAAGATGTTGCGCAGAAAGAAGCCGAAGTCGCGCCGCAATCCGATCAGGTCGTACTCGGCGGCGTGCAGGATCTTTTCCACGCGCGGGTCCGCCAGCAGGTCCCCCAGGGGGTCCATGTCCACAATGGCGAGGGGGTCGATCAGATAGTCCGTCGTGCGGGTGCTCAACTGAATCAGGCAGACCTGTTCCTGATAGGCGTGCAGGCTGTTCGCTTCGGTATCGATAGCCAGAAAAGGTTGCCGCTCCAGTTCCGGCACCAGCGCGCGCAAATCATGGTCTGTTGTGATGAAACAGGGGGTGGGCAGTTCAGGAACGTGCAACGTTTGGTCAGGACTTGCGCTGGCTGCCAACAGTTTTCCCTGAGTTAACCCGGCGGCCAGCATACCCTGGTGTCACCGCAGACGGAAGTGCCGATCCGGGACTTTGCGCCGCTGCAGCCCTGCAAAATTCGCCATGATTCGCGACAGTAATTCTTTTGACTCTGTAATTCGCTTGTGATATATTGCGCAGTCGCTGGCGGACAGCGCCAGCATGGCGCACGCGAGGCATTCCTTAGCAGGGAGTCACCATGGCCACAGCAAGTTCGGCCCGCTCCTCCGCAGTCCAGCGAGTCCGTGAGGAAGCAGCCAGCCAACAGGCGGCGGACGTCGAGGCTGCCGTCAGCCCGCCCAGCCGGCGCGAGTTCCTTTATTACATCTGGAACGCCTCAATTCTCATGGTGATCGGACAGATCACGGTAGCGACGCTCTGGTTTGCCTTCCCTCGTTTCGCCGAGGGTGAGTTTGGCGGCACTTTTTCTGTGGAGCCGACCGAGCTGCCAGCGCCGGACGGGTCGCCTGTGTCGCGGCCGGACGGTCGCTTCTGGCTTTCCCGGCCGCTCGTTGATGGCGCGCCGGCCGTGGTGGCACTGTACGCCGTTTGTACGCATCTGGGCTGCCTGCCCAAGTGGGTCGACGTCAACGATCGCTTCGAATGCCCTTGCCACGGATCCAAGTTTCAGAAAAGCGGCCTGTACATCGAGGGCCCCGCGCCCCGCAGCATGGACCGCTTTCGCACCATCATCACTTTTACGGATGGCAGCATAGTGGAAAGCAATGCCGCCGGCGATCCCATTCCTCTCGCAGGAAGAAACATTCAGTCCATCTCGGTCGATACCGGCTCACGCATCCTGCGTGCCGGCAAGGTTTAGTCTCGCCAGGCGATTTCCCGGAGTGCGCGCATGTCAGTTCTGCCCTTCCCCTCCTTCCTTGATGATGTGAAAGAAAAGGGCTTGCGCAAGGCCGTCTTTGAGGGTGCTGACGAAGTTATCGAACGGCTGTCTGCGGGCCTGAACATTCAGGACGTGCGGGACGCGTTACGCGGCGAAGACCCCAGCCGGCGCCCCAACCCGCGCCTGCAACCGCACGCCGACGGTTTCTGGCTGCACATGCGCCCCAGTTACTACAACCGCCAGGTGACCGGTCTCTACCCTTCCTTCCGCCTGGGCTGGCTTTCAACCTATTTCGTTTTCTTCGAAACAATCACCGGCATCATTCTGATGTTCTGGTACACGCCCGCGCCGGAAATTGCCTACGGCAACATGCTCAGCATGCTCAACAACGTGCCTTTCGGTCAGTTCACGCGTGACCTGCACCGCCTGGGCGCGGAGGCCATGGTTCTCATCGTCTTCCTCCACATGCTGCGCACCTTCTATACCGGCAGTTACAAGAAGCCGCGCCAGTTCACCTGGTTCACCGGCGTGCTGCTGCTCATCTTCACCGGCTTCCTAAGCTTCACCGGCTATCTGCTTCCCTGGGACCAGCTGGCCCTGTGGGCGGTCACCATCGGCGCCAGCATGGCCGAGGCGACTCCGCTGGTCGGCGAACAGGTCAATCTTCTGGTGCGTGGCGGACCCGAGATGGGCGCCAACGGCCTGCTGCGCTTCTACATGGCCCATGTGCTGCTCTTGCCGGTGTTGCTTTTCATTTTCACCGGTGTGCATTACTACAAGGTGGTCATCCACGGTCACAGCCTGCCACCGCGCGAGGAAAACCCGGGCGAAGACACGGCCAAGCGCGTGCCGCTGGACCGCCGCGTCTATTTCATCCCGGACATTCTCACCAGCGAACTGATGTGGTTCGCGGTCACGTCGTTCATTCTGATCGTGCTCTGTATCTGGTTCTATCACGCGCCCCTGGAAAGCCACGCAGACCCGGGGGTCACGCCACTCGGCACCACCGCCCCCTGGTATTTCCTCTGGATTCAGGGCGCCCTGAAGCTGGGCGACAAGACCTTCTGGGGCGTTATTTTCCCGGGTATTTTGCTCGGCTTCCTCATGGTGGTGCCCTACATTGACCTGAATCCGGCGCGCCGCTTTGCCCAGCGTCGCCTGGCCTTCAGCATTTCCTTCCTGATGTTGACCGCCCTGGTGGTGACCAGTTACATGGGTCTTTCCGAATTCGGCGTCGCCACTGCGCCGGACCAGGAGATTCTCAACGAACTGACCTTTGAGCCGGCCCATAATCACATGGGGCTGCTGCGGCCCGTCAGCTATGACCAGCTGGCGACCGGCGCCTTCACCACGCGTGAGTTCGCGGGCGGCGCGGAACACGGGCCGGCGGGCGTGGTGGCATTCAATGACATGCTGCAGCAAAGCGGGGATATGGAGCATCTGCTGGAGCATCTGGAAACCCAGTTCCTCAGCCTGCCAACCCTGCGCTTCACGCCGGTCCCGGCCAACGCACCCGAGTTGGTCCACGTGCTGGAAGAGTTCGCCCATTTGCTGGAAGCCGAGCAGGTCGAATTGCTCGACAGCTGGGGCGTGGTCATCATCACGCCCAACCAGGGCAACCTGAAACGCCTGGACATCGTGATTAACTGGCAGGAAATCGAGATCGTGAGCGGCAGGCCCGTGCTGGATGACAACGGCAACCCGATCCCGGTCTTCGATGACGACGGCACCCCGGTCCGGCGTACCAGTAGCAAGCACGTCTTTATCAACGAACAGTCGGGTTACTTCAACTAATGGACCTGCAACGGCTCCTTATCGACAGGATGGAAAACCGCATCCTGGTCGGCCTCACCATGGTGTTGGCTTCAATGGTCCTTGTTGGCTGGGTCGCCATCAACGAGTCCGGGCGCATGGCTTCCTTCCAGCAGCAGCATCTGGCGCGCTCCATTGAGAAGGGTGCGGAACTATTTTCCAGTAGCTGCGCCACCTGTCACGGCAACTCCGGCGAAGGCAGCGCCCGCGCGCCCGGGCTGAACAACCCGCAACTCTTCGGGCACGATTACCTCGCGCCGCTGGATACGCAGATTGCCGCGGTTGAGACCCGTATCGCCCGTTTTGAAACCTTGACCGCCACCATGGTGGATGAGGAAGCGCGTTCGCAATTGAGCGAAGAGGAATTTGCCGTCGTGCAGGCCGATCTGGCCGCAATCATAGAACGATACGGCGAAGACCCGCTGACGTCGCTCAACGGGGAACTCGTAACATTGGTCACCAACCGCGCCAACCTCATTTTGCAGATGCAGAGCGCCATTGACCGGGGCTACGACCCCGAAGACCCCTCGCGCATGAACAATGTCGGTTGGGGCAGCACGCTTGAGCCCTTCGTACTGACCACCCTTGTCTCCGGCCGGCCCGTAAGCACCAACTACTGGCCGGAACCCATGGCCTCCTGGTCCCAGACCGGCGGCGGACCCCTGCGCGAAGACCAGTTGCTGGACCTGACCAACTACGTGCTGAACTGGGGCCATGAACGCAACTGGACTCTCGAAGACCTGCTGCGCGTGCAGCAATTTGCCAAGGAACCCGTCGAGGGCGCCGTCCAGCTCGTGGAGAACCCCGTCGCGACGGAGATTATCGACATCCAGTTCGCTGACGTCAGTGGCCGCCGCGACGAGATTGACGAAGTGGTCGCGCGCGCGCTGGGCGAGATTGCCGAACTGACCGGCGACCCCAATAACGGTCAGTCGCTGTACAACGGTTCGCTGGCCTGCTCCGCCTGCCACAATCTGGCGACCGTCGCGCCGCCGACCGAGGGCACCTTCACTCGCGTGGAAGATACCCGCCTTGCGGATCCGAACCTGGCCGCTTACAGCGCCGAACACTACATCGTCGAGAGCATCCTCGCGCCCAATGCCTACGTCGTTGAAGGCTACCCGGCCAACAACATGCCGCAGAACTTTGGCGAGCGCCTTGACGCGCAGTTGCTGGCCGACCTCCTCGCCTACCTGAGCAGTCAGGACGGCGAGGATCCGCTGGCAAACTGATCGGATAACGAGACCGGTGAACGCGCCTCTGGCCACAATGGAGGCGCGTTCCCGTCCCTGGAGAAACGGGAAGGCATGGAACCCTATTTTGCTGACTACCTAAAATCGCTGGAAACCCTGTTCACGGATTTCGCCGACCTGCTCGAGGGTCTGCCGCAGGAGGCGCTGGACTGGCGACCCGGGGCGGACACCAGTTCCCTTGCCGTCCTGGCTGTGCACACAGCCGGTTCCACCCGTTACCGACTGGGCGAAGTCTGCCTCGGCGAAGCGCCCACGCGGGACCGGCCGGGAGAATTCAGGACCGCTGACATGGACTCCGCCGCGCTGCAGGCGCATCTGCGGGAGACCGTGGCGCATGCGCGCCAGTCGCTGGCCCAACTGACCATGGACGACCTGCCGCGCATTCGTCCCATGCCCGGCCGCGGCATGGAAGTCAGCATCGCCCAGGCGCTGCTACAGGCGCTGGAACACGGTTCCCAGCACCTGGGGCACGCCCAGATAACCCTGCAGATGTGGCAGCAGCGTGCAGGGTAGTCAGGGAGATTGGCAGGCATGATCCGCCACCTCAAGGTTTTGCTGCATTTTCTGCCCGGCATCGCCCTGTTGTTCAGCACCGGCATCACCCTCGCCCAGGACGAGGCGGTGGAGGCCGGCGGCGACCTGGATCCGGCCGGGCCCGGCGGCATCACGACCCTGATTTTTTTGCTGGGCGTGACCGGCATCCTCGTCGCGGGCGGTATTCATATCGCGCGTGACAGTTTCCGTCAGGACGGCGACTCCTGAGGCGCCGGCTGCCAGCCATGACAGTGCATGCGGCGTCCGCAGCGGTGAATCCATGACAGAAGCCACCTGGGAAAAGACCGCGCTCGCTGCGCAACGCTTCAGGGGACGGCAGCGTTCTGCCAGACGCCTGCATTTTTTGCTGGCAGGACTGCTCATTCTGGTGGCCAGCGCCTGGCTGATCCTTTCCGGCACGGCCAGCGGGGCGCGCTATTTCATCACCGTCGACGAACTGGTCGGCAACCCGCAATGGTCCGGCAGGACCGTGCGCGTCTCGGGCGCCGTACTGGGGCCCAGCATCACCTGGGACCCCGACACCCTGACGATCGCCTTCACCATGGCAGCCATCCCGGCGCAGTTTGACGATCTGGCCGCGGCCCTGCATGACTCCGTCAATGACCCGTCGGTCACGCGTCTGGACGTCGTCGTGCCGGACCAGGCCAAACCGGACTTGCTGCAACACGAGGCCCAGGCCATCCTCACCGGTCGACTTGGCGCCGACGGCGTGTTTACCGCCAGCGAATTGCTGCTCAAGTGCCCCAGCCGCTTCGAGGAAGCCGTTCCGGACCCCGCCATCGCCGGGCACGCGGACCTCTGATTCATGCTGGCCGAAATCGGCCTGGGCGCCTTGCTGCTGGCCTTTGGCGCGGCAGTCTCTGCCTTGCTCGCCGCTTTCGGCGCCGGCTTGCGAAACAGGGAGGACTGGCTGCGCAGCGCGCGCAACGCCGCCTTGCTGACTTTTCCCCTGTTACTCTGCAGTGTCTCGGCCCTGTTGCTGGCGCTGCTTAACGGTCACTACCAGATCAGCTACGTCTGGTCGGTGACCGACCCTGCCACGCCCTTCTTCTACCGCTTCACCGCGCTCTGGGGTTCGCAGCAGGGCTCCCTGCTGTTCTGGTCGCTGCTGTTGAGCCTGTATTGTTTCGGCGCCATTTTGCTCAACTGGCGCGAACATCGCCGTCTGATGCCGGGCATGATCGCCGTGACCATGGCCACCCTGGCCTTTTTCCTCGCCCTGTCGCTGCTGCTGGAAAATCCTTTCGAACGCTTCTGGCTGGCAGCCGACGGCGCAGTCCTGCGCAGCGCATTCATTCCCGCCGGCGCCCGTGAGCCGGACATCGCGCGCCTGGCCGCCACAGCCAGCGGGCTCAACCCCCTGCTGCGCCACTTCGGCATGATCATTCATCCACCGATGCTCTACCTGGGTTTCACCGGCTTCGTCATTCCCTTCGCCTTCGCGCTGGCCGCCCTGGCCTCCGGCGACCTCTCCGCCACCTGGATTCGCGCCACCCGGCGCTGGACCCTGCTGGCCTGGATGTTTCTCGGTCTCGGCCTGCTGCTGGGCGGCCGCTGGGCCTATGACGTGCTGGGCTGGGGCGGCTACTGGGGCTGGGACCCGGTCGAAAATGCAGCCCTGCTGCCCTGGCTGACCGGCACCGCCTTTCTGCATTCGGTGCTGATTCAGGAGAAACGCGGCATGTTGCGCCTGTGGAACATGCTGCTGGTGATCTTCGCCTTTTCCGCAGTGCTCTTCGGCACCTTCGCCACCCGCAGCGGCCTCATCGAGAGCGTTCACAGCTTCGCCCGCAGCGACATCGGCTTTCCACTTTTTGCCTTCTGGTCCGCCATGACCCTGATCGCCCTCGGTCTTACGCTCTGGCGCCAGCGCCAGGGCCTGCTGCGCGACGAGCGCGCCTTTGCCGGCTTGCCAGGGCGCGAATCGCTTTTCGTGCTCAACAACGTCGTATTCGCCGCGCTCTTCATCGCCATCTTCTGGGGCAGCTTCGGCGCTCCTCTGATCAGTGAAGTCCTGCTGGATGCGCCCATCACCCTGGGCGTCGACTACTTCATGCAAGTGACGCCCCCGCTCTTCGCAGTCCTCTTCCTGCTGATGGGCCTCGCGCCGCTGGCCGCCTGGGGCAACAGCTCCCTGCGCCGTTTGGGCATGGGACTGTGCGCGCCCCTGCTGCTCACCCTGCCGCCGCTCGCGCTTCTTGCCCTGGCGGGCATGCGCACGGCGGAAGCCTTGCTGGCCTACGGCCTCGTTCTGCTCGCGGGCATGGTGGCCCTCGTTGAAATCATCCGCGGCGCGCGGGCGCGGGTACGCGCGCGGGGCGAAGCCTGGCCGCAGGCCCTGCGCGCGCTTTTCAGCCGCAACCGCGGGCGTTACGGCGGCTACGTCGTGCACCTGGGCGTCACCGTGATCGGCATTGGCGTCATTGGCAGCACACTCTTCCAGGCCGAGACGCAACGTACGCTTGCGCGCGGCGAGTCCCTTCGGCTGCAGAATTACGAACTGCGCTTCGATGACTTCAGCGAAGCGCTGGCCAATGACGGCCGCCTGCTGCGAGTGGCAGCGGTCACCCTCAGCCGCGACGGCCGGGAAATCGCTCTCCTGCGGCCGCGCATCGACGTGTTTCCGCAGCAACCCATGACCATCGCCGGCATCCACAGCAGCGCTGAAAACGACGTCTACGTGCTCTTGACCGGCCATGACGAGACGGGCGCGCGCGCCACCTTCCGCCTGACCATCAACCCGCTCATCAATTTCGTCTGGTGGGGCGGGCTGCTGCTGCTGGCGGGCACCCTGATCGCCGCCTGGCCGCAGCAGCCGCGCATCGCATCACAACGTCAGGACTCCCCACTGCAGGAGGTGCAGGCATGAAAACGGTCTTGCTGGCGCTGGTCCTGGTGTCGTTGACCTTGCCCGCGCTGGCCCAGCCGGCCAGCGATGACGACGTCAATGCGGTCGCCGCGCGACTCTATTGCCCGGTCTGCGAAAACGTGCCGCTGGACGACTGCGAGACGGCGGCCTGCCGCCAGTGGAAGTCCGAGATTCGCTACCAACTGGACGCCGGTCAGGCGCCAGGGGCGATCATTGACGACTTTGTCGCGCGTTTCGGCCAGCGCGTGGTCGGCACGCCGACCGACCCAACCCTGCGCGCCCTGGCCCTCGTGACGCCATGGGCGCTGGCGCTGGGCGCCTTCCTCTCAGGCGCGCTGCTCCTGCGCCGCTGGGCCCGCCAGCGGAGAGCCGCGTCCTTACCGGACGCGCACGACCCGCAAATCGACTATCGCGCGCGCGTTGAGGCCGATCTCCGTGCCCGACGCTGAACGCATAAGACGCCCTCCATCCGGCGACGACGCCAGGCCCGCTGCGCGCAACCATCCGGGCCTGCTGGTCCTGACCGCCGCCGTACTACTGCTCAGCGTCTTTTTCGGCATCGCCTTTTCCCGCGGCAACAGCACACAGCCCGAAGCCGGCGGTGCGCCGGACTTTGAGGTCACGACCTTCGCTGGTGAAACGCTGGGTCTTGCGGACCTGCGCGGTCGCGTGGTCGTGCTCAACTTCTGGGCCAGCTGGTGCGGCCCCTGCCGTGTGGAAGCGCCGGTGTTGCAGATGATTCACGAGCGCTGGCGCGAGCGCGGCGTCACCGTGCTGGGCATCGCCTATATCGACGTCGACCGGCACTCGCTGGCCTTCATTGAGGAATTCGGGCTCACCTACCCCAACGCGCCCGACCGCGGCAACCGCGTCTCCGATCGTTACAACATCCAGGGCGTGCCGGAGACCTTCGTCATCGACCAGCAAGGCGACATCGCCCACTTCTTCTACGCCGCAGTCAACGAAACAGCGCTGGAGACCGTGCTCTCGCGGCTGCTGCCAGGCGACGCATGAGTCTCGCCGGCGCGATCTTTTTCTTGTTGGCCCTGGCCCTCTGTACGCTGCTGGTCCTGGCGCCATTGCGTTCCAGGCGACGCAGTGACCGTGACGACAGCGCGCGCTTCCGCGAACGCGAACGCCTGCTCCAGCGCTACGACGCCCTGCTGACCGCCCTGCGCGACCTCGACGAAGACCATCTGACCGGCAAAATCGATGCCGGCACCCATGCGCAGGAGCGCGAGGCGATGCTGCAGCGCGGCGAACAACTGTTGGCTGAAATTGAGTCGCTGGAGAAGGAAAGTCGCCGGTGAGGCCTTGCCGCAACTGGCTGACCCTGTTGCTGATCGTACTGGTCCACAGCGCCTGTTCGGGCCTGGCAGGCGAGCCGCAGCAGCTGGCCACCCTGACGCCGCCTCCCCTGGACAGGGCAGACCTGGTCAACGGCGCGCGAATCTTCGCCGAACGTTGCAGCAGCTGCCACGGCCTCACGGGCGCCGGCGATGGCGAGTTGGCGCTCAAGGCTTCCATTCCCGCGCCCGGCGATTTCACGCAGCCCTTGGCCGCCCGCAACCAGGCGTTGCTGCAGTGGCTGGCCACCATCCGCGACGGGCGCATCGAGGCCCTCATGCCACCCTGGCGCGATGCCCTGACGGATGGCGAAATTCGCGACGTGGCGCTTTACAGCTACACCCTGCACTATTCGACGTCACAGCTCACCCGTGGCCGGCGCGTCCTTGAAGAGACCTGCGCGACCGGCTGTGCGGGGCTGCAGGCCCTCGGTGACCTGCGCGACCCCGCAACCCTGGACAGGCTGTCGGATGCGGAACTGCGCAGGGCCTTGCCGGATACGCTTCCCAACGACGACACCTGGGCGGCAATCGCCTGGCTGCGCGCGCGCGATCTGCAAGGCCTGCAGCAGGTGGGGCAGCCCTGGTCGTCGCCCGCCCCGGTCAGCGGCGTCCTGCGCGGGCAAATAAACAACGGCACCCAGGGCTTCGACGTGCCGCCCGGCCTGAAAGTCACGCTGCTGGAGTTTGATGGAAACGCCCCGCCTGAATTGCGGGAGACCCGCAGCGCGAGCGATGGCAGCTATCGTTTCGACGACCTGACCCTCGCGTCCGGCCGCAGTTACAACGTCCTCGTCGAATATGCCGGCCGCCGCTTCCCTTCGGCGCGCCTCAACGCGGACCCTGGCGGCGCCCAAATCGACCTGCCGGTCACCATCTATGAGACCGGCGCCGATCCCTCGACAATTGCAATGACAGCGCTGGTGCAGCAAATCAGCGTGGTGGACGATTCGTTGCAAGTCGTGCTGGTGGCGCGCTTTCACAATGCCTCGGACCGTGTCTTCAGCAGTGAAAACGAAGTGGCGCCGGGGCAGTTTGCCTCGCTGGTGCTGCCGCTGCCCGCCGGCGCCCGCGACCTGACCCTGCCGGACGAGAGCGGCCGCTTCCTCGTTGACCCCGAGATGGGTACTGTGACCGACACGCTGCCCCTGTACCCGGGCGTGGACCACATGGTGCAACTGGCATGGCTTCAGCCCCGGGACGGGACAGGTTTTCAACTGGAGTTGCCGCTAAATTACGAACTGGCCGGTGAAGTGCGCCTGCTGTTGCCGCCTACCCTCGCCCTGGCGGACACAGGTTTCGCGTCGATTGGACCACAAATGGTGGGCGCGTCTCTCTTTGAAGGTTACAGGGCGGAGCTGCAACTTGAGCCAGGCCACCGCCTGCTTTTCACCCTGGGCGAACAGGCGCCGGCGCTGCCGTCTGGCGTGGTCGCTGTTGAGACCCTGGCCCTTGCTGCTGTCGCGACCGTCGCCCTGATTGTCGTCCTGCTGCGCTGGCGTCGCAGCGGCAGGGAGCGGCGGCGGGTCGACGACCTTGCGCGGCAGATCGCCCGTCTGGATGAGGCGCACGAGCGCGGCGCGATCAATCATGACCTCTACCGGCGGCGGCGGGCCGCGTTGCAGGCGCAGCTGACCGGAGAAGGCAAGGGCGGCGATGCACGAACACGCTGAGGTCCTCGTGGACGTTAAGGGTCTGGTGAAGCTACAGGGTCGCCTGCCCGTGCTGCGCGGGCTGGACCTGCAATTGCAGCGCGGCGCCTTCGTCGCCCTGCTGGGGCCCAATGGCAGCGGCAAGTCGACCCTGTTGCGCCTGCTGGCCGGACTTTCGCGACCGGACGCGGGCAGCATTTACATTGGCGGCTGGAAGCTGCCGGATGAACTGGTTGCGGTCCGGCCACACATTGGCTACCTCGGCCATGAGACCCTGCTTCATGCCCATCTGAGCGCCCTTGAGAACCTGCGCTTCTGCGCCCGTCTCTACTCACTTCACGAGCCGGAGCCGCGCATTCACAACCTGCTGCAACGCGTCGGCCTGGATCGCCGCGCGCAGGAACCGGTGCGCCACTTCTCGCGCGGCATGCAGCAACGCCTGGCGATCGCCCGCGCCCTGCTGATTGACCCGCCCCTGCTTCTGCTGGACGAACCCTTTGACGGCCTCGACAGCGACGGAAGGGATTCGCTGCAGGGCTTGCTGCAATCCGGCCGCGAGCGCAGCGTGCTTATGGCCACCCATCGCCATGCCCTGGCGGAAGGCCTCGCCGACCGCGCCCTGATTCTGCGGCAGGGCGTCGTGGCGGAAGACCTGTCGCTGGCGGACGTCCCGCCCGGCACGCTTGCCGCGCGCCAGGCCGCATTGACGGGACCTGTCTGATGCTGCGGGATTTCCTGCGTGCGGCCCTGACCATCGCCGGCAAGGACCTGCGCGCCGAACTGCGCAGCCGCGAGTTGCTGGGTCTGATGGCCCTGTTTGCGCTGCTGGCCATTCTGGTCTTCAGTGTCGCGCTGGAGCTGGACCGGCCCGGGCGTCAGGACGCCGTCAGCGGTGTGCTGTGGGTGACCCTGCTCTTCGCCAGCATCCTCGGCCACAACCGCAGCGTGGCGCTGGAGCGCGAACACGGCGGTTTCGACGCCCTGCTGCTGGCGCCGGTTGCGCGCGGCGCGATCTTCCTTGGCAAATTGCTGGCCAACGCCCTCTTCACCCTGATCATCGCCCTGCTGCTGCTGCCCCTGTTGACCATCCTCTACAACCTGCCGGACTTTCCGCCTGCCCTGCTGCTCATTGTGCCGCCGGGTTGCCTGGGCCTGGCCGCCATCGGCACCCTGCTGGCGGCAATGACGATGCAGACCCGCGCGCGCGATTCGCTGCTGCCGGTCCTGTTGCTGCCCGTCGCCCTGCCCCTGCTGTTTGCCGTCCTGCGCGCCAGCAATGCAGCGCTCGGCAACCTGCCGCAAGCGGAACTGCAGACCTGGATTTCGCTGCTTCTGCTCATCGACGCCATCTACCTTGCTGCAGGCTTCCTGCTCTTCGAATACGTGTTGGAGTCCTGACAATGCAATTGATATTGAACAGCACTTGTGACAGAATGCACATGGTCCTGGTTTCGGAGCATCCATGAACCAAGCCATTGAAGTCTGTGCGCTGCCGGCAGAGCGGCAACCGCGCGCCCTGCGCCTGCTCAACGTCCTTACCCTGCTGGCCCTGCCCGTCGGGCTTTACGTGGCGCTCGTCCACGCCGGGACGGACACAAGCCAGGGCCAGGTACAGCGCCTTTTTTACCTGCACATGCCGGCCTTCTTCGGCGCGGCCCTGGCCTTCGGCGGCGCCTTGCTGGCCAGCATCGGCTACCTGTACAAACGCGAGACATGCTATGACTCCTTCGCCGTGGCCGGCGTCGAGGTCGGCCTGACCCTGGCGCTGGTCAATCTGGTCAGCGGCTCCATCTGGGCCCGTCCCATCTGGAACACCTGGTGGACCTGGGACCCGCGCCTCACCTCGGCGGCCGTCATGTGCCTGACCTACGCCGCCTGGCTGGTGTTGCGCAACGGCATCGAAAACGCGCAGCAACGACGTCGCATGGCCTCGGTTTACGCCATCCTTGCCTTTGTCACCGTGATTCTGACGCTGATCATCATTCGCATCCGGCCGGACACCATTCACCCGGCCGTCATCGGCCCCTCCGCAGCCAACGCCCAGGGGAGCTTCGAGCTGGCGGCCACCCCCGGCGTTTCCACGGCGCTGCTGGTCAACTTTCCGATCTGGTCGCTGCTGCTGCCCCTGACCCTGCTCTGGCACCGCTATCGCCTGCAGCTGCGCGTCGAAGTGCTGGAGCAGCGCAAGGCCCTGGTGTTGAACGCGCCGCTGCGCCCGCGGCGGGGAGACAGCTGATGCCCGACACCATCGCCTACCTCTATCTCGGCCTGGCCGCGATCGCCTTCATCCTGTTGCTCTTCGTCGTCAGCATGCTGATGCGCCGGCGCAACCTTGAGCAGGACCACCGCGTGCTGGACCAACTCGAGCGCGGTGACTGAGAAAACTAACCCCTACGGAGTCCATTGTGAGTGAAATGTTGCGCTGGTTTGAGGGACGCCGTCAGGCCATGATCGACGAGCTGGAAGCACTGGTCCGCCTGGAGACGCCCACGACCGACAAGGCCGCCGTGGACCGTTGCGGGCATTTGCTGCAGTCGCGCCTGGAAGCGCTGGGCGCCAGCGTGGCCCGCTTCCCGCAGGATAAGGTCGGCGACATGTTGCTGGCCAGCTGGCACAATGACGCGCCCGGCCCGCCCATCCTCTTCCTGACGCATTCGGACACCGTCTGGCCGCTTGGGACCCTGGCTGAACGCCCGCCGCGCATTGACGACGAGGGCCGTTTCCTCGGCCCTGGCGCCATCGACATGAAGGGCGGCATCGTCATCGTGCTGACGGCCATCCGCGGCCTGGTGGAGCGCGGCGAACTGCCCCGCCGCCCGCTGCGCGTGCTGGTCACCAGCGACGAGGAGCTGGGCAGCCGTTATTCGCAAAAGTTGATCATGGACACGGCGGCGGACTGCGGCCTCGTGCTGGTGATGGAACCGGCCACGAAGGAGGGCGCGCTCAAGACCTGGCGCAAGGGCGTGGCCACCTACGAATTGCTGGCCGAGGGCCGCGCCTCGCACGCCGGCAACGCCCCCGAGCAGGGCATCAACGCCATCGTCGAAATGGCGCAGCAGATAAGCGCGCTGAACGAAATGAACGACCTGCAGCGCGGCACCTCGGTCTCGGTCACCGTGGTCGAGGGCGGCATCACCACCAACGTTATTCCGCCACGCGCCACGGCCAGGGTCGACGTCCGCACCCTGAGCGTGCGGGCGCTGGACGAAGTGGACGAGGCGATTCTTGGCCTGCAGCCGCGTGTGCCTGGCGCCCGCCTGACCGTCACCCGCCATCACCGGCGCGCTCCCATGGAGCGCAACGACCGCATGATTGCGGCCTTCAACCAGGCGCGCAATATCGGCAGTGCGCTGGGCCTGACCGTGCGCGAGGATGGCAGCGGCGGCGGCTCCGACGGCAACTTCACCGCCGCGGCGGGCATCACGACGCTGGACGGCCTCGGTCCCCAAGGCGACGGCCTGCACGCCGAGCATGAGCACGTCATCATCAACAGCCTGCCGCAACGGGCTGCGCTCATCGCCGGTATTCTGCGGGACTGGCAGTTCCAGAGCCCCTGATTCAAGCCTCCTGCTGCCGACTCTTTTCAACCAGGTCCAGCAACTGCGCCGTCGTCGCAATGCCGCGCAGGGAAACGACCCAGTCGTGCAGGGAGTCGCTGCCCGCCAGCAATTCTCGCAGCGCCGGCCCGACCGGGTCCTCACCGCCCGCCCCCTGCACGTCCGACTGGTAGCCGCCGTAAAAGGCGAACCAGGCCTGATTCAGGCGCCGGATGGCGAAGCCGTTGGCCACGAAACGCTGGCGCTGCCGCTCCATCCACGCTTCGGCCGCCTCGACCTCGCCCCGCTCCAGCAGCTCATCCACCCGGCGCCGCGTGCGGTCCATCTCCGCGCCGAATTCAAAACTTCCCTGATCGGTAAAGGCGACCCGCTGGCGGTTGGCCGCCGTCGGCGCCAGTTCCGGGTAGTAGCGTCGCAACAACAGCATTGCGACATCCTGCGCGAAAAGACTGGCGACCGTCTCGTTGATGATGCGCGCCTCGCTGTCATAGTCCCAGGCCTGGCCCAGCGGGAAGGCGAAGAGATAGTGGTGCAGCCATTCATGGGCGAAGGTGTCGGCCAGCCTTGCGATACTGGCGCTCTCCAGAATCATCGCCGGATAGAGCGCGATGCCGCCGATAGGCAACACCAGCGCCGAGGCATCCAAGCGTTGCTCTATCTGACCCTCAAGCGCGACAGCCTCGTCCAGCGGCAAGGGGTCGAGGCCGATGCTGATTTCGTAGCGAATCTCGTCACGCGGGGAGACGACCAGCACCTGCGGCAGAGGCGTCATACGCATCGCCACGGGCGGCAGCACCTGGCCCGCCACAGCGAAACCCAGGTCCACCAGCACGGCCGCCAGTTGCCCCTCCAGCACGCTCTCGGCCAGGCTCTGGCGCTCGCGAAGCCGCTGCCGCAGGGCATCCCGTTCGCGGCGCAGCTCCGCGCTGGCTGAGAGGGGGTCCGACTGCGCTGCGTCGCTGTAGAGCGCCGCGATGCGCGCCTCCAGCGCCCGCAGTCGCTGCAATTCCCCGACGTAGTCGCGCAGAAACTGGCTGGCGGCCGTCTCGTCCAGAAAGGGACGCAGGCCCCACAGCGCCTGACCCAGCTTGGCGCCCAGCGCCGACGGCAACCAGGCGAGCCAGTTGTAACTGTGCCCGCGCGCCAACAGGGCGACCGTGTTCCAGCGCGTGGCACTGGGCAGACTGCTGCGCAGGGGCATCAACAGCAGAAAAAACAGCAGCAACGTGCGGATGAGAACGCGGCGCAGCCTCATGGCGCTATTTGTAGCGGAACAGGCGCAGCCCGAGGGCGAAGAAAAACACGCAGAAGAACGCCAGCACGGCCAGCGAGGGCAGCACTTCCGCCAGGCCGCCGTCGCGCCAGATCAACTGGTGAAAGCCCTCCATCGCCCAGGCGACCGGCGTCAGTTTTCCGATGACCTGCATGAAGGGCGGCGCCAGCGACAGCGGCCACCAGGCGCCGCCCAGCGCCGCCATGGTCAAGGCGACCAGCGCCGAAAGCAGGGCCACCTGCTCATCGTTGCGAATCAGACCGGCCAGCGCGATGCCCAGCGCCGTCACGCACAGGACGTAGAGCAGCGTCAGCAGGATGAGCGGCAGTGGCGCCCTGCCCAGGTCCAGGCCGATGGCGACGCCGACCCCGAAGATGATCGTAAACTGCAGGATGCCGGTCACGACGCGCGCCAGGATTTTGCCGGCGACGATTTCGCGTCGCCGCAAGGGCAAGGTCGCCATGCGCGCCAGGGTGCCTTCGCGCCGCTCGCGCATGATGACGGCCATGCCGCCGCCCATCACGTTGAAGAGCGCGTAGAAGGTCGCCATGCCCGGCACTGACTGGGCGAAACCGCCCGGAATGTCGGAGGAATCCTGCCCGCCAGCGCTTGCCGAGGCTTCCACCAGGACCGGGCGCGCCGCCCAGGCATCACCGGCCAGACCCTGCACCGCCGTCCGATAGTCGGCCAGGCCCTCTTCATTCAGCCCCAGCGCCGCATGCAGGGCGCGCGCCGTCGCGTCCGCCGCGACTGCGCCGTTGATCGTCGACAAGGCAATCTGGACGCTTTGCCAGACCGGGTCAGCCATCGGCATGGCCGCCCTGCTGTGAAAGGGCAACAAGACTCTCGCCTGCGCCGCCAGCTGCTCACCGAAGCCCGCCGGAATTTGCAACAATCCATCTGAATCGCCCCGCCGCAAGGGCGAAAGCGCGGATTCCAGGTCGGGCAAGTCTTCCCCGTCCCAGGCGCATGCTTTTCCGGCGGCCGGGCAGACCTGCAGGGTCGGCCCCTGCGCCACCAACGCTTCCACCAGTTGACGCGAACGCGGGGTGTCGTCCTCGTCAAGTATGTCGAGGCGCAGGGTCAGCGCTCCGCCGGCGCGACCTCCCAGGGCGAAGCCCAGCACCAGGGTCAGGATGACGGGGACCAGCACCAGCTGAATCACGTTGCTGCGGCTGCGCAAGAATATCAGCAAATCCAGCCGGGCGATGATCAGAGTGTTGCGCATGGCTACACCTCGACCCGCCGTCGGAAAAACCACAGTCCGATGCCGAAGAGCGCCAGGCCCTGCAGCGAGAGTACCAACGCATTCAGACCGACGTCCGTATCGCCATTGCCCAGGCGCGCCATCCCGTCCACGCCCCAGTGGACCAACGACAGCCAGGACCAGGGTTCCGGCACGGTGAAGCCATAAGCGCCGCCCAGCATGGCCAGCACGATGTTGACCAGCGCGCCGATCGCGCCGATCTGCTCGCTGCGCTGCACAAAGGCCACCAGCACGACCCCCAGCCCGGCCACGGCCAGCGACAGGGGCAGCAAAATGGCGAAGAGCGCCGGCAGGCTGGCGCTCCACAGGAAAAACAGGCGGCCCTCGATCAGGCTTGCGAAGAGCGACAGCGCGACCAGCAACAACAACAGCTGAAAGAGGGCCGTGACCCAGGTGCCCAGCAGCTTGCCGGCGAGGAAGGCGCTGCGCGTGGTGGCCGTCGTCAGAATGCGCTGCAAGGTGCCGGCCTGACGCTCCTCGATCACCCCCAGCACGCCAAACTGGGCGGCGAAGAGGGCGAAGAAAGTCGCCTGAGCCATCCCGACAAAGGCCAATACGCGTGTGGACTGACGCAAATCATGCTCGTCGGCCGGCCCGGCCTGCTGCAACCTGGTGACCGCGCCACCGGCCAGGTCCGCGAAGCCGCAGGCCAGCGCCCCGGCGATCGCCTCGTCCTCCCCGGCGGCTGCCAGACGCAGGGCCGACAGCGGCTCCTGCGCGATCAGGGCGTTGATGGCCGAGCCCAGCGCGATGTTGCCCGCCAGCAGGCGTTCGCTGTAGGAGGTAACCACAGCGCTCACCAACTGGCTTTCCAGCGCGCGGGCGCCGTCGCTGTAGACTTCGATGGGGGCCGGCGCCTGCGGGTAAAGGGTGTCCGCGCCAAGGCCAATCTGCGGGCTTAGACCAGCGCTGAAATCCGCCGGGATGACGACCAGCGCCGCCAGCTCGCCGCTATCCACCATGTTGCGACCGGCAGCCACGTCCTGCACTTCCTGCATCGCAAAGAGTTCATTGAGCGTGAGGGCCGGCTCACCCGATACTGCAGCAGCAGCGAATGTACAGGCAGCAGCGCCAGCGCCCGCCCCGCCTGCCAGGTCGGCTCCGCCGAGCAACTGCAGCAGCCCGTCGCCGAAGTTGATCGCCTGGCCCTGCTGCGTCGTGCCTTCATCCAGGTTGGCGATTGCCAGCGGGATATCGCGCAGCGATGCCGGTCCGTCCTCGCCCAGGTTACCGAAGACCAGGGTGATGATCAGCGACAGGCCCAGCGGCAGCGCCAGCAGGAAGAGCAGCGAAGCCCGGTTGCTGAAGCGCAGGTACAGATCCTTGCGCGCGATCAGGATCGCTGCGGCGGCCATGTCGCTTAGTCCCGCAGGGCGCGGCCGGTCAATTGCAGAAAGACCGTCTCAAGGTTGGGTTCCTGCACGGTCACGGAGCGCACTTCCAGGCCGGCGGTGCCCAGCGCCGTGATGAGCGGTGACAAGACCTGCCGGCCACGGTCGGCATGCACCACGAGGCGGCCCTGCCCATCTGACCTCTCCAGCTGCACCCGCGCCGCGCCGGGCAAGTTGCGCTCCAGCTCCTGCAAGAGCCCGGCCTCCAGCCGGCTGCCGTCCATCAGGTCGATCTCCAGCCGGTCCTGCTCACCGGCCTGCAGCACCAGGTCGCGGACCCTGCCCTCGGCGATGAGCCGACCGTGATCGATGATGCCCACGCGGTCGCTGATCTCCTGCGCCTCTTCCATCAGATGCGTGGTGTAGAGCACCGTCATGCCCTGTTCGGCGCGCAGGCGCAGCACGGAATCCAGTATGCGCCGCCGGCTCTGCGGGTCCACGCCGACCGTCGGCTCGTCCATGTAGACCAGTTGCGGCCGATGCAGCAGGCCAATGCCGATGTTGAGTCGCCGCTTCATGCCGCCCGAAAAGCGACTCGCCCGCTCGCGCTGGCGCTCCGTCAGGTCGACGAATGCCAGGGTATCGTCAATGCGCTGTTCCAGATCACGGCCGCGCAGACCGCTGAGCCGACCAAAGAAGCGCAGGTTTTGCCGCGCCGACAGGTCCTCGTAGAGCGCCAGTTCCTGCGGCACCACGCCCAGCAGACCGCGCGCCGCCAGCGACTCTCGTTGCAGGTCGTGCCCGCCGATGACGACCTGGCCCGAATCCGGCGCCAGCAGGCCGCTGATGATTGAGATGAGCGTGGTTTTGCCCGCCCCGTTGGGCCCCAGCAAGCTGTAGATCTCTCCACGCCGTATGCCGAGGTCGACGTCCGCCAGCGCCTGCAGCGGAGAGCCGTCTTCCCGTTTGTACTGTTTGTTCAGTCCGCGCGCTTCCAGCAGGGTCTCCAGCGTCGTCGTCCTTTCCGCCAGCCGCGTATCCATTCCGATGTACGTTGCCTCGCCCGATCGGTTCAGAAGTCCCGCAAAATCAGGGTTCGGGCAGGCAGAAGCTGTCGCCAGTGTGGTCGATCCATGCCGCCAGACGCGCCTGCAGCTGCCGACGCTCCGCGTGGTAGAGCGAGTTATGCGCGTGGTTGGCCTGCTCGTAAGGGTCCTCGTTGAGATTGAAGAGCAGCCAGGGCTGCCCCTCCAGCGCCACGTACTTCCAGTTGTCGCGCGTCACGATCCCGCGCCAGGGCCGGTCCATGGTGTGCGCGTAGCCGGTAGGGACCACCGCCTGCAGATAGGCGCTGTCAGGCACTTCCCCGACCGGCCTGTCGCGCAGCCGGTAGCCCGAGTAGTCCGTGCGCTGCATCCTCGATGGCGCGTCCAGCCCGCACAGCCCCAGCGAGGTGGGCGCGTTGTCGACGTGATTGAGCGGCACTTCGTGAAAGCCCGAGTCGTGGTGGTAGCGGTGCGGCCCGCCACCGATGATGAAGGGGATGCGCAGCGACTCTTCCCAGGGCGAGGTCTTGCGGAACTGTCCGTGGCTGCCGTGCATGTCGCGCGTGTTCTCGTACAGCCCCAGTTCCTCCAGCGCCGCCCGAATCCGCCCCACGTTCCAGTCCAGATTCTCGATCATCGCGTGGTAGCCCGCCAGATCGTTGCGCGCCCGCTCCACGATGCGCGGGATGTCCGGCACGTTCGGACGCAATGCCACCCGCGCCGGAATGTGCCGCGCCATAAACTCCGGCGGCGCGTGGTAGGGGTCGTGCGGCGGGATCACCGACAGGCCCGCGAAGAAGGGCTCGTCCTCCCCCGCCCGCTCCTGCAAATGCTCGATGAACA
>JAGWBD010000001.1 GCA_021296065.1 Anaerolineae bacterium
AAATCCGCCTCCTGGGGCCGGTCATCATCTCCTTTTTTCGATTCATTGTATCAACTTGCCTGGTGTTTGGCGGATTTACTTTCGCCTGTCAGCAAAACGCTGTATAGTTTGCGCAACCGGCCTGGCACAAGCGACCAAAGAAATATGGGGGGAAAATACTGAAATTCGGGACCGGTGGCGGGTGACGGGCCAACAAGGAAATTATTCCCAGGGAGGAACGTCATGAACAACGAAGCCTTGAGGAAGGGAATAGTCCCGGGCGTCATCGCCGGGTACATCTTCCTCGCCTTCATCGGGGCGGGCATGGTGCCTGTCATGGATGCCGAGGGCGGCATGAGCGGCATGGAAATGGGCATGGGCATGCTGGACTCGATCGGCGGCATGCTGGGCGCGGACGCCTTCATTGCATTCATCGTGCACATCATCATTAGTGCAATTGCCGGCGCGCTTTACACGGCGGTATTCGTGAACAACGTGAACCTTGGTAGCGCCCTGGTGAACGTGGTGATCGGCGGCCTTATTTACGGCCTGATCTGGTGGATCGTCGGCAGCAATATCATCGGCCCGATCATCGCCGGCGGCGACCTGCTGCAACTGTCCATCGGCCCGAGCTTCTACGGCCACATCATCTTCGGCCATCTGCTGGCCTTCATCGTCCTGCGCGACGCGTTGATGAGCGAGGAGTAGGGGCGACATATCCAGTCGCCCGGCAAACCATGTCGCCCGTCGTTGCGGAAAGCGCAGCGGCGGGCGATTTGATTGTTCCCCGACGGTGGTGCGGTGTATGGCGGGGGCGGGCGATGTAGGGGCGACATGGCATGTCGCCCGTGTGGAACATGGCAACAGGGCGGGCGATTTGATAAATTGCCCCTACCGATACCATGGTCTGGTGGCAACATACCCTGTCACCCGCAAAGGTAGTTCAGACGTCGGGCAAATCATGTAGGGGCGACATATCATGTCGCCCGGCACCCCATGTCACCCGCCACACCGATCGCCCACCACAAATCAGCCTTTCACGGCCCCCAATGTGAATCCCTGTACCAGACGGTCCAGAAACAGGTTGTAGACCAGCCCCACCGGAATGGCCACCAGTAGCGCCGAGGCCAGCAAGGGCTGCCAGAAGAACACGTCGCCGCGAATCAACTCGGTTGGCACGCCGGTGCTCAGCGTGCGCGCCTCCGAGGAGGAGATGAAGACCAGCGAGTAGATAAACTCGTGCAGCGTCAGCGTGAAGGTGAAGACCACCACCGAAATGACTCCTGGCCGCGCCAGCGGCAATACCACACGCCAGAAAGCCTCGTAGCGATTGAAACCATCCACCAGCGCCGCTTCCTCCAGTTCCGGTGGAATGGACTTGAAGAAACCCATCAACAGCCAGGTGCTGAAGGGCACCGAGATGCTGGGATACACCAGAATCAGCGAGAGCAGGCTGTCACGCAAACCCAACTGCACGATGATGCGAAAAAGCGGGATGAAAAGCAGCGTGGGCGGCACGAGATAGACGATGAACATCAGAATGCCGGCGTGTTCGCCCCAGCGGCCGGTCAGACGGGCCAGCGCCCAGGCGGCCGGCAAGGACAGCACCAGCGTGACGACCACGACAGCGATACCGGTCAGCGTGGAATTGCGTACGAAGGACAAATAGCGCGTGTCGTTGAAGAGGTTGTCGAGGTGCTCCAGCGTCGGCATGTCCTCGTAATCGAAAGGACTGGCGCCGCGCTTGTAGAGGTCCTGGTCCGTCTGGAAGGTGACGACGCCCATGACCAGGAAGGGCGAGGACGCCAGCAGACAGAAAAAGAGCACCAGCGTGGTGTACAGCGTCCCGCGCAACACCCGTATCAGGCGTGGACCCTGGGCGGGGGTCGGCGTGGTCGTCAGGGTTGCCATCAGCGAATCTCCGCCCGACTGGCCGTACGCAACAGGACGACCGCCACCAGCAGCAACACCGGGAAAATGAACAGTGAGACCGCCGCGCCCTGGGCCAGGTTGCCGCCGTCGATACCCACCAGGAAGGAATACATCGGCAGGGTCAGCGTGTGCGTGATGGGACCGCCGCGCGTCAGGATGTAGACCACGGTCAGGTCGCCAAAGGTGAAAATGAAACCGAAAAGCAGCGAGATCAGCATGATGGGCATGACCAGCGGCAGCTTCACCTGGAAGAGCGTGCGCAGGTAGCGCGAGCCATCAACCTCGGCCTGGTCCAGCAAATCGGTGGGGATGGAGGACAGGCCGGCCATCAGGATGACCGTCGCCAGTGGCGTCATGCGCCAGACGTGTACGAAGATGATGGAGGCCTTGGCCAGCAGCGGCTTGCCCAGCCATATCAGGTTGTTGGCCGGCCCCCAGACGGTGTCCGGGCCAAGCAGGGCCATTTCGCGCAGGATGTAATCGATCGGGCTGTACTTGGAATCGAACATCCACAGCCAGCCAACCACCGACAGCGACAACGGTGTGGCCCAGGGCAGAATGAGCAGCATCCGCGCGATCCACATACCGATGCGCGCGCTGCGGCGGGGCGGCAGGGGCGCGGTCAGCAACTGCGCCAGAATGTTGGCCAGCACGATGGTGATGATCTGGGCCACCACGGTGAAGGAGAAGGTGTTGACCAGCGCGTCACGGAAGGCCGGAGTCTGCCACACGTGCGCGAAGTTGCGCAGGCCGACGTAGTTGAATGAGGCATCGCCGACCGTCGCCGTACTCACACTGAAGAGCAAGGCCGTGATGAAGGGGAGGCCCACCAGCAACACGATATAAAGCGTCGCCGGCGCCAGAAAGACGATGCCCATCAGGCGGCTGTCGTCCAGCCAGCGGGACATGATGGCGTTCATCAGACGGCCGCCTCCGCCACGCGCTCACCGCTTTCGTTATCGAAGAAGTGCAGGTGCTGCCGCGCCACGCCGAAGTCACAGTCCGTGTCGATCGGAATCTCGGTCGTCACGTTGCTGGGCAGGCGCGCGACGGTCAGTTGCATGTCCCCGCGAAAATCCGGCACGTGTCCGTAGAGCAGTCGGTCCGAGCCGAGGTTCTCCACCCGCGTCACGCGCCAGACAAAGGGCTCGTGCTCCGCGCCAGGCGGCAACTCCGCGACGGGCAGCAAATGCTCCGGTCGGAAGCCGCGCAACACTCGCTCCGAGACATGCTGCAAATTCATTCCCGGCGACCCAAGGAAAGTGGCGACGAAGGTGTTCTGCGGCCGGTCGTAGATGGCCTGGGGCGGACCAACCTGTTGCACCAGACCGTCACGCATGACCACGATACGGTCGCCAAGGCCCATGGCCTCGATCTGGTCGTGGGTCACAAAGACCGTCGTGATGCCCAGCTGGCGCTGGAAGCTCTTCAGTTCGTCACGGGCGTAGGCGCGCAGTTTGGCGTCGAGGTTGGAAAGGGGCTCGTCAAGCAGGAGTACTTCCGGTTCCGAGACGATGGCGCGGGCGATGGCCACCCGCTGCCGCTCGCCACCGCTCAGTTGCCGCGGCCGCCGGTCCAGCAAATGCTCGATTGAGACCATCTGCGCCGCCTGGTGGACGCGTTGCTCGCGTTCACTCCGGTTCGGGCAGCGCCCCTGGGCCTTGAGCGGGAAGCCGATGTTGCCGGCTACCGACATGTGCGGGTACAGGGCGTAGGACTGGAAGACCATCGCGATGCCGCGCTTGCGTGGCGGCAAGAGCGTCACGTCGCGCGCGCCAATGTGGATGCGGCCCTCTTCCGGTTTCTCCAGGCCGGCGATCGTGCGCATCAGCGTCGTTTTGCCGCAACCCGAAGGCCCCAGCACCACCAGAAACTCGCCGGAGTCGATGTGCAGATCCACACCGGCGACGGCCTGCACCTCGCCAAAGCGCTTGACAATGCCCTGTAGCCTGACTTCGCTCATTGCGCGTCCCCGTGCCCCACGCGCGCCATTATAGTCCCGCCACCGTAGCGCCCGCCAGCAAAGGATTGTGGTACTGGCGACCTATCATGTCGCCCGCCACGCCACACGGCGCGTTGCGATCTGTGCGGTTTGCTTCGGGCGATTTGATAAATCGCCCCTACGCCGGATGTACGCGGGTTGTTGTAGGGGCGACATATCATGTCGCCCGTGTGCCCCATGACGACAGGTCGCGGGCGATTTGATCAATCGTCCGTACGCGGGTTGTAGGGGCGATATACCATGTCGCCCGCGGCGTCACGGCGCGCGTTGCGGGTTGTGAGGGTTGTTGCGGGCGATTTGATGAATTGCCCCTACGCTGGAGGTAGGGGCGACATACCATGTCGCCCGTGTGCCACACCACGTCGCCCGCCACATTGACCGCATCCAGGCAGATCACGTACAATCGCAGGCTTCCCGACCCTGGGGACCTTTCACTGCATGTCAAAAGGCGCTATTCCGTTCCCTGCACGGCGCTCCATGCGCCTGCGAGGTTACGACTACCGCCAGTCTGGCGCGTATTTCATCACCGTCTGCGCCTTTCGCCAAGCCTGCCGCTTTGGCGAAATCAGGAACGGGCAGGCGGCCCTCAATGAGCTGGGCAAGGTCGTTCAGCGCTGCTGGCTGCGGATCCCGGAGTTACGGGCAAGCGTCGAACTGGATTCCCATGTCGTCATGCCGAATCATCTGCACGGGATCCTTGTTATTCGGGATGACCCCGCACGCGGGGACCAGGGGACGCACGCGGGATCGCGGCCAGGGCATGTGCCGGATTCGTTGGGTGCCATCGTGGGGCAGTTCAAACGCGCCGTTACGATTGAAAGCAGGACTCTTGCCCGTGCGCCGGCACGGCCGGTCTGGCAGCGCAACTACTACGATCATGTGATCCGCAGCGAGGAGTCGCTCAGCAGGATTCGCTGGTACATCCAGGAGAATCCTGCCCGGTGGCGCGACGATTCGCTGTACAACGAATGAAGAATGCGCAGCATTTTGCGCCGCGGCCGATGTAGGGGAGACATATCATGTCGCCCGTGTGGAACGTGACGACAGGGCCGGGGCGATTTGATAAATCGCCCCTACAGTATATAGGTGCGACAAATCATGTCGCCCGTGTGCCACAGAACAACAGGGCGGGCGACATGGTATGTCGCCCCTACATTAGCCGCCGCCGACCAGGCCCTTCGCGCGCCATTCGTCGAAGATCGCCCCTGCGCGGGCGTGGGCTTCGGCGACTGCCTGCTCCGCCGTCACTTCGCCCAGCGCCACGCGCGCCACCGCGTTCACCAGATGGTTTTCCGCGAAGAACTGGGCCACCGCCGGGTTGGCCGGGCCAGGGTGACCTACATAGGCGGTCCACTCGCCGGCCCCCTTCAGCACGGCCAGTTTGTCCGGCGGCTGCGAGCCGAAGGGATCGTCCTCCAGCCAGGCGTCCAGTTGCGGCGCGGTGGCCGGGTAGCAGGGGAAGCTGTACAGTTCGGAGTGATAGACCGCGTCCCCATAGTCGCGGGCGTGGTCCAGCAGAAACTTTTTGGCCAGCTCCAGTTCGCGACCCTCGACGTAGCGCGGGATGACGTAGCCGAGAACGCCGTTGGTGCCGGCCCAGGCGCCGCCCGGCCCCGCCAGCGCCTGCGTGAAGTGGATGTCCGCCGCGGCCTCGGGGTCGATCTTTTGCAGGCTGCGGTAAGCCGAAACCGGATTGATGATGTAGCTGACCTCACCAGCGATCAACGCCTGGTTGTTGGAGGCCGGCGTCCAGCCGAAGACCTCGGCGCTCATCGCCTCGCGCTGCAGTCGCGCCAGAAAGCGCACGGCGGCGATGGTCTCGGGCGAGTTGAGCACCACGTTTTCGTTCTCATCCTGAACGCTGCCCCCGAAGGACCAGATCGCCGAGTAGACGGCCGCCTGGCTGTCCACTTCCGGGCTCAGCCCAAGGCCCAGAGGCACGCCCGTCGCTTCGTAAATCGCCCTGCCGGTCTCGTGCAGTTGCTGCCAGGTGGCCGGCCCGTCAGGCAGTCCTGCCACGTCCCACAGGCCACGTTGGTAGTTGCCAGGTCCCGGCAGATAACCGAGCGCAAAGCTGAACCAGGTATCGACCCCAGGCAAATAACTGGCGGTGGTGCAGGTCGCTACCCGCTCGCCAAACATGGCAGCGGCTTCGCTATTGACATCGTTCAGCGGGTGCAGGCCTTCCACCCAGGCGGCGCCCGGAAACGGCAACAGGAACAGGCTGTGGCCCTCACCGGCGTCGATGGCGCCCGCCAGCGCCTGCGGAATCTGCTGAAAGTTGATGTGATCGACGCTGACGCGGGCGCCGTTCTTTTCACCCCAGGTCAGCGCCCAGGCGTCGAACCAGGGGTCGTGTTCGGGCACGAAGTGGCTCCACTGCAGGATAGAGAATTCCACCTGTTCCTGGGCCAGCATGGCCGGCGCCAGTAACAGGAGGCATATCGCCAGTGCAACTACCATTTTGCGCATCGCAGCATTCCCTCGTCAGCGTTCACAGAAAAGCAAAAGGACAGCGCCGCGCGGCCGGGTAGGGGAACCTGTTCAGGTCAACCGCCGCCGCCGACCAGACCCTTCGCGCGCCATTCGTCAAAGATGACCTCGGCGCGGGCGTGGGCCTCGGCCACGGCCTCTTCCGCCGTCTTCTCCTCCAGGGCCACGCTGGCCACGACATTGGCCAGCCAGTTCTCACTGAAAAACTGCAGCACTGCGGGGTTCGACGGACCTGGATAACCAGGAAACACGGACCACTCGCCGGCCTGGCCCAGCACAGTCAGCTTGTCGGCCGGTACCGAGCCGAAGGGGTCGCTCTCCAGCAGGGCCTGCAGGTCCGGCACGGTGGAGGGAAAGCAGGGGAAATTGTAAAGGGCCGAGTTCAACACGGCGTCGCGATAACTGGCCGTATGGTCCAGGATGAATTGTTTGGCCGCCTCCAACTCATCGCCCTGCACGTAGGTCGGAATGATGTAGGTCAGCCAACCGTGCGTGCTGGCAATCGGGCCGGCCGGACCGGCCAGCGCGGGCGCCAACCCAATGTCCGCCGCCGCTTCAGGATCGATGTGTTGCAGGGTGCGATAGGCCGAAATGGGGTTAAGGATGTAACTGGCTTCCCCGGCGATCAGCGCCTGGTTGTCGGATGCCGGCGACCAGGCCAGCACTTCAGGAGTCATCGCCTCGCGATACAGTTGCGCGTAGTACTCGACCGCCGCGATCGTCTCCGGTGAATTGAAGACCGCGTTCTCGTTTTCGTCCTGTATGCTGCCGCCAAAGGACCAGACCGCCGCCAGAATGCCCGCCTGACTGTCAGGCTCGGGACTGATACCCATGCCGACCGGAATACCGCTGCTTTCGTAAATGGCCCGGCCGCCTGCGAGCAGGTCCTGCCAGGTGGCGGGGCCATCCGGATAGCCCGCCGCCTCCCACAGGCTCCTGACATAGTGGCCCGGCCCGGGCAGGTAGCCGTGGGTGAAGCCGAAGTACATGTCGAGGATGGCCAGGTAGCTGCCATCCGGGCAGGTCTCGGCCGGCGCGCCGTGGGCTTCCACCGCCGCCGCGTTGATGTCATTCAGCGGGTGCAGCCCCTCGACGAAGGCGAAGGCCGGCACGATCATCTCGTAAATGCTGTAGCCGTCACCGGCGCTGATAGATGCCGACAGGGTCTGCGGAATTTGCTCGATGTCGATGTGGTCAACGCGAACGCCGACATTGTTGGCTTCGCCCCATTCCGCAACCCAGGCATCGAACCACTGGTCGTGGCTGGGCACAAAGTGGCTCCACTGCAGGATGGAAATGTCCACCTCGTCCTGGGCCAGCGTCAGCGGCGCCACGACTGACAGGCTTGCCACCAGCAAAAGAATCCCAAAACGTTTCATGAAACCCTCCCTGAAGATGCCGTTTGCGGGCGATGCAGTGGTCGCCACCCGCCCTGGGCTTCAGTGTACCCTTTCATATTCGCTTAACTTTACACCATGGCATTAATCTATTGGCCCCAGGTGTTCCGCAGTCAGATCCGGGAACAAGAAAGGGGACGGGCTGTCAGGCCCGTCCCCGTTGTTTCGGGTAAAGCTGTGTGATAGCGCCAACTAGCCGTCGCCGCCGCCGACGAGGCCCTTGGCGCGCCATTCGGCGTAGACCGATTCGGCGTATTCATGGGCCTCCGCCACCGCGTCCTCGGCCGTCTTCTCGCCCAGCGCCACGCTGGCCACCATGTTGACGATGACGTTCTCACCGAAGAGTTGCATCACGGCCGGGTTGGCCGTGCCGGGATAGCCGATGTAGACCGACCAGTCGTTGACCGTCTTCAGCACTTCCAGCTTGTTGGGCGGGTTGGAGCCGAAGGGGTCCTCGGTCAGCCAGCCGTCCAGTTCCGGCACCGTGCTCGGGTAGCAGGGGAAGTTGTAGAGCTCGGAGTTGTAGACGACGTCGCTGTAGGTGGTCGTGTGGTCGAGGATGAACTGCTTGGCCAGTTCCAGCTGGTCGCCCGCGACGTATTCGGGGATGACGTAGATCTGCCAGACGTGACTGCTGGCGAAAGCGCCGGCCGGGCCTGCCAGCGCCGGCACGAACTTGATGTCCGCCGCGGCCTCGGGGTCGATCTTCTGCAGGCTGCGGAAGGCCGAGATGGAGTTGAGGATGTAGCTCAACTCACCGGCAATCAGACCCTGGTTGTTGGAGGACGGCGTCCAGGCGAAGACTTCCTCGGTCATCGTGTCGTTCTGCAGCTGCGCGAAGAACTTGACGGCCTCGATCGTCTCGGGCGAGTTGAGCACGACGTTTTCGTTCTCGTCCTGCACGCTGCCGCCCCAGGCCCAGATGGCGGCGCGGGTGGCCATGCGGCTGTCCAGCTCGGGGCTCAGGCCCAGGCCGAGCGGCACACCGAGGTTCTCCATGATGTACTTGCCGCCGTCATACAGCTCCTGCCAGGTGGAGGGGCCATCGGGCAGGCCCGCCTGCTCCCACAGGCTGGCCTGATAGTCGCCGGGGTCCGGAATGTAGCCGTGGGTGAAGCCGTAGTAAGTGTCGGCCAGCGGCAGATAGCTGGTCGCCTGGCAGTTGGATGTGCGTTCGCCATGCGCCGCTGCGGCCGCCTCGTTGACGTCGTTAAGCGGGTGCAGGCCTTCAATGAAAGCCGCGGGCGGGAAAGCCATCTCGATCAGGGTATGGCCTTCACCGGCATCGATGGCCGCGGAAAGGGCGGCCGGCAATTCACCGACGGAAACGTGATCGACGGTCACGTTGGCGCCGTTCTCTCCACCCCAGTCCACTGCCCAGCCGTCAAACCATTCGTCGTAACGGGGCACAAAATGGCTCCACTGCAGAATCGAAATGTCCACTGTGTCCTGGGCCAGGGCCGCCGGCGCGAGGACCAGTACACTCGCCAGCAGCAACAAAACAACCTTGCGCTTCATAGCTAACCTCCTGTTCAAGCGCCTGCTCGTTTATCCGGGCCGGGAGTGATTTCCCGGCCAGTTACTGCCGCGGGATTGTAACGTACTTCGAAATTCCGCGCATGCACTTGAGGCAGGGGAGCCGGTCAGTGGCGCAGCCCTGAACAGCACTTGCGGGCCCTCAGAACAGCCGTTTGGCCAGGCCCAGCGCCCCCTGCTTCCAGGGGACGCGGTGCGTTACGCCGGAAGACGAGGAAAAGCGCTCCAGGTTGGCGACGTACCAGTCATAGTTGCGGATCAGCGACTCGCGGTTGGAGTAACGAGGTTGCCAGCCCAGCATCTCCTGCGCCTTTTCGATCGAGACGAAGGAATCGCGCACCGCGGTCTCGTAGACCCAGGGGTAAAGCGGGGAGAGCCCCAGACGGTCCAGCAGGCGCAGGGCCCACAGCGCCGGCGCCACTGGCAAGGGGATGACTCGTTTGCCGTGGCCGGCGTGGTCCAGCACCGCCTGAAAGTCCTCGCGGAAGCTGCCGAAACGTTCGGCGCCAATGTTGAAGGTCGTGTTCACCTGCTCCGTCGGCAATGTTGCGCAGAGCCAGATGGCCTCGCACAGGTCCTCGACGTCGAGATACTGGTAGAGGTTGTCGCCGCGCCCGGGGATGGGGAAGTTGTGGCCCTCGCGCGCCCAGTCGTATAGCAGGGCGAACACCCCCAGGCGCTCCGGGCCGATGAAGGACTTGGGCCGCAGCACGGGCAGGCACAGTCCCTCGCGGCGCGCTTTCTCGCAGAGTCCCTCTGCCTCGATCTTGGCCTCGCCGTAGGCACCCACGCCAATCAGTGCATCGGCTTCGGTCAGCGGATGGTGGTCCGGCACGCCGTAGACCGCGGTGGAGGAGATATGAATGAGGCGCTCAACGCCGGCTGCGCGCGCGGCCGCGATGACCTGGCGCGTACCCTCTACCTCGGTCGAGTAAATGTCCTCCCGACTGTAAAGCGGCAGGGCCGCCGCGCTGTGCACGACGATGTCGACGTCGCGCATGGCCCTGTCCAGCGCCTCCCGATCGCGGATGTCGCCGCGCAGGTGCCGAACCCGGTCGCGTTCCGGGTAGTCGAAATCCAGCAGGTCCAGCGTGATCACGCGCTCGCCGCGCGTCAGCAGCAGGCGGGCAAGATTGATGCCCAGAAAGCCCGCGCCACCCGTGATCAGCCAGGACCGACCCGTCACCTGTGCCTCCCCATGGTGGCGGGCGACATGGTATGTTGCCCCTGCACCACAATATGGACATCCCTAGGGGCGATTCATCAAATCGCCCGTATCACCCCGCCGCCCGCATCATTTCGACGCCAGCTGCATGAGCGCCGGCATTTTAGCACAGGGGCCATTTTGACTTGTGGGCAGGCGATTGAATGAATGCAAGCAATATTCACGCTTGACTTGTTCCGCCACCTGCGTGTAACATGTCGTCGAGGCAGTGACCACTGCCTGTTTCCCCGCGCCAACGACGTTTTTTCACCAGGCTTGACATAAAACAACTGGCATGACCCCGTACGACGGGCCTGCACCCGTAGCCGTGACCGGAATCATTAGCCGCATGCTGCAATCCGCCGCAGTGCTGGCAGGAACAGGTTGACTTATGGACATTGCACAGCTTGATCAGAAGAACCTCGGTGAGTTGCGCAAGATTGCGCGCGATTCGGAGATCAACGGCTTCAGTCGTTTAAAGAAACCGGACCTGATTCTTTCATTGCTGCGTCACGAGGCCGAGAAGCGCGGCCACCGCCTGCGCGGCGGCGTACTGGACAGCGTCGACGACGGCATAAACTTCCTGCGCGCCGAGAAGTATCTGCCCGGCCCCAATGACGTCTACGTCAGCCAGACGCAGATCCGTCGCTTCGGCCTGCGCGCCGGCGACATGGTCATCGGTCAGGTGCGTTCCCCGCGCGATAACGAAAAGTATCACAGCCTGCTGCGCGTCGAGGCTGTCAATGGCATGAATCCCGAGAAGGCCCGGCATCGTGCCCGCTTCGAACATCTCACGCCGATCTTTCCGGAAGTGCGCTTCAATCTGGAGACCAACCCGCGCATCCTTTCCACGCGCCTGATCAATCTCGTCGCGCCCATCGGTCGCGGCCAGCGCGGGCTCATCGTCTCGCCGCCCAAGGCCGGCAAGACCACCGTGCTCAAGGAAGTGGCCAACGCCATCAGCCAAAACTATCCCGACGTACACCTCATGACCGTGCTCATCGGCGAACGGCCGGAAGAAGTCACTGACATGGACCGCTCGATCGATGCCGAAGTGATCGCTTCCACCTTTGATGATCCCGTGAAACATCACGTCAAGGTGGCCGAGATGGCCCTCGCGCGCGCCCGCCGCCTGGTGGAGAGCAAACGCCATGTGGTAATCCTGCTTGACAGCATCACCCGCCTGGCGCGCGCCTACAACCTGGTCGTGCCCACCAGCGGCCGTACGCTCTCCGGCGGCCTCGATCCCTCGGCCGTGCACCCGCCCAAGCGCATCTTCGGCGCTGCCCGCAACGTCGAGGAGGGTGGCAGCCTGACCATCGTCGCCACCTGCCTCATTAACACCGGCAGCAAGATGGACGACGTCATCTACGAGGAATTCAAGGGCACCGGCAATATGGAACTGCACCTCAGCCGCAAGCTGCAGGAGCGTCGTGTCTTCCCCGCCTTCGACATCGAGCAGTCTTCCACGCGCCGTGAGGAACTGCTGCTCGGGCCCGACCTGACCCAAAGGGTTTACACGCTGCGCCGCATGATCTCGCACCTCGCCGATGACGACAACGTCACCTACGCCAACGCCTACGAGCAATTGCTGAACCAGTTCCGCCGCACCGACAGCAACGAGGAATTTCTCGATTCGCTGCCGGGTTCGTCAGGCGCGCCCGTCAACAACAACCGCAGTCGTCGTTTCGCCTGACGTTCGACGCCGGCAAGGCAATCCCAAAGTACGTCTGCAACAGCTGTTGAAACTCGGCTTCTCCAGCGAGGTCCTGTTCGTGGCGTCTGCCATCTTCCGTCACGATCAATCTTCGGTCGCCCAGAGTGATCCGTCCCCCTTGCGTCGCCAGTGAGCAGATGCGCTGGCGGGTGAAATTCGAATCCGGCGAACTCTGGTGGTACTCGCAGCCCGGCACAAAGTCCTGCAGCTGCCGCGGCTGCAGCCGGAAGCGATACTCGGTTTGCCAGTCGCCGGCTGCCGTGCGGCTGGAGTGGACGCCCTCGCAACCGTCGTGCTGCACACGCCAGGTTCCTTCCGGTCGCTCCTGCGTTCCCGCTTCATCCAGCAGTAGCGGTTCGCGGAAACCCTCGCCGAAGCCCACGTCCAGCAACCAGCGCTGTTTCAGCGTGACCGTCAGAATCAAGTGGTCCCAGGGCCTGCCGGCCCCCCAGGATTTTGCATGTACGCGCGCCTCCAGCAGGTCAACCTGAAAGCCAAGCGCGCGCAACACGGCCGCAAAAAGCCCGTTTTGCTCGTAGCAGAAGCCACCGCGCCGCCGCGTCACAATCTTGTCAAAGAGCCGCGTCTCGTCCAGTACGATCGGGCATCCGCGGTGAATGTCGAGGTTTTCGAATGGCACGGCCAGCAGGTGCGCATGGTGCAGCCGGCGCAAGGTCGCCACCGTGGCCGGTAAGGAGCCGCTGATTCCGGTACGCGCGCAGTAGGCGGCGACGTCAATGTCGGATGCCATGTCAACATTATGGCGCATGCGTGACGGGTTTGCCCGCCCTCGCCCCCGGGCCTGTTTCCGCGTGTAGGGGCGATTTATCAAATCGCCCGTCACGTGCGGACCACACATCGTCGGCGACGCGGCGGGCGCCGTGGTATGGTGCCCCTACGGCACAGGTCGGACGCGGGAGCCCTTCCCTCAGGGAAGGGGGAGAAAAACAGGGCGACAAATGCAGGTTTCCCTGCCTCCTCCAACGAACATTTTGAAACCCCTCTCCCTCAGGGAGAGGGGTTTGGGGTGAGGGCGCGCCTTTACGACGGCACACACAACGACTGGCATATTTCAGTCAGTCGCGGGAGCTCTGCCCTCAGGGAAAGGGGGAGCAAGAGCAACCTTGGTAAAGATGGAAAAGCCCTGCCCGGTGACAGGAGGGAACAGGAACAATCGTGACAGTGAGGGAAAAGCCCCTCTCCCTGAGGGAGAGGGGTTTGGGGTGAGGGCGCGCTTGTGCGACGGCTCAGGCCACGAACGGCATATTTCAGTCAGTCGCGGGAAAGGGGTCGGGGGAAAAGGGCCGGCGACGGCGCAAGAGCGCCCTGCCAGGGCCCATGCCTCTCTGCTATACTGCGCGGCGCTTGCAGGCAGCATACTACAGGTCACCCATGGCAATTGACGTCAACCAGCTCCGCAGGGGCACCACCTTCAGTGAGGACGGCGAACTTTTCCGGGTCCTCAACTACTCGCACAACAAGACCGGCCGCGGCGGCGCCACCATCCGCGTGCTGGTGCGCAACCTGCGCAGTGGCGCCCAGATAGAGCGCACCTACAACTCCGGCCGTCGCGTCGATGACATCCGTGTCGAGGCCTTCGAGGTCGAATTCCTTTTCGATGACGGCGAGTTCCTGACCTTTATGGACACGCAGACCTGGGACCAGCCGCAGATGAACCGCAATATCTTTGGCGACGACGTCCGCTTCCTCAAGGCCAACCTGCCCGTCAAGCTGCTGCGCTATGGCGAGGAAGTGATCGATTACGAGTTGCCCGGCAGTGTCGATTTCGAGGTCGCTGACAGCGAGGTGGCCGTCGCCGGCGACACCGCCAACAACCCCACCAAACTGGTCACGATTGAAACCGGCCTGCAGGTGAGGGTGCCGCTCTTCGTCAACGTGGGCGATACCATCCGCGTCAAGACCGAAGACGGCAGTTACGTCACGCGCGTCTGACTCCCAGGTGCTCGCCGCCGTTGACGCGAATCGCCTCGCCGCTGACGTATTCCGCGCACGCCAGAAAACAGACCGCCTGTGCCACGTCCCGCGCTGAGCCGCCGCGTCCCAGCGGCGTGGCTGCCGTCACCGCCTGCCAGCGTTCCCCGCTCATGCCCGCCGGAGGCAGCACTGGCCCCGGCACCACGGCATTGACGCGAATCGCCGGCGCCAGTTCCAGCGCACTCACCTGGGTCAGCGCCCACAGGGCGGCCTTGCTCACGCCGTGATGCGCGTAGGCCTGCCAGGGCCCGTCCACACCGCGGTCGAGGATGTTAATGATGACGCCGCCTGGCGGCCGCTGCGTCTGCATCCGCCGCGCCGCCGCCTGGGTGCAGAGAAAGGGCGCGCGCAGGTTGACGGCCATAACGCGTTCCCAGTCCTCCAGGCTGACCTCTTGCAGACGGCGCTGCTGAAAGAGGGCGGCGCTGTTGACCAGGATGTCAAGGCGGCCGAAGTGACGCTCCAGCCCCGCAAACAGACTTTCTACGCCCGCCGCGTCGCCGAGGTCGGCCTGCTGCGCCGCCGCCCGCACGCCACGCGCGCGGATGGCATTCAGCGTGGCCTCGACGCTGGCGCGAGCGGAGCTGTGATAATGAAGGAGGACGTCGGCGCCGCAGGCCGCCAGTTCCAGCGCGATGGCCTCGCCGACGCGTTTGGCGCCGCCGGTGACCAGCGCGACCTGGCCGGCCAGCGCCGGGGTCATGTGTAGCCGGTTGGCGGCGCCGCCAGCAGGTAGAGCATGGCCGCCAGCGCGATCAGCAGCGGCAGAATCAGCACCCAGGTGAAGAGGCGACTGTCCGTCTTCAGGTGCATGTAGTACATCACGACCAGCGTGGCCTTGATGACCGCGAAGGCCAGCAGCAGCGGGATCAGCAGCACGCCCTCCGGCAGGCCACCGATGATGATTTCCAGCACCGTCGCCACGGCCAGCAAGACGAACACGACCGTATAGATGCCGCCCTGAATCGTAATCTCGCGACCGAAAATGGTGGTGGTGTCGCTAAGGAAGGCGTCGTGCGCGTCGTGTGCCCCCTGCTGTTGGTCCGTCATCAGCCGCCCTCAGATCAGGTAAATCAGGGTGAAGAGGAAAATCCATACGACATCGACGAAATGCCAGTAGAGTCCGAAGAGCTCGATGCCGAGGTAGTTCTTGGCGTTATAAACGCCCTTGCGCGCCTGTTTCATGACATACAGCGCCCAGAGCACGCCGATGATGACGTGCGCGCCATGAAAGGCCGTCGGCGCGTAAAAGCGCATGCCGTATTCGTTGCCGAGATGAATGCCGGCGTGGCCCAGTTCGGTGTATTCCACGCCCTGCAGGGCGACGAATATCGTCCCCAGCAGCGCCGTCAAGCCGATCCAGCGCACAGTACCCTGCGGGTTGTCCTTCTGCGCCTCACGCAGGCCCAGCACCATCGCCCAGCTGCTGGCCAGCAGCAGGAAGGTGTTGATGCTCACCAGCGTCAGGCCCAGCTCCTCCTGCACGTGCTGCACCGACTCGGCATTGTTCAGGCGGTAGACGGCGTAGACGGCGATCAGCGTGCCGAAAATGACCACTTCCGAGGCAAGGTAGAGCCACATGCCCAGCTTGTAGTTGTCGATGGTCTCGGCCGAGGGTGCCGCCGGCCCGTGTTCCAGGGTCGCTTCGCTCATCCGCTTCCTCGCTTACTGCATTGCGTTGGGCAGTCGCCGCAACTGAATGGCCGCCCAGCCGGCGCCCCGGCCCAGCCAGTCCTTCAGGAATTTCGGCCGCAGCACCAGCGCCGTGATCAGCAGGGCGTTGCCGGCCGAGATGCCGAAGAGCAGGGGCGGCGCGAAGGGCACCACCAGCCCGATCAGCACAAAGTAAAAGAGTGGCAACAAGATGCCGGACACGATGCTGAACCACAGGGCGGCACGCATGCCTGTCGCCGCCAGCGCCAGCAACAACACCAGGTTGAAAACGGCCGCCGTCGTCGGGTTGAACTGGCTCACAACCAGCCAGATGACGACAAAATCGATGACGTTCAGCGTGACGCCCGCGACCGTCAGGATCACCAGCGCGCGGATCACCCAGGCCCAGTGCAACTGCCGCGCCACGATGCGGATGACCAGACCCAGCAGCAGCAGACTCCATGTGAAGACCGCCGCCGCGCCAATGAAGAAGGAGAGCGTCACAAACTCGTTGGTGACCGGCGTGCCCGCGAGGCGGTCCAGGGCGGCGAAGACGGCCACCACCGCCGCGACCAGGATCCCCTGGCGCAGCAGCGCAGGTGTGTCGCCCGTCGCGTCACCGGAGAGTGGTTCCCGTTGCAGGGGTGTGTGCCCGACGTCGCTGACGATCGTCAGGCCGTTGTGCAGGGTATGCATCAGCAGGCCAATGGCGCCGGCCGCGATGGCCAGCGAAAGAAACATGAAAATGACGAAGGCCACCAGCAGGGTCAGTTGCGTCATCTCGAAGGTTGCGTCGCCCAGTTGCAACTGCACCACGCCGATCGAGGCAAAGTCGGCCAGCGGGTCACCCGAAATGCGCAGGCCGGGTCCATCGGGCAGCAGGGCAAAGGCGGCGATGACGATCAGCAGCAGGATCAACAGCGAACTGCTCAGCCACAGCCAGCCGCCGAGTACCCGGTCCGGATCGTCTTCGGCTTCCTCTTCCGCCTCCTTGTGGGCGTGTTCCTCCTCGCCTTCTTCCGGTTCGTGGGCGTGCGTGTTCATCAGCGGGTCGAAGGCGCCCATGCCGTAGATGAAACCGGCGGCCGCCAGCGCCGTGCCCAGCACGATGCCCAGTTGCGGCTCCATGTAGGGCTGCAGGCTCTGCAGGTAACGGATCAGCACCAGGAGGCCCATACCGGCCAGAAAGCCGAGGATGCCCATCGGCAGCGCGCGGCCTGGTCCAGGTTGCATTCACTCCTCCTTCAGCGGCGCAGCGGCCCGGCTCAGATCAGATACAGCACCGGGAAGAACAACAGCCACGCGACCACGACGAAATACCACAAACCGGTCGCGCCTTCCGCCGGCCACAGGTTCTGTGCCGAGACGCGGCCGGCGCGTACGCCCCGCGCAATCATACTCATAAACAGGCCGATTGCCAGCGCATGCAGCAGATGAAAGGCCGTCATCATGCGAAACACGTCGCTGTAAATACCCGATACCGGAATACTCAGCCACTCGTAGGCGATCACCAGCACGAAGAGCGCGCCGAGCGCCAGGGCCGCGCGCCACTGCCCGCGGAAGGCGGCCCGGCTCCCCGCCGCCAGCGAACGCGTCGCTGCCCGCGCCAGCCAGGCGCTGGCCAGCAAACCAAGGGTGGCAAGACCCGGCAGCAGGGCGGATGGCGCCTTCACGCCCGGCGGCGGCCAACTGGGGTGGTTACCGCGCAGTTGCCAGTTGACGATGACCAGGCAGACAAACACCAGAATCCAGGAGATCTGAAAGATGGTCAGGCCGGTGCGGCGGTTGCGTTGTTGCAGCAGCTCCGCGGGCGTCAGTGACTCCGGAGACATGGCCGTTCCGTCATGCCCCGGCGGCTTCCTCAGGGGCCGGGAAGCGCCGCTCGACCGCGTCGAGGTAGGGGCCCGACTCGTCGGAGCCATAGCCGTAGGGGTCGTCAAAGGGCACCGGGTCGCCACGGAAGTTCCAGGGCGGTGGCGGCGAGGTCGTGGCCCACTCCAGCGTCAGGCCGCGCCAGGGGTTGCCGCCAACGCGCTCGCCATGGCTCAGGCTGCGCAGGATGTTGTACATGAAGATCAGCGACGAAATGCCCAGCAGGAAGGCGGCGAGGCTGATGACGGTGTTGATGTTGGTGAAGGCGGGGTCGTACATGGCCACCCGTCGCGGCAGACCGAGGGCGCCGGCGATGTGCTGCGGAACGAAGGTGAAAAAGGTGCCGATATATGTCGTCACAAAGTGCAGCTGGCCCAGGCGCTCGTTCATGCGCCGACCGGTCATCTTGGGAAACCAGTGGTAGATGCCGGCGAAGATCAGGAAGACGCTGCCGCCAAAGAGCACGAAATGGAAGTGACCGACCACGAAGTAGGTGTCGTGCAGGTGAATGTCCACCGGCACCGCCGCCAGGAAAATGCCGCCGATTCCGCCGAAGACGAACAAGGTGATGAAGCCGAGGGCGAAGAGCATGGCCGCGGTGAAGCGGATCTTGCCGCCCCAGATGGTGCCCAGCCAGCTGAAAATCTTGATGCCCGTCGGCACGGCGATGATCATCGAGGTGATCATGAAGGGGATGCGCAGCGCCGGCTGCAGGCTGGTGAACATGTGATGCGCCCAGACGGTGAAGCCCACCAGTGCGATCGACATGCTGGAGAGGCCGATGGCGCGGTAACCGAAGACCGGCTTGCGCGCGTGCACCGCCAGCACCTCGGAGACCATGCCGAAGCCGGGCAGGATCATGATGTAGACGGCCGGGTGACTGTAGAACCAGAAGACGTTCTGCCACAACAGGACGTCGCCGCCGCTGCCGGGGTCAAAGAAGCTGGTGCCCGCCGTACGGTCAAGGATCAACAGCGTCAGGCCGCCGGTGAGGAAGGGGGTGGCCAACACCTGGATGATGGCCGTGGCCAGCACCGCCCACACGAAAAGCGGCATTTTCCAGATGGTCATGCCCGCCGGGCGCATGTTGCGGATGGTGACCACAAAATTAATCGCGCCGAGGATGGAGGAAACGCCCAGTAGATGCAGCGACATGGCCCACATCGTCTGCCCGTCCGGGCTGAACAACGTGCTCAGCGGCGGATAGGAGGTCCAGCCGGCTTCCGGCGGGCCCACCAGCCAGCCGGCGATCATCAGCACGCCCGCCGGCGGGATCAGCCAGAAGGCGAAGGCATTCAGCCAGGGGAAGGCCATGTCTTTGGCGCCCAGCATCAGGGGCACGAGGTAATTGCCGAAGCCGGCCATCATCGGAATGATCCACAGGAAGATCATCACCGAGCCATGAATTGTCATCAGGGCGTTGTATTGCGTGCCGTCCGCCATCAGGTCCAGCGCCGGCGTCAGCAACTCCCAGCGGATGAGCATGGCCATCGTGCCGCCCACGATGAAGAAAAAGAGCGACGAGGCCATGTACTGCAGGCCGATAACCTTGTGATCCAGGGACCAGCGCAGCAGGTCGGCGGCACGAATCGCCGCGCCTTCCGTCGTCCGCGAACCAAGACCGGGAGTGGCTGTAATGGTGGCCATGGCGTCTCTCTTATCCCATTCCCATATTTGTCATCATGTCGGGCAGCATGTCGACGTTGCAGGCGGATTCGCCGCTGGCCGTCAGCGTACAGAGGTAGGCCACGATGTTGAGGGCCTCGTCCAGCGGCATGTAGTTGGCTTCCTCGGGGTCCTCGTACTGGTGTTGTGGCATGAGGTTGTCGTAACCGGGCACCAGGAACTCGCCCGGGAAAAAGAGCGAACGCAGCAGATAGCGCTCGACTTCCATGCCCGGCACGCGTGTCGCGGCGCGGTCGGCCACATTTTCCAGGTTGGGCGCGACGATGGCATCCCAGCCCAGGGCCTCCAGCGTGTGGCAACCGGCGCAGGCATAGAGCCCGGCCACGCCACCGGCGGTCATCAGCAACTGACCGCCCTCGGCCGGATCATCCGGCGGATTGAGGATGACGAAGGCTTCCTCATCGAACCAGTCGAGGAAGCTGGCCTCGTCCTCGTGGACCACGATGCTGGAATGCATGTCACCGTGGCCGCTGCCGCAAAGTTCGGCGCAGACCACCGGGTACTCGCCGGCCAGAATCGGCGTGAAGCGCGCCTCGGTGCTGCGCCCGGCCAGCAGGTCCTGCTTGATGCGCATCGAGGGCACCCAGAAGGCATGGTTGACGTCGGCCGTTTTCAGGTTGAGCACTACCGGCTGCCCGACCCAGGTATGCAGCACGGGCGAGTTGACCCTCTGCGTTTCGCCCGGGATGTCGTAGGAAAAGGACCACAGGAAACGGGCGCCGCGCGTCTCGACCACCTGCGCGTTGTCCTGCGCCGTCGTGATGTTGACCCACACCTGGAAGCTGATGATGCTCAGAATGACCACGGTGATGGAAGGAATCAGCGTCCAGACGAATTCCAGTGTGCTGTTGCCGTGAATGCTGGCGCCGTCGCTGTCGTCGCCGGGGCGGGCGCGAAAGCGAATGACCGAATAAATGACGGCGCCCTGCACCAGCAGCCAGATCGACCCGCCCAGCGCCATCAGGATCTTGAAGAGTTCGTCCACCTGCACCGCCTCGGCGGAGGCCGCTGGCGGCAGCACCAGGGGGGTCGCCTCGGCGATGATCAGGCCGCCGACCACCAGCAGCACGAAGGCCACCAGGATCCAGACCACCGTCATCAGGCTGTTCGAGTTGTTGGATGGGTTCATGCGCTGCGGTCTCTCCGGGGTGGTGCGCCTTGCCTGCCCGCAGCGGGGCGGGCGGATTGTTCTATATTACACAAGTTCCGCTGCTGCGCAATGGGAACGCCGCGTACGGCACAACAAATCCACAGCCAATGCACACGTCATTGTCCGAGAGTGCGAATGAAACTGTCTATTCTGTCCAGGACAGGAATTACTATCGGCGCGAGCAGGGGAACAACCACAAACTCGGAAACAATGAAAAACGCGAATACGCGTATCCATGATGAAGGGGACAACTCATCTCCTGCAATGTGATATGCAATTTTCTTCATGGCAGGTGCTGACAGTCTTAGCCCCTTGTCTGTGAGAGCATAAGTCCCTGCCCCAACCCTCGCACCGCCCCTTGATTCGCAGAAAAGTCCCCTTAAACATAAATCGGCGATCAGATCGTCATCGTGTTTGAAACTGTCCTGCTTCCACTTTTCGTTAAATCGAACCATGAATCCGTCCGGAACGGCTTTCAGCATGCTGTCGCGATTCGCTCCGAGCGGGTTATCTGGGCCGCCATACATCAGGAAAGAGATGCTTTCCTGATATTCTCCTCCCTGTTCCTGCTGACGCCGCCAGTGATTTAATGCAATTTCGCGGGCGCAAAGTCCTACTCGAACTCCCAATCCAAAATCTCGTGCAAACTGCTTCATCCTCTTTTCGTAGTTCAGCGGCAACTCCTTCTCAACAACAAGTGCCTTGTGAATGTTGACTGGCAGTGACATTTCGCCCCTTCTTTCCAAATCGTTTTGTAGCCCTTATTGAAAGCGTCGCAGCAGGTCCTCCTCAACCAGCGTCAGCGCCGCCTCCACTTGGCCCAATTGCACCGCCCCGTCCTCAATCGGCAGCAGGCCCGCGTAGTGGTCCTCGATGCGCAGGAAAAAGCTGCCCTCGACCGGGTAGGCGACGCCCTCGCGCGCGCCGAACAGCAGGGCGTGCAGGCAGCCAATCATGGAACCGGCCTGCGAGCCGACCATGACGCCCTTGCCCCCGGCCAGCGCCGCCGCTTCCATCGCCAACGCCTCGCTGAAGCCGTTGCGCGCCGTCTTGACGTTCAGGATGTCGAAGCTGTCCTGCGCCAGTTCGCGCTCCAGTTCCGCCAGGCTGAAGACCGAGTCGTCGGCGATCAGCGGCAAGGGACTGTCCGCGCGCAGGGCCGCCCGTTGCTGCAGTTGCGCCACCGGCAGCGGCTCCTCGCACCAGCGGACGTCCAGCGCCGCCAGCGCTGCCAGACGCGGCCGGGCATTTTCCGCGTTGAAACACTCGTTGACGTCGGCGTAGAGCGTCACCCCGTCGCCCACGACCTCGCGCAGTTCGCGCAGGGTCTCGAGGTCGCGCGCGAAGGCCCTGCCCACCTTGACCTTCAACACGCGCAGGCCGGCTGCGACCGCCTCCTGCGCTTCCTGCAGCACATTGGCGCGCTCGCCGCTGCTGACGATGCTGCTGACGCGGATGGTCGGCCGCGTGGCCTCAATCAACTGCGCCAGGGGGATGCCGCGCGAACGCGCCAGGGCGCTGTGCAGCGCCAGGTCCAGCGCGCCGCGGGCCGTGTGGTTGTTGCGAATGGCCGTCAGTTGTGCCTGCAACCGCGCCAGGTCCCGAAAGTCCTGTACCTGCTGCCCGACCAGACGCGGCGCCAGTTCCTGCTCGACAATGGCGCAGATCGATTCGACCGTCTCACCATAGATGCCGGGCCTTGGCGGGGCCTCGGCGACGCCGCGGGCGCCGTCCGCCAGCTCGACGCCGACCAGCACGTGCACCGGCTCCGCCAGACTTTGGCCTTTACCCCAGTGCAGCGGCCGTTTCAGCCGCAGGGGGCAAGGCAGGACCTGGACCCTTTTTACCGTCGTCATGTCGCCTCCCCGGCGAAGAGAAACGCGCCAACTGCGCGGGCCGTCGCCTCCGGCGTGAGCTGGTCCACAGGCAGGCAGCGATAGTTGGCGGCCGCGCCCTGCCAGGGGCGTTCACCATAGTTTTTCGCCTCGGCGGCGGCGATGGCCAGGGCGCGCCTGCTGATCTTGCGGGCGGCCAGCAACTGCCGCGCCTCTGCACGCAACGCGACGGGCAGATGCCCCAGGTCCGCGTCACCCCTTGTCAGCGCGTCGAAGGCATCGTTGCGTTCGCTCAGTCGCTGCAGGCGGGTGAGCGGGTCCAGCCACAGCTCCATGATGCGCCAGCGCGGGAAGTGACGCAGGGCCGCGCCGATCTCGCGCGCGCCGCGCAAACCTTCACTGAGCAGGGGTGTTTGCCCGTCATGTCGGTAATAAAGCCAGCTGAAGGCCGACGCCGAGCCAGCCTGGCAAATGTCCTGCGCGAAGACCTGCGTCCAGCGAAAGCGCTCGCCTCGGTCGCGCACCGGAGCGATGGCCGCGCCACGCTGCACCTGGGCCGCCGGGATGATGATCAGGTCCGCCAGGTCGCGACGCGAGGGCAGGTCGTCACAATATTGCCAGCGTCCACTGGCCCGCAGGGCGGCCAGCGCCGTGGACTTGCCGCTGCCGGTCAGGCCGCAGAGCATGCGCAGCGGCAGGTCGGCGAGGGGCAGGTAACGGGGTTCCGGCTCCAGGCGGACCCGCGGCCAGCGTTCGCGCAGGCGCGCGCGCGTTTCATCGTGCAGGCGCGGCCAGACCTCGTTGAGATAAAAGGACCGGGCCGCGTCCGCATCCATCGCGGTCAGGCGGGTAGCGGAGGGCGCCGCTGCCAGTCGCTGGCCTGCTCGTAAGCGTGGCCGACGCGCAGCGCCAGCGCCTCGCCGAGAGAAGGCGCGATCAACTGGAAACCGATCGGCAGGCCCTCGTCGTCGAAGCCGCAGGGCAGGTTCAGGCCGACGATGCCCGCCAGGCTGGGCGGCAGGGTGAAGATGTCCTGCAGGTACATCTGCAAGGGGTCGTCGCGCTTTTCGCCGATGCCGAAGGCGGTGGTCGGCGTCGTCGGCGCGGCGATCAGGTCGACCTCGCGGAAGGCCTCGTCGAAGTCGCGTTTAATCAGGGTGCGCACGGCCTGGGCCTTGCCGTACCAGGCGTCGTAATAGCCCGCCGAGAGCACGTAGGTGCCGATCATGATGCGTCGCTTGACCTCCGCGCCGAAACCCTCGCCGCGGGTGGCGCGCCAGGTCGGCCACATGCCCTCGCGTTCGACGCGCTGGCCGTAACGCACGCCGTCGTAACGGGCAAGGTTGGCGCTGGCTTCCGCCGGCGCGATGATGTAATAGGTCGCCACGCTGTGCTCGCTGTGCGGCAGCTGGACGGGGCGCAATTCCGCCCCCAGCGCTTCCAGTTGCGTCATGGCCGCGCGCACGGCCGTCGCCACTTCCGGCTGCAGGCCCGCGCCAAAATACGATTCCGGGATGCCGACCCTGAGGCCGCGGATGTCGCCGCTCAACGCCGCCCGATAGTCCGGCACCTCCGCCGGCAGACTGGTCGCATCATGCGGGTCGTGGCCGGCGATGACCTGCAGCAGCAGCGCCAGGTCCTCCACACTGCGCGCCATCGGTCCCGGGCAGTCCAGCGAAGAGCCGAAGGCGACGAGGCCGTGGCGCGAACAACGACCGTAGGAGGGTTTCAGCGCCGGAATGCCGCAGAAAGCGCCCGGCTGCCGGATGCTGCCGCCCGTATCGCTGCCCAGCGCGCCGGCCACCATGCCCGCCGCGACCGCCGCCGCGCTGCCGCCGCTGCTGCCGCCAGGCACGCGCGTCAGGTCCCAGGGGTTGTGCGTGGCGAAGTAAGCCGAGTTTTCGGTGGTGGAGCCCATGGCGAACTCGTCCATGTTGAGTTTGCCCGGGAAGACGGCGCCGGCCGCTTCCAGCCGTTCCACCACCGTGGCTGAAAAGGGCGGACGATAGCCGCGCAGGACATTTGAACCGCAGGTGGTCTCGATCCCTTTGGTTGAGAATACGTCCTTGATTCCCAGGGGGATGCCGGCCAGCGGACCGGCTGTCCCGACCCTGTAGGCCTCGTCGGCGCGTACGGCGGCCGCCAACGCCAGCTCCGGCGTGAAGCGCAGCCAGGCCCGCAGCTGTGGATCCAGCGCTTCGGAACGGTCGATATATGCCTGCGTCAACTCCACGGCGGAGAGTCGGCGCTCACGCAGCAGCTTCAGCGTGTCGCCAATGCCCAGGTGGGTGACGTCGCTCACGTCGTCCATTGTGAAAGCGGAGGGGCGGACTAGAAGTAGCCCTGCATCAGGCGCAGGAACCAGAAGGGCGTCAGGGCGCCGGAAACGTTGTCATAGACTTCCGCCCAGGGCTTGATGTCCAGCACGGGCGTGCCGTCGATGGCGTCGAGGCGGCGCACGGTCAGCACGTTGTCGGCCACGGCGATGATCTCGGCTGCGGAGACGCCGATGCCGTTGGGGCGCACCCGGTCGCGCTGGGCGAAGACGCCCAGTTCGGGCATGTCGGCCCGGTCCCGCGGGCGATGCACCAGGTCCTTTTCGGGGTCAAAGCTGGCCTCGTGCATGGAATAGACCACCATCACGTGCGACCACTGCTCGATGCCCTGCAGGCCAGGCGCCAGCTCCGGACGCAGGTGAATTTCGGCGACGACGTCGCCCCAGTTCGCCTCCACGGCTTCCCTGACCGGCGAGCGCACCACGCCCACGGCTTCGATCTGCATGACCAGTCCTCGCTCTTGCCTGCGGGTCAGTGTAACGATGCGGGTAGTTGGAGTCCAGACGGGCTCAATGCGGCGCGTTTGTGTATGACAGAGGATTCCCCAGGCCCTCAGGCTACGCCAAAGCCCCCAGCACAGCCTGGGCCGCGTGCCAGCCGCACATACCGTGTACGCCGGCGCCCGGCGGCGTGGACGAGGAGCAGAGCCAGATATCCGGCGCGGGCGTGGCGTAGGGCCGCAGCGCGTTGACCGGCCGGGCGAATTGCTGCGTCAGGTCCTGCACGCCGCCGCCGATGTCGCCGCCGACCAGGTTGGGGTTGTGGGATTGCAGTTGCGCGGCGGTCAGGCTGTGCCGCGCCAGCACCACCTCGCGGAAGCCGGGCGCGAAGCGTTCGATCTGCGCCTCGACATGTGGGGTCATGTCGACCGGACTACCGTGCGGGACGTGGCAGTAGGCCCAGGCGCTGTGCTGGCCTTCTGGAGCGCGCGCGTCATCGAACAGGCTTTGCTGGCCCAGCAGCACAAAGGGCCGTTCACTGACCTGGCCGCGCCGGACCGCGCGCAAGGCCGCCGCAATGTCGTCGATGGAGCCGCCCAGATGCAGGGTGCCCGCCTGTCGGCATTGCGCCGCCGCCCAGGGGATCGGCGCGGCCAGCGCGTAGTCGATCTTGAAGACTCCCGGGCCGTAACGGTAGCGCGCCAGCGCATGGCGGTAACGCGGCGGCAAGCGTTCCCCGGCGAGGCGCAACAGCTGCCGCGGCGACACGTCGCAGAGGAAGGCGCGCGCCTGCGGCAACTCGTCCAGTGTGGTGACTTCATGGTCTGTGCAAATCTCGCCGCCCAGCGAGCGCAACAGCGAGCCCAGCGCGTTCGCCAGGGCCTGGGCGCCGCCGCGCGGCGAGGGCCAGCCGACACTGTGCGCCAGCGCCACCAGCACGAGGCCGAAAGCGCTGGAGGGCGAACGTTCCAGCGGCAGAATGCCGTGGGCGGCGTTTCCGGCCAGCAGGGCGCGGGCTTCCTCGCTGCGCAGCAGATGCCGCGCCAGCGTCGCAGCCGGCAACAGGGCCGGCAGACCGAAACGCGCCAGCAAGAGCGGTCGCTGCGGCCGGTGCAGCGGCGCCAGCACCTCGTTGAAAAGCGCGTCGTGCTGCCGCACCAGCGGATCGAAGAGCCGCCGCCACGACTTTTCATCCTGCCCCAGACTGGCCGCCGTGGCTGCCAGCGAGCGTTGCAGCGTCGCGGCCCGACCGCCATCCAGGGGGTGGGCCAGCGGCAGGGGCGGCTGCACCCACTCCAGACCATGGTCCGCCAGCGGCAGGGCGCGCAGAAAAGGCGAGGCCAGTGCCAATGGGTGAACCGCCGAACAGAAGTCGTGGGTGAAGCCGGGCAGGGTCAGCTCGGCGGAGCGCAGACCGCCCCCGATTTCCGCCTGCGCCTCATACACACGCACCTGCAGACCGGCCTGCGCCAGGGCGATGGCGGCAGCCAGGCCGTTGGGGCCGGCACCGATCACGATGGCGTCGGGAGTCATCGGTAACGGGCGTGGGCCTTCAGAAGCCCCGCGTTACGCCTGCCGCCGACAATGCGCTCGTTCACGGACGCCGCCCGGTTTCTATGGACGGCATCATGTTCCGACAGTCGCGGCATCCCGCTCCGCGCGGATGTGCCGGTACAGGGTCGGCAGGGTCAGCAGGGCCGTCAAGCCGATGGAGATCAGATACAGGGCGTTGATAATCCAGACGCCGCCGTTCGCGCCGGTCTCGCTGACCAGCAGTGCGCCCGGTGGCAGGATCAACAGCAGCAGCAACACGCGCATCCAGACCATGCGCATCACCAGGTCCAGCGCGCGATACAGCGGGCCGAAGATGCCGCCCAGCGTGGTCGCCAGGCCGAAGACCGCCAGTGCCGGGAACAGCGGCAACACCGGTCGCCACTTTTCACCGAAGAGCGGCACCATCACCAACGGGCCGACCAGCAAAAGGGCCGCATAGACCAGCACGCCGCCCAGCAGCAGGGCCAGCAATACGCGCCGGAAGTTGTGCCAGAGCCGTATGAAATTGCCGCGCCCCACTGCCTGCGGGACGACCGCCTGCATGTTGTCCTGCACGCCCTGGGTCAGGATGCTGCTGCGGTCGATCAGGCGCAGGCCCAGATGTACGTAACCGGCGGCGGCCTGACCGGCCAGCACGCCGACCAGCTGCACCGGCAGGAACTGGAACAGGCCGGAGAGGTTTTTGTCCAGCGCGTTGGCCAGGCCGAAGCGCCAGTAACCCCGCAGCGAAACGCGGATGCTGCGGCGCAACACGTCCGCCGGTGACGGCCACAAGCCGTCATCGTTCTGCCGGTGACGCAGGTACAGCGCCAGGCCGAGCAGCGTCGCCACCACGGAGAAGAGTACGCGCGCGGCCACCTGGGCGGCGGCCGTCGGCCACAGCAGCGCCGCCAGCACCTGGAGGGTGGTCAGCACCACCTGGTTGACTGTCATCAGCAGTGCCGCCTGGCGCATCGCGCGGCGGGCCCGGAAACAGGACTGGGCCAGCAGGTAAAGCGGATCGAAAACCAGAATGAGCGCCAGCCAGGCCGCCAGCGAGCCGACCTCGTTGTTGCCCACGGTCTCGAAGCCGGCCAGAATGGCGAAATTGAGCCCGTGTCCCGGCAGCGGCGGGACGGGGTCGCGGTAGAGCAGCGCCGCCAGCGCCGGCCCGAGGACCGCCAAAACCGCCAGGCTCAACAAGGCCCACACCAGGGTGACCTTGATGGCGATCGCCAGCAGGTCGAGGACCTCGTCGCGGTCCTCATTGCTCACCGCCGCCGGCAGCAGCGCGTCAATGCTGACCGCCATGCCGCTCAGGTTTAGGGTGCGCCAGATGTTGAGAAAAGTGAGCGCGAGGGCGAAGAGACCGTAGTTGACCGGGCCCAGACGCGCCGGCACAAAGACCCAGGCGATCATCCCCAGGCCCACCACCGCCAGGCGTCCCAGCTGCAGCGTCAGCGTGTCGCGCACAAACTTGCGTCGCAGAAACTCGCGCAGGGCCGCCGCCAGAGACGTCATCGCGCCGCCAGCCGCCGGTAGTGCGCGATCAACTCGTCAGCGACCCGCGCCCAGGTCTGCCGCAGCGCCCGCGCGCGTCCGGCGGCCCCCATGCGCTGCGCCCGTCGCGGGTCACGCAGCAGGCCCGTAATGGCCTCCGCCAAAGCCTCCTCCACATTCTGCTGGGGCAGCAGCAGGCCGGTCTCGCCCTCCACGATGGCGTCCTCCGCGCCGCAGTCACGGGTGCCGATGACCGGCAGGCCGGCCGCGCCGGCCTCCAGATGCGCCAGACCAAAACCCTCGAAACGTGGCCCGATGTTCAGAGAGGGCAATGCAAAGACCTGCGCCGCCGCGTACCAGGCGAGCAGGGTCGGCTCGTCCACCTGGCCCGTCAACGTCACCCGCTGTTCCAGATCAAGCCTGTGGATTTCGGCACGCAGCCGCTCGACGTAAACCGGCGAGTCGCGCAGGTTGCCGACGATGACACAACGCGCCTGCGGCAGGTCTGCGGTCACCCGCGCCATGGCCCGCAGCAGTTCCAGCGTGCCCTTGCGCGCCTTGGGCGCCCCGACCGAAAGCACCGTCGGGCCGCCAACCGGCCGGGGCGTGACAGGCCGCTCGAAACGGCTGGCGTCGATACCGTTGGGAATCACCAGGGGTTGCGCGCCCGGCAACAAGTCTTGCGCGACCCGCGCCGTGTAACGGCTGACGCAGACCAGTTGCGATCGCGCCAGCGACCGCCGCCAGAGCGCGCCGGCCGGCCAACGGCGCTGTGTCAGCAATCGCAGGTAACTCCCATGCGCCGTCACCAGGTGCGGCCGCCGGCCAGCGACCTGCAGGCCGCAGACGGCGCAGGGCTCGATCAGGCTGTGCAGCAGGTCGCAATCCCGCAAGGCGCGCGCCACGGCGGGGCTCGCCAGCAGGCTGCGCGCCAGGGTCTGCCGCTCCGCCGGCACGATGCCGGGCAGCAAACGCCGCTGCTCCAAAAATTCATTGGGCGGGCTGTTGCGGGCGCTGACCACGGTGAATGGCAGCCCGGCGCGCTGCAGCGCCAGCAACAGGTCATGGCTGTAACGCGCCCAGCCATGGCGCTGCCCGATGTCGCCGGTCAGAAAGCCGACCTGCGGCAGCGACCTGGCCACGGACTCAGCCGGCCTCCCCGCGCTCCGCCTCCGGCGTCAACCCGTTGCGCGCCAGCAACTGCGCGCGCAGTTGCTCGAAGCTGATGCCATAGTGCGCCGCGATTTCACGCGCGTGGCTGTGGCCCAGGGGCGGGCCCGGCACGATGCGGAAGGTCCGTTGCACCATGGCGCCGTCGGCGTCGTCCTCGCGCACCTGCGCCACAAGGCTGACCACTTCGCTGTCGCCGTCGGTGTCCGCGTTGATGGCGTCGGCGTCCGCCGCCAGTTCGTGCAGGTGGGTGGCGAAGACGGCCCGCGCGCCCAGCAGGCGCAGCGCTCGTAAAATATCGCGCGCCAGCCAGAAGCTTTCGCCGGCGCTGGTGCTGGACAGCGATTCATTGAAGAGCAGCAGGCTGTGACGCGTGGCCTGACGGAAGATGGCCGCCAGGCGCTGCGCTTCCTCGCCCAGGCGGCCGCTGGCGAGCAGCGGGTTCTCGGCTCTGGCGAAATGTGTGAAAAGCCCGTCAACGGGGCTCATGCACGCCGCCTCAGCCGGCAGATACAGGCCGGCCTGCAGCAGCACCTGCGCCAGGCCGAGCGCCTGCGTCCAGGTGGTCTTGCCGCCGCGGTTGGGCCCGGTGAGCACAAAGATACGGCCGGCTGCGCCAAAGTCGGCGTCGTTGCCGACGATTTCTCCATCCAGCGGCCGCGCCTGGCCGGCCGGCGCCAGTTGCAGGGCCAGATTGATGTTGACCAGGCCACGCAGGGCACACATACGCGCTTCCGCCGGAGCCGCTTGCGGTCGGCAAACCGGCAGGCCGCAGGCGCGCAGATGGTCAATCAGGCGCAGGCCGCCGAGGAAAAAGGCGATTTCCTCCTGCAACAGCAGCAGGTCCCGTCCACCGATGCGTGTGTAGCGGCGCAGCGCGCCGGCCAGCGGCCGGCAAATCTCGTTGAGTACGTCGTTCAGGTCGCGGAACAAGGGCTCCAGCAGGGGGCTGTCGCCCTCTTTCAGGCGCGCGCCGCGGCCCGCGCCATCCTCCGCGCGGTGCAGCGGCCCGATGCCCTCCGGCCCGGGTCGCGCGCCGCCAAGGCGCTGAAAGAAAGACAGCGTGTCCCCGCGAAAGGGTTGCTGGTGAATGGCCAGCAGCGTGGCCTCGACCGGGCGCAACTGACCGTCAAGGTTGATGCCGATGGTGATGGCCTGCATACTGCGAATCTGCTCCAGCAGGTCGGGCAATTCCGCCTGCAGCTCCTGAAACAGCGGGTCGGCGGCGATGGCCGCCATCTGCTGGCGCAAGGCGCCAAGGGCTTCGGAGCGCAGCGCCGGGCCGGCCTCCGCCAGCGCGTCGTTCAGCAGCGTCACGCAGTCGATCAGGCTTTCCAGCTCCCCGAGGCGCCAGGTCACCTTCTGCAATTCGTCCTGGTCCCACTGTGGTCGCGCCATGTAACCCTGCAGGGTCTGCAGAATGTCGAGGGCGGATTCCAGCCCGTCAGCCAGCGCCGGACAATTCTGCAGGTCCTCGATGACATCGAGACGCCAGTTGATGTGGGCCGGGTCCTTCAGCGCTTGCAGCAAGAAATTCTGTGTGCTGCGGCGCCAGCGGGGATCGATGACCAGCAGGGAGAGGAGGGGGTCCAGATTGAGGTCCGCCGTGTGCCAGCGCGCAGCGGGGACCGGCGGCGGCGGCTCGTCACGGCGCGGCCACAGCAGACTCACCGCGCCTTCCCTGCCTGTGTCGCCTGCCATAGGAGTTGTTCCCTGCCGAGCCTGCCGCCGCCAGTATAGCACAGCGCCTTCTCACGACCGGTCAGAACAGGTCTGTAGCAATGGCATGGTTGGCGTGGTACCATCCCGCCCATCGCAGCAACGCACAGGGGATCAGCGCCATGCAACAGGGGAGCGACCGTTTTCGTCTGGTTGTTCGCAGGGGCCCCACACCCAGCCAGAGTTGGGACCTTGATGGCGAACTGGTCACCGTCGGGCGCGACGTCAGCAACGACATCGTCCTCAACGACGCCGAAGCCAGCCGCCAGCACTTGCGTCTGCGCCGCCGTCGCGGCGGCGGCTATGTGCTGGAAGACCTCGGTTCCACCAACGGCACTTTCGTCAATGGCCAGCGTCTGAGCGGCGCCCGTTCGCTGCACAATGGCGACATGATCGGTATGGGTGAAACGGTCACCCTGGCCTACGAGCGTGTGCCCGGTACCGAAGGCATCGCTATGGCGACCGGCCCCTGGTCACGTGAGTCGGCGGGCAGTGAACCCGCGGCAGAAGTTGCACCCTTGCCGGCCGCCCCCGAAGCGGCCGAAGTGCCCGCTCCTGCCCCGCAGATTGTCGCGCGCGAGGTGCTGGATGAACCGGCGCCTGGCTACGACTACGACCCCTACGACCTGCCGGAAGAGGAGGAAGAGCCGCGCCGCAACACCATGCGCTGGATTGGCATCGGCTGCATCGTGTTGTTGCTGCTCTGTTGCTGCTTCACGCTCGCGCTGGTGGTCGCCATTGACAGCCTCTGCCTGTGGGGACAGATTCCCGTGCTGTCCGACCTGCTGCAGGGCCTGGGTTTCTACGTCACCTGCTGAAGCCCGCCGCTACTGCAATTCGTCCAGTTGCGAACGCGCAATGCGATAGTGGTAATTCTCGCGTGAGGCGCTCAGGCGACCTTCCTCAATCCATTGCAGGATGTCGTCCTCGCTGACTTCCATGTAAAGCGCCGCCTCGCTAAGTGACATCACGCTGGGAAAGGTTTCGCGTCGGGTACCAGGACGCATGGACAGCCCCGGCAGGTTGAGCCCGCCTGGTCGTGGAGGGGCGGCGGCCCGACCCGTCTCGCGCTGTTCGCGCGCCTCGTCCTGCAGATCGCCCAACAGGCCCGGCAGGCGCGGCGCATTTGGCGATTCGCCGAGCAGGAACCAGGCAAGGACGGCCACCAGCACCATACCCAGAAACTCAAGCAAACCGATCACGCCCTGGGCGAAGGAGATGGCGCTTGCATTGCGGCCAAAGGCCAGCGGTACAAAGAATCCATTCAACAGCAGGGACATCAGCGCCGGCAGCGTTAACAGGACTCCCGCCGCCCGCACGTGCCGTCCTGCCGTCCTGAGCGACCCGTAATCGATCCGTTGCCGCGCGATCAGGACGATTCCGACCAGCAGCAGGATGAGCGCCATCGCGATTCCCTTCGTCTTCGACACCTGCTGTCAGTGTACACCATGTCAACTCGCTTCGCCGCCCCCTGCCACCCCTGTTCACACAGAGCCAATGTTTGAACAGGGGTCACAGTTACCCCCCTTGTCCATGCAGATTTTGAATGCTTCGCAAAATGCAGTACTATGAGCGCGTCTGGTGAATGCGGGACAGACCATGGCATTCGATTACGAGGCGTTGGCAGGGCACCTGCATGTCGCGGGCGGACGCGTCATCAACGCCGGTCCGCCTGGCTACCTGGTCGAATCGGCGCCGCAGCGTGCCGCGCGCGGCCGAGAAATGGACACTTTCTTTGGCCTCGTGCTGCCCGGTGGGGGCCGGCCGGCACCGTCCGCCTTCTACGAGCGCATGGTGCAGGTCGCTGCCGAAGACTATTTTGAGAGCAGCGGCAGCGTGACCGCCGGCTTGCGCACCCTGCTGAACAACCTCAACGAAAACCTGTATCGCCACAACCTGCAGCACGACAGTCGCTTCGAGGCCTGGATGTTGTGCGCCGTGCTGCACGGCAGCGACGTCTTCCTGGCGCGCGTCGGCGGCGGTGCCGCCCTGCTGCAGGTGGATGACCACATCAGTCCCTTCCCGGCGCAGGCGGAGGGTGACTTCTCACCACCTGGCCTGCCGCTCGGCGCCCAGGCGGAGCCGGACATCCGCATGACGCACTACAGCCTCAGCAGTGGCGCGCGGCTCGTCATGGGTGACAGTAACTTTGAAGAACTGTTGCGCGTTGAAGACGATGGCTCGATGGACGCGCTGGATGGCGACGATCTGGCCCAGGTCATCCTTGGCTTCCGTCGTCTGACTGGCGACAGCCTCAGCCTGATGGCCGTCGAATTTGTGCCGCCGGACGCGCCCGCCGGCATTGCCGCACGCGAGGCACTCAGCTCGCGGCGTGAGGCGCTTGCGCCGGAAACGGAAGCGCCGGAGGAAAAACTGGCCGGGATTGGCGGCGAGCAGGTTCGACGCAGCGCCGGCAGCGCCGCCCTGCGCCTGGCGGACGGGATGGACCGCCTCGGCAACTTGGTCGAGCGCATCGCCGGCCGTGATGGCGACCCGGAGGCCAGCCGCCTGGCGCGCCTGGCCAATACCGGCAGCATCGTCCTGATCCCGATCGCCGTGGTCCTGCTTGCGCTGGTCATGTGGCTGGGTGGCGCCGGCAGCAGCGAATACGAACGTTGCGTCGAGGAGGCCTGGCAGGGCGCCCGCCTGGCGCGCAATATCGCCTCCGCCGACGTCAGCGGTACGCTCTCCGGCTGGGGCGCCGTACAGACGACTGTCGAGCGCTGCACCGCCATGCGCCCCGAGGAAATCGACGTCGCACTGGTCGAGTTGCGACGCGAGGGCCAGTCTATCGTCGACCGCATCAATGACATCGAACGTCGTGAAATCTTCGTGGTGGAGGCCTTCCCCAACGCCATCCTGACCGAAATCGTGCTGCGCGGGGACGATCTCTACGTGCTCGATTCCGCCAACCAGCAGGTCTACCGCATCACGCTCAATGACAGCGGGCTCGGTATCGTGCCCGGCTCGCGCCAGCCCATCGCCACCATGCGCCGTGGCGCCCAGGTGGACCTCTTCAGCATCGATACCCTGGTCGGCCTCACCTGGTCGGAGGACGGCAGCGGGCTCAGCCAGAACAACGTACTGCTGGCCCTCGACGAGGCCGGCGTGCTCGTCGAGTATTCGCCCACCTTCCTCGCGCGTGGCGTGCAGGGCCTGCTGGGCACGGAGCAATGGCGTACGCCGAATCGCATGACTTCCTGGCGCGGCCGCATATACATCCTCGATCCCGGCGCCGAGCAGATCTGGCGCTACGATCCGCTCAGCGGCGCCTTCGCCGGCGCCCCCATCGGCTACTTCGCCGGCGCCAACCGCCCCTTGCTGGCGCAGGCCGTCGATTTCGCCATCGACGATTCCGGTCGCGTCTACGTGCTGTTCTCGGATGGCGTCATCGCACTATTCCGCGCCGGTGAGGAAATCCGCTTTGGCTACGCCGGCTTCCCGCCCGGGCAGGAAATGCGCCACGCTGACGCGATGTTCCTCAACACCGACCCCGTCGCCCCCGCCATCTACATCGTCGACCGCGAAAGCCGCACCATCTTCGAGACTTCGCTGGCAGGCACCTTCATCAACAGCTACCGCACCTTCGACGAAACCCTGTTTGCCAGCCTGGCGGGCATCGCCGTGGACGAGAACCGCAACCTGATGTACGTGCTCTCCGGCAACTCGGTGCTGGCCTTTAACAAACAGGAAAACTGACGCCCGTCCATTCGGGCCTGGTCCGCTGCCTGAAAGCTGCCGGCCGTCCCGGCCAGCGTTCCCGGACGGCGCCTGGCCCCTGCGGCAGCGCCTGGCCAGGCTGACCCTGCGACCCGGGCGCCAAATCCCCTATACTGCGCGCGTTCTCCTGACACGGGCATGAAAGAAGGCCATGCGCATACCGGTCTGGTTGTTCATTGCAGGCATGCTGGGCACCATGGCGGCGACGGCCCTGCTGGCCGTGCTCGCCTTTCTGGGGGTCCGCCAACTCTCCCGGCAGGCCGGTCTGGCCGGCATTGAGCTGGCCCCGCTGGCCGTCAATCTGCGCCAGGCGCCCACGCCCTTTCCCACCCTCGCGCCCGCCGTGCAGACGCGCGCAGAAGCGCCGCCCGCCGCGACCATGCCCGTCGCCATGCCACCCGCGTTGAGCGACCCGCGCGCCCGTAACATCCTTCTTTTGGGCATCGACCAGCGTGCCGGCGCCGTCAGCGACGAACGCTACTTCCGTAGCGACACCCTGATGGTCATCCGCATAGAACCCCTGCGCCAGAGCCTGGCGATGCTGTCCATCCCGCGCGATCTGTGGCTGTCCTTCGCCGATGGCGGCCCGCCAGGGCGCATCAACAGCGCCAACAGCCGCGGCGACAGCCAGGGCTACCCCACCGGCGGCCCCGGCCTCACCGCCGACACCCTGCAGGCCAGCTTCGGCCTGCGCATCGACAACTTCCTGCTGGTCAATTTCGATGCCTTCCTCGCGGCCGTGGACCTGCTGGCCCCGCAAGGCGTGGAAGTCTGCATCGAACAGCGCATCGACGATCCCCACTATCCCGACGGCAATTACGGCACCATCCACGTCACTTTCGAGCGCGGCTGTCAGCCGCTGGACGCGGAGCGCCTGCTGCAATATGCCCGCACGCGCGCCACCCGCGGCGCGGACTTCGACCGCGCCCGTCGCCAGCAACAGGTATTGATCGCCATGCTGCGCCACGTGGCCAGCCTGGAGGGAGTCGCTCGCCTCATCAGTCAGGCGCCGGCCCTGTGGCAGGAACTGGGCAACAGCTTCCGCACCGACCTCAGCCTTGACGAAATTCTGCAACTCGGCATGTTGCTGCGCGGCATCCCGCCCGACAACCTGCGCCAGGGCGTCATCGACAACCAGGTGGTGCGCTTCGGCACGACCGCCGGCGGCGACCAGGTGCTTTACCCGGACGACACGGCCATTCGCGCGCTCATTCAGGACGTCTTCGGCAACGGTTAATCCCTCAGGGACAAAGGCTCAGATGGCGGGTGGTCCCTGCCGTACACGCCGGCGAATCTCGCTTTCCGCCGTTTCATTGCCTACCGGCCGCCACAGGGTCTCCAGCCACCAGGTGGCGCCCGCCGTCCGCCAGGCGGCCAGTGTGGCAGTGGCGGCGTCGGGGTTAGCGCCAGGCGTCTCGCCCTCCACGATGACGTCGTAAGCGCTCCCGGGCGCTCTTTGCGAGCGGATCCAGGGCATGCTCTTGCGCAGGTCGGCCGGACTGGCCTGTTGCGCCTGGCGACTGCCGTCAGCGCCCTGCCTGAGCACCTGGGGCAGCAGGCCGTCATACTGAAGCGCCCGCTGCATCGACCTGTCGCTGCCCAGGGCGCCCACGACCCAGATCGGGATGCGCGGTTGCTGGAAGGGCGGCGGCGCTGGCGCGAAATCCGTTTCACGCACCTGATAATGTTTGCCCCGCCAGTTGAAGGGCTGCCCGCGCCACAGGCCGGTGACGATCGCCAGGCCTTCATCCAGCAATTCGGCGCGCGTCCGCCGATCGGTCACTTCGCCAAAGGCCGCGAAGCCGCTGTCAATGGCGCCCAGGCCCACGGAGAGAATCACCCGGCCACCCGAGAGACGATCCAGCGTGGCGCTCTCGCTGGCCAGCTTCCACGGTCGCATCCGCGACAGGGGACTCAGCATGGTGCCCAGGCGAATGCGCTGCGTGCGCATGGCGGCCGCCGTCAGGCAGACCCAGGCATCCACACCCCAGACCGGCTCCCACACGAAGAAGCCATCCCAGCCGGCCAGTTCCGCCTCGCGCGCCAGATCGGCCGCCAGAGCGGCGTCGCCGCCCGGCAGCACAAATCCCCTTTTCATGGACGGGCCATGGATTTCAGCCTTCGCGGACCGTCACCGAGCGCAACTGGTCGCCCTGTTCGATGGCGTCCACCACCCTCTGCCCCTCGCCCGTAACCGCGCCGAAGACCGCGTGGCGCCCGTTCAGACGGGGCGTCGGCAGGTGCGTGATGAAGAACTGCGAACCGTTGCTGTCAGGTCCAGCGTTGGCCATGCTGAGGATGCCGGCGCGGTCGTGCGCCAGCGCCAGCGCGGAAGCCTCGTCATCGAAGCGATAGCCGGGCCCCCCGCGACCGGTGGCCGTGGGGTCGCCACCCTGGACCATGAAGGGCGGCTCCTTGATGACGCGATGGAAGACCGTGCAATTGTAGTAGCCCGCGCGCGCCAGGAAGACGAAGTTGTTGACGGTGACCGGCGCCTCGCTGGCGAAAAGCTCGACTTCGAAGGAACCGCGATCGGTCTCGAAGACGGCTGTGTACGACTTGTCCGCATCGATCTGCATGGCGGGCGGCGCGTCGTATTGCTGAACGATCTTCTGCTCTTCGCAGTTGACGGCGCCTTCCGGCGTGGGCGTCTTCGGCAGGCCGGTGGTGCAGGCCGCCAGCAGCAGGGCGGCCAGAAGGGTCAGGGTCCTGTGCATACGTTTTCCCGGTGGACTTCAGGCACCGCGCCATTCTACCAGAAACCCGGCGTCCGCCATCCTGCCGGGGGCGCGCGCTATACTGCAACAATGATCCCTCCCCGCCAACCCTCCGCCCTGCGGCCGCAGCAACGCAACCCCGCCGGACAGGGCCAGTGAGGGCCCTCGTCACCGGCGCCACCGGCTTCGTCGGCTCGCACGTGGCGCGCGCCCTGGTCGAGGCCGGCCACGAACTGCGCGTGCTGCAGCGCCGCAGCTCGCGTCTGGATGCCCTGCAGGGCCTGGACTGCGAAACGGTCATCGGCGACGTGCTTGACAGCGACGCCCTGGCGCAGGCCTGTCAGGGCTGCGAACTGGTCTTTCACGTGGCGGCCGTGGCCGCTTACTGGCGTACGGAACGGTCGCAGATGTACGCCATCAACGTGGAGGGCACGCGGCGGGTGCTGGCCGCCGCGCGCGCGGCCGAGGTGCGGCGCGTGGTCTTTACCAGCAGCGCCGCCTCGCTGGGCCTGCGCCGCGACGGCCGTCCCGTGGATGAATCGGCGCGTTTCAACCTGCTGCCGCACCGCTTCCCCTACGGCCACAGCAAGCACCTGGCCGAGCGTTGCGTTCAGCACGCCCTGCGCGAGCATGGCCAGGACGTCGTCATCGTCAACCCTGTCATCGTGATGGGCCCTGGCGACCTGAACCTCATTTCCGGCCGCTTCGTCACCGAGATGCAGCGTCTGCAGTGGCTGATCCCGGTCAGTTCGGGCGGCGTGGGCGTGGTCGACGTGCGCGACGTGGCCCGCTGGCACCTGGCGGCGGCGGCGCGCGGCCTCAGCGGCGAGCGCTACATTCTCGGCAGCACCAACTACAGCCTGCGTGCGTGGTACGGGCTTTGCGCCCGCGCCGTCGGCGTGGCGCCGCCCCTGCTGCAATTGCCGGATGCGGCCTTGCCGCTGCTGGCCGGCATGGTGGCCCTGGCGCGGCGACTCGGCATGCAGCCGCCCGCCGACCCCTCGCAGATCCGCATGGGCGGGCGTCGCCTGCACTTCGTCTACGACAAGGCGCACAGGGAGCTGGGCCCGCCGCAAATCGACATGTTGCAGAGTCTGCAGGACACGGCCGACTGGTATCGCGCGCGCGGGTTGCTGCCTGAGGGTCGCCTGGGCCGCCTTTTGCGGGCGCTGCGCCCGGGTTGAGCGCGACTACTCGCCTTCGCCGACCGGTTCGCGGTTGGTGGTGATGCTGGTCCAGGCGAGGCGGTCTGTACGCAGGTGGGCGTAGACGGGCTTTTCGTTGCGCAGCAGGTCCACCAGCACGGAGATATCGCGGAAGGGCAGATAGATGCTGCCCTTGCGTTCTTCCAGATTGACCTGCGGCTGTGGGAAGGGCGAGCCTTCCTCCAGGAAGTAGACGTCAAGCATGGCGCTGTCGCCGAGGCAGCGGACGATGCCGCGCAGCAGAATCTCCTGGCCGTCGACGTCCATCCGCTCCAGCTGGCGCAGGACGACCATGTATTCGCGAATTTCGAAGATATCGCTGCCCTTGCCGTTCACGGGATGCCCTCCCGTCAACCGCCCTGGTCGCTGGCCGTGGCGGGACTTTCGACCTCGTCCTTGTCGTCGTCCTGGTCTTCCCAGCTGATGATCCAGATGCAGGCGCCGGCCACCAGGGTGGAGGCCGTCATCAGGGCGATCCACTGGCCCGGCAAGAGACCGACGTCACGCGCTTCCCAGGCGAGCATGGCATCCATGCCGCCGGCCAGCACGATCCAGGCGGAAATGCGCGGGTAACGCAACGCCAGTTGCGCGACGGGCCAAGCCTCGATTCGGGTCAACAGGGAATTGAGCCGATCCATTGGTCCACTCCTTCAGGCTGGCACGCAGCATACCGTGGCCTGTCGGCAGCGGCAAGGACAACTTGCGACTGACCCGCCCCCGCGGTCATAATCGCGGTATTCGACGACGATGGAGTTCCTGCCATGACCGCAGTCATCCGCATGCTCGGCGACTCCCTGCGCGCGCTCTTCGGCGGGGGCGGCCAGCCTGGTGTGGACCGCGACGGACGCGCGCTCTGGGTCTACGTGCGGCCGCATCGCTGTGACGATGTTCTGCGTGTACGCATCGACATGATGAATGATCTGAGCCAGCGCGACGATGGCGACGGCTATCACGTGCGCAAACTGGCCAGCAGCGCCAACTACCGCTGCAACCAGGTCGAACTGGAACTGGACTTCGATCGCCGCCGCCGCATCGAGCGGCGCGAAGCCCATGGTGGCAGCTTCGTTGAACGCGAGGACTGGGAGGCCTGGCAGGCGACTCAGTCTTCCTCCTGAGACAGGCACGCAAAGGGGAACAGTGTTTCGATCAGGCGTTCACGTCAACGCCCTGCCTGGTAGGTCATCTGGTATAAACATTCGCAGGATTAGGCTCCTGGCATAAGCGATGGGCCTCAGGCGCTATCTCAACAGCATGCTGAACGACCCGGTGCGGGGTCTGCAGATCTCGATCCTGATGATCGTACTGCTGATCATCTTCGGCGCCTTTGGCTACATGATCATTGAACGCATGACTCCGATCGATGCGTTCTACATGACCATCATTACGGTCACGACAGTGGGTTTTGGTGAGGTCACGCCGCTGAGCGTCCCCGGCCGGGCCTTCACCTCGCTGTTGATCCTGACCGGCATCTTCACCGCCACCAACGCCCTCGGCAACATGGCCAGCATCCTGCTGGGCCAGCGCCTCTGGCAGTCCTTACGGGAGCGTCGCATGAATACCGAACTTGAGGCATTGCGCGACCATTACATTATTTGCGGCTTTGGTCGCATGGGCGATCAGGTCGTTCGCGAACCGGGCGAACGTGGCCGCGCCTTTGTGGTGGTCGACATGAACAGCGACATCCATCATCAATTTCTGGAAAGCAATGTTCTGCACGTCATCGGGGACGCCACCGACGACAACGTGCTGATCGACGCCGGTATCGAAAGGGCCGCGGGTCTGGTCGCGTCGCTGGATAACGACCCCGACAACATGATGGCCGTGCTGACGGCGCGCGGCCTCAATCCCGGGCTCCACATCGTGACGCGCGCCACCAGCCCCGAGGCCGAGAGCAAGTTGCAACGCGCCGGCGCGGATCACGTCATCAGCCCCTGGCAGACCGGCGGCCACCGCATGACGATGGCCCTGCTGAAACCCTTTGTGCATGAGTTCATGGACCTGCTGCTTGAACCCGGCTTTCAACTGGGATGGGAACCGGGGCAGATCCCCCATTGAACAGGACTCGCAACTGGCCGGGCACAGCGTGGCCGAGGCCGGCCTCTACCAGACAAGCGCCGTGACAGTGCTCGGCGTCCGCCACGTGGATGGCGAAATCACACTGATTCCCAGCCCTGAACGCGTCCTGCGCAGCGGCGAGACGATCATCTGCATCGGGCCGCCCGCATCCATCCGCCGCGTCGAGAGCGTGACGGACCTGCAGCCGGTGATCAGGCGCTCAAGAGCGGTTCGATGACGGTCAGCAGCAGATAAAGGTTGAAGGGCGCCAGCAGACCGACCGGCGCCAGCGTCAGCCAGGGCAGCCGCCCGGACAGCAGGCGCGCGCGCCAGGCATCAAGGCCGCGCGCCAGCAGCAGCGCCAGCGGCAACAACGCCGGATACAGATAGCGCCCCTGCAACTGCACGAATTCGAGGTTGTAGTACAGGTAGGCCAGTGCCGTCAGGCCGATGACCAGCCACAGGGCGCTGCGCAGCAGGCGCAGCCCGCGTCGGTTGGGCGGCTGCCCTGCCAGCAGTAACCCGCTGACGGCCGCCAGACTCAGGGCCAGCGGCGGCAGCAGCAGGCGCCCCTGCAAGGGCAGCGCCATCCAGCCAAACTGGCCCCAGAAACTGACGAAGGTGTCGCGCAGGGCGTGCTGCGCCCAGGCGGCCGCACCGACGTCGGCGACGAGGTCAACAGTGCGCAACTGGTCCACTACCACGCGGTCGTGGGCGGCCAGGCCCAGCAGGTCCGGCCAGCCGTAGACGGCCAGGTTGCGCGCCCACCACAGCCCGCCGGTCAACAGCGCCGGCAGCAAGAGACAGACCAGCCCGACCGGGAGCAGTTGCCGCGTCGCCCGCCGTCGCCACAGTCCCGCCTGCCACAGTCGCAGGAACCAGACCAGCGGCAACAGACCGGCGACGAAGAATCCGCCCGGCTTGGTGACCAGCAGCAGCCCGGCCAGCATCCCCATGAACCACAGCGGCCAAAGGGTCTGTCGGCCGCTGCGCCACAGCGCCAGGCCGACGCCCGTCAGCGCCAGAAAGAGCAGCGCCGCGCCGGTTGTGATGAGCCCGTATAGCAGCAGCAGGGCGCAGGCCACCAGGGCCGGCGCCAGCAGGATACGGGCCAGACGCTGCAGGCCATTGCGGTCGCCGCGCAACCAGCGCGCCAGCGCAACCAGCGCTAGGCCGATCAGCAGTTCGTTGAGGCTGTCGTTGTTGACGGCGCTCATCATCGCCAGGTGTTGCGGCAAAAAGGCGACGAAGGCCGCCGCCGTCAGGGCCAGCCAGGGGCGACCGGGCAGGGCCATGAGCGCCAGCGCGTGGGCACACCAGACCACGCCTGCGCCCGACAGGACGGAAAAGAGACGCAGCGCCAGCAGGCTCCCGGAACTCCACTCGAAAACGAGGGCCGCCAGCAGGTAGTAGAGCGGGGGCTGGTGGTCTTCATATTGCAAAGCTGCGAGGTTCTCCGGCGTGGCGCCGGCGAAGCGTTCGCCCGTCAGTCGCGCCAGGGTGGCCTGGTCCCAGTCGCCCGGCTCGATGATGGGGCAACAGCGGGGCGCCGTGGCTTCGTGCAATTGACGCAGCACGTTGTAGTGCGCCGGTTCGTCGGGCGCCTGCCAGGCGGGCGTCAGCGCAGCGAAGAGCGCGCCCAACAGCAGGTAGGTGGCCAGCAGAAAGGCAAAGGCAACCCTTTCGTTCAGGCGCATGTGCCGGGTCCCTCGTCGGCGCGCCGGTTGACAGCGCGCCCTTTCCGGTGCAGGCTTGCGCCAGAACGGGAACGAGTGAGGAATGCCCTGTCATGGCCGCAAACATGGTCCGTCCCAACCCGGAAGTCGCCACCACCATGCACGCCCTCATGGCGGACCAGGCGGCGCAGCCAGGCAAGATGTTTGGTTCGCCCTGTTACAAGGTGAACGGCAAAATGGCGCTGGGCGTCTTTGGCGACGGCATTGTGCTCAAGCTGGGCGCAGCCCGCAGCCGCGCGTTGATTGAGGCCGGCGCGGCGCAGTCCTTCGAGCCCATGCCCGGCAGGGCCTGGCGCGAATGGGCGCTGCTGACGGAGGGATTCGAATCCGCCGGGCCGCTGCTGGCCGAGGCCGTGGCCTTTGTGCGGCGCGAAACAGGCGGCTGAGCCTGGACTGTGGCCGATGAGACGCCGGTAAACGATCCCCTGCTGGCCTGGCGGCCCGAGTTTCCCGTCCTTGAACGCTGCCACTATCTGGTCAGCCATTCGCTGGGCGCCATGCCGCGCACTGTGCGCGACAGTCTGGCGGCCTACGCCGACAGCTGGGAGCGGCACGGCGTGCGCGCCTGGAACGAGTCCTGGTGGACGCTGGCGCGCGAGCTGGCCGACAGCATCGCGCCGCTGCTGAACGCGCCGGCCGGCAGCCTTGTGCTGCAACAAAACGCCAGCATCGCCAACAGCGTCCTGTTCTCCGCCCTGGATTTCAGCGACCCGCGTCGCAATCGCTTCGTCATCAGCGACATGGACTTCCCTTCGGACAGCTTCGCGCTGCGGCAGTGGCTGCCGCCGGGCGCCGAAATCTGCATGCTGCGCTCGCCGGATGGCATCGGCCTCGACGTCGACGAGTTGCTGGCGGCCATTGACGAAGGTACCCGCCTCGTCAGCCTGTCGCACGTGCTGTTCCGCTCCGGCTGCATCCTGCCGGCGGCGGAAATTGTCGCGCGGGCGCATGCCGTCGGCGCGCAGGTGCTGCTCAATGGCTACCACAGCGTGGGCGTCATCCCGGTCGACGTGGCCGCGCTTGAAGTGGACTTCTACGGCGGCGGCACCCTGAAGTGGCTCTGTGGCGGGCCGGGCGGGGTCTTCCTCTACGTGCGGCCGGACCTGCTGGGCGGCCTGCGACCGAAGGTAAGCGGCTGGCTGGCGCTGCAGCAGCCCTTCGCCTTTGAAAGCGAACACTTTGCGCTGCGCGAAGACATCGGACGTCTGCAGAATGGCACGCCCGGCATCGCCTCGCTGCATGCAATCCGGCCGGGAATCGACATTGTCCGCAAGGTGGGCGTGGCAGCCATCCGCGAAAAGTCGCGGCGCCAGACGGCGCTGCTGGTCGAACTGGCCCGACGCGCCGGCCATGAACTGGGCTCGCCGCCGGAAGCCGAACGCCGCGCCGGCACGGTCTCGCTCAAACCGGCCCATGCCTGGGAAGTCTCGCGTGAGTTGCTGGCGCGCGATTACCTCATTGACTACCGCGAGGGCGCCGGCATCCGTATCGCGCCGCATTTCTACACAGGCGACGGCGAAGTGCGCGGGGTCATGCAGGCCATCGACGACATTCTGGCGGAAGGCAGCTGGCGCCGTCACAGCGCGAAGGGGCCGGACCACAGCAGCGTGACCTGACGCAGGCCGGGATCACCGGGCGAAATCGACCGCCCGCGTCTCGCGGATGACCTGCACCTTGATCTGACCGGGATATTGCATGGTTTCCTCGATCTTGCGCGCCACCTCGCGTGAGAGTTGCAGCGCCTGCAGGTCATCGATGTCGTCCGGGCGGATGATGATGCGCACCTCGCGACCGGCCTGCAACGCGTAGCTCTGGTCCACGCCGTCAAAGCTGGCGGCGATCTCCTCCAGAGTCTTGACGCGCTTGATGTAGGATTCTATGCTCTCGCGCCGGGCGCCTGGCCGGGCGCCGGAAATGGCGTCGGCAGCCTCGACGATGTAGGCCTCCACATAGGCCGGTTCGACCTCGTGATGGTGGCTGGCGACGCAGTTGACCACGTTTTCGCGTACGCCATGGCGTTTGATAAAGTCCGCGCCCAGCAGGGCGTGTGTGCCCTCCACCTCATGGTCGATGGCCTTGCCGATATCGTGCAGCAGGCCGCCGGCGCGCGCCACGTCGACGTCCGCCCCCAGTTCCGCGGCGATCATGCCGGCGATGTGCGCCGACTCAATGGCATGGGCATGCATGTTCTGGCCGTAACTGGTGCGGAACTTCAGCCGTCCCAGCAATTTGATGATCTCCGGATGCAGGCCGGGGACACCGGCCTCGAAGGCGGCGCGCTCGCCTTCCTCGCGAATGGTCTGGTTCACTTCTTCGGTGGCATCCTCGACCAGTTTCTCGATGCGGGCGGGATGGATGCGACCGTCCGTCACCAGTTTGCCCATTGCCTGTCGCGCCACCTCGCGACGCACCGGGTTGAAGCTGCTGATGGTGACGGCCTCGGGCGTGTCGTCGACCACCACGTCAACGCCGGTGGCCAGTTCGAACGCGCGAATGTTGCGTCCGTTGCGCCCGATGATGCGCCCCTTCATGTCGTCCGAGGGCAGGGGCACGACGCTGACCGAAATCTCGCTCACGTGCTCGCTGGCCAGGCGTTGCACCGCCAGCGAGATGATGTTGCGCGCCCGTGTGTCGGCTTCCTCGCGCGCGCTGGCCTCGACCTGGCGGATGATGCGCGCCATGTCGTTGCGGGAGTCGTTTTCAACGACCGCCATCAGTTCCTCGCGCGCTTCCTCCTGCGTCATGCGCGCAATGCGCTCGAGTTCCGTTCTGCGTTCTTCTTCCTGTTTTGCCAGGCTGTTTTCGCGTTTGTCCAGCCGGCCCTGCCGCTTGTTCAGGTTCTGGTCGCGCTGCTCCAGTCGGTCCAGGCGCGCGTCCTGTTGCGTTCTGCGCTGCTGCAGACGGTCCACCTCGCGGTCCAGCTCGCGCCGTCGCCGGTTGACTGTCTGCTCGGATTCCTCCAGCAAAACGCGGGCCCTTTCACTGGCTTCGGCGATGGTGCTGGCGGCGTCGCGCGCGGCTTCGTCACGCGTGGCCTGGTTCTGGGCCTCGGCCACGCTGCGCCAGTTCTCCACCTGGGAGTTCTGGTAGCGTCGTAGCAACAGCAGGGAGACGGTGGCGCCCAGGGCCAGGCCAATGATTAGCATCGCCGGGGCGATCAGGTGTTCCATAATGAGTGCTCCTCGTGCCTGTCGGCAGGGAAAGTTGTTTCGTCTTCCCCGTCGCCTGTCAGTAATTCCTCCACGACCTGATGGCACAGATCGCCTTCAAAGCCGCGCCGCTGCAGAAATGCCCACAGCTTGCGCCGCATTTCCAACCGCGTCAGGCCGCGCCAGCGGCGCAGACTCCTGCGCGCCGCGCGCCGGGCCGCGTCCAGGCTGTCCATGTCGACCAGCGCCGTTTCGATGATTTCCTGCTCCACGCCCTTCTGACGCAATTCGTACGCCAGGGCGCGGCGACCCATGGGCCGAAAGCGCAGCCGGTCTTCCACCCAGAAGCGGGCAAAGGCGAGATCATCCAGCCATCCCTGTTGCGTCATGCGCTCCAGCGCGGCAGAGATGGCCCCGTCCGTGAAGCCCTTGCGCCGCAGGTTGCGCCCGGCCTCCGCCACGCTGCGCGGCCGGTAGCCAAGGAAGCGGGCCGCCTGGTCGACGGCGCGCGCCACCTCGTCCTCCTGCTGCAGACGGGCGATCGTGGCGTCGTCCAGCGGCTGGCCTGTGCCCAGACCGGCAGCCAGACTCGATGCCAGGCTGAAGGCGCGTTCGCCATTCAGAAAAACATCAACCCGATCGCGTTTGCGTTTGTCGGCCTGCAAGGCCGTAATCGTAGCCATCAAGTCCACGTCCGGGAACATCAGAAGCCGTGACCGGATTCATCACGGTTGCGGCCTGCACCAGTCCCTGACATTGCGTTGTGAAATACCGCGCCGGGCGGTTGGCTGTAACTGGACTTTCCGGTCCGATCAGGGAAGCCCGATTACGTGAATTCCTCTTGAGACAGGTCACTGCGACCGGCTACTAATTTCACCACCCGCATGACCATAGGTCTGCGTTCACTCACGCGCCACAACTCGTGTTGTTATGTTACTGTTAAAACGTTAACACGGCATGACAATGTGTACCAGGCGATTGGTATTGTTTGGACAGGCAGTTCCCGCTCTTGACGCTCGCAGCCAGGGGAAATCGATGGCTGAACGACCGCAGGTCCCGCGGGTGCTCGTCACCGGCAGCAGCTTCCCCGGCGCCGGCATTGCCGCGGCCCTGCTGGCTGAAGGCGCGCGCGTATCCCTGCTGCAAAGGGACGCCGATTACCCCCTGCCCGAACCCCTGGCGAGCAATGTCAGTACGCTCGTCGCCGACGTCTGGAACCCGGCCAGCCTGAACGGACGGGCCCGCGGCCATCACCTGACCATTCACACCGTTGGCAGCATGGTCGCCGACCCGGCGCGCGGCCTCAATCACCACTGGCTTAACTTTGTTTCCGCGCGCAACGTGGCCAACATGTGCGTCAGTGATGGCTGTCCCCGCCTGGTGTTGCTCAGTTGCGCCCGCGCGCCATGGATCAACCGGGGCTATGTGCGCGCCAAACGCGGCGCCGAAGATTATTGCCTGCGCGTCGGTCTGGAGACCCTGATTATTCGCGCGCCGCTGACCTGGATTCGCGGGCAGCGGCGTCAACCCATCTTCTGGCTGATGACCATGCTTGGCAGTGTGCCGCCCACCTCCTGGCTTGGTTTCGGTCGCAGCGCACCGCTGCAATTCGATATCTTCGCGCGAGGTGTGGCGCGCGTCGCCCTGCACCCCAAACCCGGCCAGCATCTCTACTGGCGCCGGGACCTGCGCCGTCGCAACAGCAACCGCGAAGCCCGCCATTACGCGCCGCCCACGCTCCCCGAAACGGCGTCGGAGCCCGATGAGGAAGACGTTCCCTTTGGCTGGCTGCCGCCGGCTTCCGATGCCTGAAGCCGCTACAGTCGGTGTCGGTCTGCCGGCTCCTCCACGCGCAACTCGCCGGTCTCCGCCAGTCGGTAACGTCGCAGGGGTCGCAGTCGTACCAGCCGGCCACGTGCTGCGGCCTCAGTGATTCGCAGGTGCAACTGACGCAGGCCGGCATCCATGTCCGCCGCATCGGCATAGCCAAAGCGATAGGACAGGAAATGCGGGTGATCGTCGAGAAAGGCGAGAGCGTCTTCCAGAGCCGCCTGCAATTCCGCCGCCGCCTGGGGCTGCCCAACCTGCAGCAGGGGCTGGACCGGCAGACGCATGTTGCGCGCCATCACGTCCAGCAGCACCGGCGTATGAAAAAAACGACCCAGGCCGGCGGCGTACTCCAGGTCGGCCTCCTGCAACGAGGCCGCGTCCGCGCCCAGCTCCAGTACGCAGTCGAATTGTTCGTCCAGTATTCGCTGGCTGGCCAGCCGCTCCGCTTCCGGGATGAGGGCCGCGATCTGGCCCATGATATGCGTGGCGGCCGCGCCCAGCGCCTGCTTGCGCGATAACCCGGGCAGGTCCACGCGCACGGGTGGCAGGGGCTCACCGATGTTCATAAACAGGCGCGGCCGTTTCAGCGCGAGGACGGCGCCCAGCGCGCCTTCCATCCCGCCGAAGCCGATCGGCAGCACCGGCGCGCCACTGTGATGGCTCAGCCAGGCCACACCGGTGTGGGCGCGTTTCAGCACCGGCGACCAGATGCCGCCTTCCGGAAAAATGCCGACAACGCCGTTCTGGCGCAGGATATCGAGCGGCAACTGCAATTCCTGGCGCCGCGCGTTGCCGCGATTCACCGGCAGGAAACCCCACAGGTTGACGATCCAGGCGTAGCGCCGGTCCATGGGGATGTCGCCGGTGCCGATGACCTCGATTTCCCAGGGCGCCAGCAGCACCATCAGCACGACTTCCATCAGCGCCACGTGGTTGCCCACCAGAATTAGCGGGCCGCGCGCCGGCAGGTTGGCGCGCCCGCGAACCTGGGTACGAGTCAGCAAACGGAGGGCGATGCGCCCGAGGGGCCGCAGCAATCGGCGCAGCAGGACCCGACGCGGATAGCGGATGGTGTAGCCTTCCCCCCTGCTCATGCTCCCCGCCATGGCCGGGCGCCGCAACGACGCGGGCGACCGGGCCAATCCCTACAGCGACAACACGCGCGCCGCCCCGGGCAGGGGGACGACCACGTGACGCGTATCGACAACCAGCGAACTGTGGTCCGCCACCTGCTGCCAGTCGATGGCGCTGTGGTCGGTGATGACGACCACGCAATCCGCCGCAGCCAGTTCCGCCGGGTCCAGCGCCTGGCTTTGCAGGCGTTCACCGTCCGGCAGGTGTACCACTGGCACCTGCGGGTCGTGGTAACGGACGGCGGCGCCCTTCTCCATGAGCAGGGCCAACACGTCCAGCGCGGGACTTTCGCGAACGTCATCCACGTCGCGTTTGAAGGCCACGCCAAGCACCAGGACGCGCGCGCCACGCACGGCCTTGCCTTCGTCGTTGAGTGCGTCGCTGATGCGCTGCGCGACGTGCAGGGGCATGGCGGTGTTGATTTCGCTGGCCACCTCAATGAAGCGGGCGTTGTAGTTGAGGGTCTTCAGCTTCCAGCTGAGGTAATGCGGGTCGACCGGGATGCAATGGCCGCCGAGGCCTGGCCCGGGGAAGAATGGCATGAAACCGAAGGGCTTGCTGGCCGCCGCCTCAATCACTTCCCACACGTCGATATTCAGACGGTTGCACATCAGCGCCATCTCGTTGACGAGGCCGATGTTGACGGCGCGGAAGGTGTTTTCCAGCAACTTGGTCATCTCGGCCACAGTGGGCGAACTGACCGGAATGACCTGGTCGACGGCGGCGGAGTAGAGTGCGACGGCAACGTCGGTGCAGGCCGCCGTGATACCGCCGACGATGCGCGGCGTGTTGCGCACGCCAAACTCGGCATTGGCAGGGTCGATGCGCTCGGGCGAGAAGGCCACGAAGATGTTCTCGCCGGCCTCAAGGCCCTGTTCCTGCAAGCGCGGCAGAATGATCTCGCTGGTGGTGCCGGGCCAGGTGGTGCTCTCCAGCACGATCAACTGGCCGGCGCGGCAGACCTCCACCAACGCATCCAGGGCGTGCAGGATGTAGGACATGTCGGGGTCGCGCGTCTTGCGTAGCGGGGTGGGCACACAAATGCTGATGGCGTCGGCAGCGCCCAGCGCCTGGTAATCGGCCGTGGCGCAGAGCCGGCCAGCCGCGACCAGCGGCGCGACGTCCGCGTCGCTGACGCCCGGGATGTAGCTGCGGCCGCTGTTGAGTCGCCCTACCTTTTCCAGGTCCAGGTCCAGGCCGGTGACCCGATAGCCGGCGCGGGCAAACTCGAGCGCCAGCGGCAGCCCGACATAACCCAGGCCCACAATGCCGATGCGGGCGTTGCGGGCCTGGAGTTTTTCCAGCAACTTCTGACGATAATTCACGTTGTCAGTCCCTGACCGCCGCGCGCGCAGTATACACGAAATGCGGCGGCCAGGGTTTGGGATGGTCTAGACGTCGGGCGCCGGCGCCAGCGCCTCCTGCGGCAGTTGCTGACTGAACTGCTCCAGCCAGGCTTCCATGTCGAAGTCGCGGTTGAAACGTTCCATCAGGGCCTCCAGGTCGAAGTCCTCGCCAAAACGCTCCCGCAGGGCCTCCGGGTCCATGGGCAGCATGCGCCCGCGAAAGCCAAGGGGCGGCATGGTCCTGCCCTCGCCGAGAGTCACCTCGAGTTCGATGCTCTCGCCGGCCCGCAGCAACTCCAGTTGCAGCGTTTCGCCGGGGTCATAGGCCAGCAGACGTTCGCGCAGGGTGCGACGGGCATCGACCGGATCGCCTTCCACCGCCACGACGATGTCCTCCGCCAGCAGACCGGCGACCTCCGCCGGCGATTCCGGCAGCACGCGCAGAATCAGCGCGCCCTCGTCCAGCGTCAGTTCACGTTCCGCGGCGACGTCCGCGTTCAGGTCCAGGTATTCCACACCCAGCAGGGGCCGTCCGGCGTGTACGCGGAAGTCGAAGTCTTCCGGCAAGGCCGGCATACCCTCCCGCGGCAGAATGCTCTCGCGGGCGCCAGTGGTGGCTTCCAGTGTCAGCGCCTCACCGTCGCGTTCGACACCCAGCGAAATGTCGTCGCCCGGCTCCAGCGCGCGAATCAGATTGGCGGCCTGCAACGCTGTGTCGATGCTTTCGTCGTTGATGCTGCGCAACAGGTCACCTGCCTGCAGCCCGGCCTCGGCCGCCGGCGATTCCGGCAAGACGTCCTGTACCAGCACCCCTGCCTCGTCACTCACCAGACTGACGCCCAGAAAGGCGCTGTCGCGGAAGGCCTGCCAGCGGATGACCGGCGTCGTTGCGCTCCCCAGGGTGACGTCGAGCTCCAGCTCTTCCCCTTCACGCAGGACCGTCAACGAAATTTGCTCGCCGATGGCCAGCGCCTGGATGCTTGCTGCCAGTTCCTCTGGCGCCACGTCGACGCCGTTGACCCCGACAATGAGGTCATCCACCTGCAGCCCGGCGTCCTCTGCCGGCGAAGCGGTCTGTACCTCGCGCACAAGGGCGCCGCTGTCTTCCACCGAAAAGGCGATGCCAAGGAAGGGGCGTTCGCCTGTCTCCTGGGCCATGACTGCGCCGCCCGTCAGCAGGGTCAGGGCCAGCAGGACATGAAGAATGCGCATGATCGTCCTCCTGATGCAACAATGTTTACCGTCGCAGAGCATGGCTGCGAAGCCTGTGAAATGCGTAAATGTCGGCTTAACGTCCGGTGAGAGTTAGCGCTCTTCCTCGTTGTGGTTGTCGCCCCGCATACGGCGCGTGAGAAAGTCGCCCATCAGACCGGACATCAACATGCCGGAGGGTGAGGGCAGGTCGGACTTGCGTTCGTCGGCGTCCCAGCGGTTGTTGCTGCGACGGTTGATCCAGGCGCTGTATTCCTCTTCGGCGCCGGTCACGAGGGCTTCCAGCGCATCGCGGTCTCCCTCGGCCAGCGCTGTGCGGGCCTGTTGCAGGGTGTCCAGCAGGCCATCGAGCCAGCGCAGCAGGGGTTCGCGGTTGTGCAGCCACTGGTCTCGCAGGTCATCCGGATGCCGGTCGAAGAGCTGGTGGGTCAGGCGACCGAAGGGCGGGTTGGTCAGGCGCTGCAGGTCGTTCCAGCCCGGGCTGTGGGCCAGACTGTGGAAACTGGCCACGCCCAGCAGCGCGGGCAAATCGACCGTGGCCGCGCTCAGGGTGTCATGCTCCAGCGCGTCCATAAAATGCGGCGTCGCGCCCAGCAGGGTGCTGAAGTCGCTGGCCAGTTCAACGGCTGCGCGCGAGCATTCCGGCGCAGGCATCAGCAACATGTTGCCGTCGTCGAAGAGGTCTTCCGCGGCGTGGTCGGCGTCGTCGACGCCGTCAAAGAGGTAGCGGGCGTTGACGACCGGCGTCGCCTGCACCAGGTGCGCCTCCGCGGGCAGGTATTCCTGCGCCAGGCGGGAAGCCGGCGCCTTCAGTTGCGCCATGTCGAGCACCACCGCGCCTGACTGCAGGCTGTCCGCCAGGGCCTGCCATGCCTGACCTTGCTCCGGCAGTGGCAGGGCCAGCACGACGATGTCGCGCTCGCGCGCGGCGCGCGCCAGGTTGCGTTCGATTTTGTCGCAGATTTTGGCGCGTTTGGCCGTCTCCAGAATGCCGGGGCGCGGGTCGGCGCCGCGGACGTCAAAGTGTTGCGGGGCCCGCTTGTTGCGGTTGCAGCGCCGCAGCGCCAGCGCGACCGAACTGCCGGTGCGGTCCAGACCGATGATCGTCACGGTGATGGTTTTGGCCATAGGGTTGCTCCTGCCTGTTGCGCTCCATTATAGCGATAGCGATTGGGTGGTTGTGTTCGGTTAACTGCGCTCGTCCGCCGCGCGCAGCCGCGCCAGGTCAAAATCGTCGCCCGCATCCCCCGCGTGCTGCCCGATCAGCCAGGTGGCGCGTTCGCTGGCGCCGGCCGCGCGCGCCAGTTGCGCCCCCCAGGCGGGGTGTTGTTCGCTGAGCAGGAAGGGCCGCGCCAGCGGGTCCGTTTCGCTGCCCCGCGCCAGGCGGCCGGCCAGGGCCGGCGCCAGCCGTGGCAACAGCACCACCAGCACGCGTTGCCACAGGGGGAAGGGCCAGCGAGTCTTGCCGACGTCGTGCAGCAGGGCGGCCACCGCCAGATCCGGCGTCACCTCGCCCTCTGCCTGCAGCGCGCGCAACACGCGCAGGCTGTGCAACTGTTCGCTACGCCGCAGGCGCCCGAAGCATTGCTGCAATTCCGGCGAGAGGTGTCGCGCCACCTGCGCCCTGTCGATCGGCTGCGCAAAGGCCATCAGGGCATGCAGCCCCTGGCGCAGGCGACGCCAGGCGCCCAACTTAACCCAGCAGCAGGCGCGTAAGACGGAAGGCCGGCCCGCTCACCAACATGCCGAAGAGATTGAAGATGCCGCTGAAACTGAGCAGAATCAGGGCGAAGAAGGCGTACTGGCTGTACTGACGCCATTGCGGGCTGCCCCAGTTCCAGGCCTGTTGCGGGGGCAGCAGGGCGTAGACCACGTGCCAGCCATCCAGCGGAAAAAGCGGCAGCAGGTTGAACAGGCAGAGCAGCGCGTTGATGAAGACGATGGTCCAGATCATGGTGGCCACCGGCCGCACCAGCGCCAGTGGCAACGCGCCGGAGCGTAGCAGGGGCTCCATCATCTGGTAAAGCAGGCCGAAGAGCAGCGCCAGCAGCAGGTTGGCCAGGGGGCCGGCGGCCACCGCCGCCAGATAGCCGTAGCGCGGGTTGCGCATGCGCTGCGCGGAGATCGGCGCGGAGCCGAGGATGCCGAAGCCAAGCAGCGCGAACATCAGCCAGCCCAGCCAGTTGATGTGTACCAGCGGGTTCAGCGTGAGACGACCCTGTTGCGACGGCACGGGGTCGCCCATCAGGTGCGCGACGAAATTGTGGGCGAATTCGTGCACCGTCATGCCCAGGCCGACGGCCACTATGGCGCCCAGAATGCCTTCCAGCGAAATGTTGCCGAGCAACAGCACAGGACGCTCCCTGCTTCAGGTGGGTCAGCCCCGGCAGTATAGCATAGTCCCTGTGCAGTCCCGCGCGACTGCGCTATACTTTTTTTGCGGGCGGAGGCAACCATGGCCGACGTGCAGGAGGTTCAGGTTGACGACCGCGTGCAGCTTCGCAAGCCACATCCCTGTGGCAGCGATATCTGGGTCGTCTACCGCATCGGGGCGGACATTGGTCTGCGTTGCAGCGCTTGCCAGCGCAGGGTCTTGTTGACGCGCAGGGAATTCAACAAACGCGCGAAACGGCTCCTGCGCGGGGCCTTGTAGACGCGGCTCCCGAATACGATCGCGCGGAAACTCGAGGCATGTTGCTCCAGACGGACAAAACAAGGCGCATCCTGATCCTGATGTCCGATACCGGCGGCGGACACCGCGCCGCGGCCGAGGCCATCCGTGAGGCGCTCTACCGCGAACCCGGGCCGCAGGCCGTCGCCGTCGAGTTGGTGGACGTCTTCCGCGATTACTCGCCCGCGCCCTTCAAGTACCTGCCGGAGATTTACCCCTGGTGGGTCAACAACAGCAAGCAGTCCTGGGGCGCCGGCTACAAACTTTCCAACACGCGCCAGCGCGCCCGCATTCTCTCCACCACGATTTTCCATACCCTGGAACTGGGGCTGAAGCGCCTGCTGCGCGAGCACCCGGCGGATGTCATCGTCTGCGTACACTCGGCCCTGGCGCGCCCCACCATGAAGGCCATGCAGAGTTTGCCGGGCCGCGCCTCATTTGTGGTGGTCGTGACGGACCTCGTCTCCACCCACCACATGTGGTACGAGCGCCGCGCCGAGCGCACCCTGGTGCCCACCGCAGCGGCCTATGCGCGCGGCCTGGAAAACGGCATGACGCAGGACCAGTTACGACTCACCGGCCTGCCGGTGCACCCGAATTTCATCGACGGCCTGACCGACCGGGCCAGCGCGCGCGAACGGCTGGGACTTGACCCGCATCAACCGGTCGTGCTGCTGGTGGGCGGCGTGGACGGCATGGGCCCGGTCTACCGCACGGCGCTGGCCATCAACGAGCGGCGGCCACAATGCCAGCTGCTGGTCATCACCGGCCGCAACGCGACCCTGCGCCAGCGTCTGCAGTCGGTCGTCTGGAACCAGCCCACGCGCATCTACGGCTTTCGCCGCGACATGCCTGTCGTGCTGGCGGCGACCGACATCATCGTCACCAAGGCGGGGCCGGCCACCATCAGCGAGGCCTGCATCGCCGGCGTCCCGCTGATCCTCTACGATGCCATCCCGGGTCAGGAGACCGGCAACGTCGACTGGGTCATCGAGCACGGTGTCGGCGTCTTCACGCCCGAGCCGCGCGAGATCGGCGACACGCTGCTCGCCTGGCTGGCCGAAGGGCCGCAGGGCCTGCAACGTCGCTCGCAGCGGGCGCGCGCCCAGGCCCGCCCCAACGCCGTCTTTGAGATCGCCGCCGACATCTGGCACCAGGCGCAGCAGGGGCCGCAGGCGACGCGCGGCAAGCCGCTGCTGCTGCACGGCATCGAGGACCTCGCCGCCGCCACCCGCCGCCTCACGCGGGACCTGTAGCCAGTCACCTACTTCGTTCTCTCATCGCAGCCACAAGGTAGCCCCGAAAATGACAATTTGCGTAAGTGTGAAAACTCGTGACGGGGTCGTGTTGGGCACGGACAGCATGTCGACGGTGACTCTTTTCGGCAATGATGGTCAATCGATGGCACAAAAAACATACAGCAATGCCCGAAAACTTGTTCAGATAGGTGAACTGCCTGTAGGAGTTTTTGCTTACGGGTTGGGCAATTTGGGGCCACGCACAGTCATTAGCCACATACTTGAATACAGTCGCGCACTCGAACCGGGTAGTGACTGGAGAGTGGAAGGCATCGCTGCGGGATTGTCAGAGCACATGTCACGGGAATACAGTGCGATACATGCTGATATCGAACCCGGACCTGTCCTGGGTTTACATGTAGCCGGGTACTCGGATGGTTCTTCCCTGTCGGAAGAGTGGGAAATGGAATTCCCTGACCCACCCGGCCCCAATCTTGAGATGGACAGCCATGAGTTCCGGGTAAACCGGGAGGGTGTAACATTTCCGTTTGGACGGCTGTTTCATGGATTCGATCCCGGAATTGTGAAGATTTTGCTGGAGGAAGGTGTCGAACAGAAATTGTTGCAGAAGTCGTAGACTGAATCTCCGCTCGTGCCGCAAGTTTCATTTTCTGCAATGCCTCTCCAGGATGCCATCAACTTCGCAGTTTACGTATTGCGAACGACGATCGGATTCACCTCGTTTGAAGCAGGACCGGCGATGTGTGGTGGTCCGCTTCAGATTGCAGATTTATCTGGGGAGACGCGGTTCCAGTGGGTTAACAAGCCAGAATTCAGGATTCCGGAGGACACCAATGGGTGGGTATGAGCGGTCTGATGAATGGAAATATAATCAGTCGGGCAAGGTGAGACTTACCGGAGAGCCTGTTTCGGCGGTTGTCGTCCTTGACAAAAAATACTCCCAATCCGGGCCCTTCGTGCCAGGCGAACGCGTGTGCCGACCATATCCGCCGTTGATTCCGAAGCAATAGAAGGGCAAGGGCTGGCGGACCCTGCAAGCCGCCCCAATCAGTGATTCTCAAAGATTAACGTCGTTGCAGCGCGCGCAACCCGATTGCAGCGTCTGACATTCGCGTGTACCATGCCCCGTCTTGCCCATCGTTGCCGGAGGCGCTGACGCATGAAGGCGGTCATTCTCGCGGCGGGTCAGGGGACCCGTCTGCGACCGGTCACCCTCACCATGCCCAAACCGCTGGTGCCTGTCGCCAACAAGGCCCTCATTGAGTACTCCATCGACCTGCTGCGCGAGGCCGGCCTGACCGACATCGGCATCGTCGTCAACAGCATGGGCTCGCCCATTCCCAGGCAGCTTGGCGATGGCCGCCAGCTGGGCGTCCGCCTGGAATACATCGTGCAGGAGGTGCAACGGGGTCTGGCGCATGCCGCCAGCCTGGCGCAGCCTTTCACCGGCGACGAGCCTTTCTGCATGTTCCTCGGCGACAACGTCTTCAAGGACCGCCTCGGCGATTTGCTGGCCTCCTTCCCGGGTTCAGATGCCGAGGCCGCGGTGGCCCTGACCGAGGTGCCGGACCCGGAGCGCTTTGGCATCGCCGAGCTGGACAGCAATTGCGGCAGAATCCGGCGGGTGGTGGAAAAGCCGCAAAACCCGGTCTCCAACCTGGCCATCTCCGGCGTCTATCTCTTCCGCCCCTCGATCTTTGAGGCCATTGATCATATTCAGCCTTCCTGGCGCAACGAACTGGAGATCACCGACGCCATCGGCTGGCTCATCGGCCAGGGGAAACACGTCCAGCCCTACATCCTGCAGGGCTGGTGGATCGACGCCGGCAAGCCTGAATCCATCATTCAGGCCAACCAGGTGCTGCTGGGTGAATTGCCCTACACACCACCGCCCACGGATCGTCGCCAGGTCTGTGAACATTCCGATGTCTCGCACCGTGTGCTCATTGGCCGTGACAGCCAGGTGATCCACAGCGTGGTGCGGGGCCCGGTCATCATTGGTGAGAATGTGCGTATCATCAACAGCTACGTCGGCCCCTACACCGCCATCGGCAACAACGTGGTCGTCGAGGGCAGCGAGATCGAGGACAGCATCGTCATGAAGGACTGCGTCATCCGCAACATGCCGGGCCGCATCGATTCCAGCCTGCTGGCGGACAATTCGCAGGTCACCTCGGCCGAACACGTGCCGGCCGCCCACCGCCTGATCCTCGCCGAGAACAGCTACGTCCAACTCTAGCCGCTGCCGCGCTTCAACAAGATACGCCTGAACGCAGGGTCCGCTACGGGTCTTTGCGCTCGCGATTCGGGCTACAATTTGTCGATCTACGTTGGCGCGGAGGGGGCCATGGCTGGCATGAAGCGACGCGATTTCCTGAAGCAGCTTGCCGCCCTGGCGACCCTGTCGCAACTGCCTGGCCTGCCGGTCGCGCTGGCGCAGCTGGAAATGGACGACGCGCTGGCGGCCTTGCTGCAGGAGCTGGGCAAGAGCGCGGACATGACCGTCTATCGCGCGGACCCGCTCAACGCCGGCTCCCCGCTGGAGCCGCTGCGCGCCACGCACGAGACGCCCGCGGACATTTTTTACGTACGCAACCATGCGCCGCTGCCCGCGCTGGACGCGGACAGCTGGCGCCTTGAGGTCGATGGTCTGGTGGAGCGGCCCCTGTCGCTCGGTCTGGCGGCGCTGCGGCGCGACTTTCCGCGCCATGAGCAGGAGGCCACGCTGCAATGCGCCGGCTTCCGCCGCCAGGAGATGCTCAACGAGGACAATGCCGGCGGCGCCCTGCTGTGGTGCAGCGATGCCATCAGCAACGGGCGCTGGGCCGGCGTACGCCTGCGCGACGTGCTGGAGGCGGCCGGCGTGCAGGCAGGGGCCGTGCACGTGGCGGCGCTGGGCCTCGACGAGATCGTGAAAGGCGCCGCGACCTTCGGCCTGGGTGGCTCAATTACACTGGAAAAAGCGCTCGGGGACGAACTGCTGCTGGCCGACGAATTGAACGGCGCACCCCTGCCGGCCGCGCATGGCTGGCCGCTGCGCCTGGTGGTGCCCGGCTACATCGGCGCCCGCAGCGTCAAGTGGCTGGGACGCCTGACGCTGCAGGCGGATCAATCCGACAATCATTACCAGCAGCGGGCCTACAAGCATTTCCCGCCCGACGTCAGCGCGGAGACGGCGGACTGGCCTGCGGCCGATTCGCTGGGCGAGTTACGGCTCAACTCGGTCTTCATCTCGCCGGAGGCGGATGCCGAATTGCCGGCCGGGCCTCTGCGGCTGGCCGGCATCGCCATCGACAGCCAGCCGGTCGCCGCCGTCGAGTTTTCGCTGGATGGCGGGGCAAGCTGGCAGGCAGCCGGACTTTCCGGAGAGGGCCGCTGGAGCTGGCGCTTTTGGGCAGCGCAGGTGGACCTGACGCCCGGAGATTATGAACTGGTGCTGCGGGCGCGCGACCAGGCGGGCAATACCCAGCCCGAGAAGGTAGAGGAAATCTGGAATTTCAAGGGCTACATGACCAATCACTGGCAGCGCCGCAGCATCCGCGTGGTCTGAATCGGCGGCTTCAGTCGTCGACGGTCGCCAACGCAGCGTCCAGTTCCGCCGCCGCAGGCGCGTAGTTCCCCACACGTTGCACCACCAGGCCGCTGGCGACGTTGGCCAGGGTGACGGCTGCAGGCCAGTCCGCCCCGGCCGCTGCCGCCAGGGTCATCACCGCGATGGCCGTGTCGCCCGCGCCGGTGACGTCGTAGACGTCGCTGACGACCGGCGCCGGGCAATGCCGCAACTCACCGGTCGCCGTGGCCAGTGTGGCGCCCTGCGGCCCGCGCGTAATGACCATCGCGCCGGTCAGACGCAGACGGTCGCAGAGTTCGCGCGCGGCGGCGCCGTAGTCCGCGTCGCTGGCCAGCGACCGCCCCAGCCACGCAGCCGCCTCCGCCGCATTGCACTTGACCAGGCCGAAGTCGTGGTACTTGTCCAGTTCGCCCTGGGCGTCTGCCGCCAGCAGGGATACGCCGGCAGCGCGCAACTCGTCCACCCGATCCCGCGTCAGCAGGCCAATGCGATAGTCGGAGACCAGCAGGGCATCGACCGCGCCGGCCAGCGATTTCACCTTTTCCAGCAGCAATTGACCGCTTTCCGGTGACAAGGCTGCCCTTGAGACAGTGTCGATGCGCGCCAGTTGCTGCGGATAACGCAGGCCCATCTGCGCCATAACGCGCAACTTGAGCGTGGTGCTGCGCCCGGCTTCGCGGACCAGCGCCCGGCAGTCAATGGACTGCGCTTGCAGCAGGGCGCGCAACTGTTGCCCGGCGTCGTCATCGCCGGCGACGCCGGCCAGCAGCGCCTGGCTGCCCAGCCCTGCAATGGTGACCGCGGGGTTGGCCGCGCCGCCCGGCAGCAGTCGCCGGCTCTCGAATTCCAGCACCGGCACCGGCGCCTCGCGGCTCATACGCGTCGGGCGGCCGCCCAGATATTCATCCAGCAGCACGTCGCCGACGACCAGCACCCGTCGGCCTGCGAGGCGCGGCACCCATCCCTGCAGGGACAATCAGATCACCATCACCTGGTCGTTGACACCCGTCAACTGCCGCAGGTATTCGATCTGGCCGGCGTGATAACCGTCATGCCAGACCAGTTCGAGCAGGCATTCGCGCAGGTTGTCGCCATGGTCGCAGCTGTCGGCGTTGAATTGCGCTTCAGTGAGTGCAGCCAGCGCCGCCGCCAGTCTTTCCTGTGAGCGGCGCAGGTCGGCCAGGATGATGCCGAGGTCGACAGAATCATCGTCAGCCTGCATCGCCTCGCTGCCGTACCAGTAAGGCAGGGACCTGGTCTTTTCCCACAGCGGCTCGCCGCCCGCCATTTTCAGTGTGTGATCACGATAGACCAGCATGTGACCCAGCACCCAGTTGAGGCAGTTGCCACGGAAGGGCAACTGCAACATGCTGTCGGCATGCGTCAGGCCTTCCGTCTGGACCTCGATGACCTGCAGGTTGCGCGCCAGCAGGTGGATCATTTCTGCGCCTGAAATCACGGGCGCACCCCCTTTGCTCGCGTCGTTCAGATCACCTTGTCGCCGACGCCCGACAGTTGCCGCAGGTACTCGGTCTGGCCGGTGTGGTAGCTGTCGTGCCAGGTCATGAAGGCCAGACGCTTGCGCAGGGTATCGTCGCGTTCATTCTCGAATGGCGCGTCCAGCGTCCCGTCATCCAGCGCGGTCATGGCCTCCGCCAGGCACTCCTGCGAGCGCTGCAGATCGGCCAGAATACTCTCCATCGGCACGGCATCAGCTTCGGCCGTCATTGCCTCACTGCCAAACATGTAGGGTGCGGACTTTTCGGCGTCCCAAAGTGTCTCCGCGCCGGCAATGCGCAGCATGTAGTCGCGGCTGACCAGCATATGGCCCAGCACCCAGTTGAGGCAGTTGCCGCGGAAGGGCAATTGCAGCATGCTGTCGCTGTGCGTCAGCCCCTCGGTCTGGAGACCGATGACCCGCAGGTTTTGTGCCAGCATGGTGGTCATGTCAGTTGCTGTAATCATGGCTTCCCCTTTACAGTCCGTCCCCTGTCCAGTCTGGCACAATTCGCGCGCGAATCAAGCCTGCGGATGCGCGCGCCGCTCCAGCAGCACGGCCAGCACAAAGCGTGGCAAACGCAGCATGCGGCGCAGACGCCAGGGTTGCAACGCCAGGCGGAAGAGCCATTCCAGCCCGCGCCGGCGCAGCCACTGTGGCGCGCGCCGTACGTCGCCGGCAAGGTAGTCGAGCGTGCCCCCCACGCCCATGGCCATGCCCACCTGCAGGCGCGGCAGGTTACGCGCGATCCATTTCTCCTGACGCGGCGCGCCCCAGGCCACGAAGAGCAGGTCCGCCTGGCTGGCGTTGACGCGCGCCACGATGTCGTCTTCCTCGTCGGCCGCCGGGCTGCCGCTGAAGGTGCCGGCGATCTGCAGGCCGGGGAAGCGGGTTTGCAGGGCCTGCGCCGCCCGTTCCGCCACGCCCGGCGCTGCGCCCAGCAGAAAGAGGCGCCAGCCGCGTGAGGCGGCGCGCTGCGCCAGCAGGGGCACGCCGTCCGCGCCGGTGATGCGGCCCGGCAGGGTCATGCCCCGTCGTCGTGCGGCCCAGAGCAGCCCCGCGCCGTCCGCCACACAGAGGTCCGCCCGCTGCAAAATGTGACGAAAGTTGACGTCGCCGCGCGCGGCCATCATGAATTCGGGGTTCATGGTGCACACCTGGCGCGCGCGCCGCGGCCGCAGTGTCAGCCAGGCCTCGACCAGCGCCAGCCACTGTGCCGTGCCCAGTCCGTCCACCGGCAGGCCCAGAATGTGGATGCGGCCAGGCGGGCGCGGACCGCGATCATCCGCTGGCGCGGAAGGCGACTCGCCGCGCAGCAGGGCCCGCGCCGCTTCCAGAACAAGGGCCGGCGTGACCATGCGCATACAGGTGCGCGCTTCGCAACCGCGCGGCAGCCCCAGGCTGTGGCCGACGTAGCCGCAAGGGCTGCAGGCAGGCGCGCTGCGCAACACGACGCTGCGGCCGGCAGGCGTCCAGGGCCCCCAGGCGAAGGCGTTGCCTGGCCCCATGATGGCCAGCACCGGCGCGCCGGCCGCCGCCGCCAGATGCATCACGCCACTCTCTGCGCCGATGAAGAGCGCCGCCCCGCCGAGCACCTGCGCCAGTTGGGGCAGGGTCGTCTGGCCGGTCAGGTCGATGACCGTGCTGCGCAGGGCCGCGCGCAGGGCCTGGTTGTCGTCGCCGGGGCCGCCGACCAGCACGAGTTGGGCGCCGGTTTCCTCGCGCAGGCGGTCCGCCACCTGTGCAAAGCGCTGCGGCGCCCAGCGGCGGGCCGGGTTGGATGCGCCACCGCCGGCGTGCAAGGCGATGTAACGACCCGGTGGCAGGGGCTGTGACAGGGCCCCGCGCGCCACCAGGGCCGGACGGGGACGCGGGTCGGCGCCGGCCCGGGCTGCCAGTTGCAGCCAGTATTCCGCCTGGTGCATGGCGCCGAATCCATTATCCGGCACTTTTTCCGTGAGGAACCAGGCGTTGCCGTTGTCGAGGCCGATGCGCCGCCCGGCGCGCGCCGCCAGGGCGATGAGCGCGAACTTGAGCGTGCCGCGCCACAGCGTGAAATGGTGCAAATAAATGACGAGGTCCTGCCGGCCCGGCGCCAGCATGCGCCGCAGATTGTCCGGTCGCAGAAAGCCGAAGGGGTGGCTGCCGCTGGCGCGATCGAGCGTGACGATTGCATCCACGAGGCCGCTGTCGGCCACCAGCGGCGCGGCGTGGGCGCTGGTCAACAGGGTCAGCCGGGCGTCGGGCCGTGCCGCGCGCAGGGCCGCCAGCGCCGGCGTCGCCAGCACGAGATCGCCCACGTCCGCCAGCTGCACCACCAGAATGCGCATCAGCCCGCCTTTGCCGCGTCCTGCAGGGCGCGCAGAGTCGCGCGCGCCGCCCGCTCCCAGGTGAAACTGGCGGCGCGGGCCTGGCCGGAACGGACCAGCCGTCGGCGCAAGGCCCTGTCCTTTTGCAGGCGCGTCATCTGCCGCGCGATGGCCCTGGCGTCCGTCGGCTCAACCAGCAGGGCGGCGTCACCGGCCAGTTCGGGCAGGCTGGAGGTCTTGCTGGTGATGACCGGCGTGCCGCAGTGCATGGCCTCCAGCACCGGAAAGCCGAAGCCTTCATGCAGCGAGGGAAAGAGCAGCGCCCGCGCGCCGGCGTAGAGCGCGCCGCGGTCTTCATCGTCGATGTAACCCGGCAAATGCACGTCTTCCAGCCCCGCGAACTCCCTTTCGTCAAAGAGCCAGCCGCGGCCGCCGGCCAGCACCAGCGCAGCGTCATCGTCGGGGTTGCTCGCGCGCCAGCGCTGCCAGGCGGCGACGATGGTCGACAGGTTCTTGCGCGGCTGCAGGGTGCCCAGAAACAGATAGTAGCGTGGCGGCAGGGCGTACTTGCGCCGCAGGGCGGCCGGGTCGCCGATCGGCAGCGGGGTCACGCCGGGGTAGACGACCCGGACCTTCTCCGGCGCGACATTGCAGAATCGCCGCAAATCGTCCGCGGTCGCCTGGCTGTCGGCCAGCACGACGCTGGCGCGCCGCGCGCTGTGGCGCGTCGACCACGCCAGATAACGTCGCGCGCGCGACGGGTGCGCGGCGGGGAAATGGTGAAAGCCAAGGTCGTGCACGGTGACCAGGGCCCGCCCCGGCATGAATAAAGGCAGACTGTGCGCCGGCACGAAACTGACGTCCGGGCGCAGGGCATGGAGCGCCGCCGCCAGACGCAAATGCGTCCACAGGCGCGGCAGCGGAATGACGTGCTGAACGACGTTGCGCCCGCGGAACAGGCCCTCGGGCGGGTCATCGCGAAAGTAAAGATGAAACTCGTGGTCGCCGCCAATATGCAGCAGGGCGCGGATGAGTTCGCGACTGTAGCGTTCGGTCCCGGTGGCCCGCGCGACGGTGGCGCGGCTGGCGTCGATGGCGACGCGCAGGCTCATGAATCCGCCTGCTGCAGGCAGCGACCGGTCGGGCCTGACGCTTGCCGCTCTGTGCCCAAATCGCTATACTGAATCATCGGCGACGTAGCCAAGTGGCAAGGCAGAGGTCTGCAAAACCTTTATCACCGGTTCGAATCCGGTCGTCGCCTTTTTTGGGCCCTCGCGCCCGCCACAAGTGGCGGGCTTTTTCATGCTTCGGCCGACTGTGAGCCGAGCTGCTCGTGCGCGGCATGGGTCACCATCGTCACGAGCCCCATCAGTCCCTGTCCCTTGCCCATCGAGACCTCGCGACCGAAGATCGCCAACACGATGTCCTGCGGAATCGCCGCCACCTGTTGCAGAGGCGCGCCGGAGCAACAGTCATTGAGGATGACGGCGAGGGCCATGGCCGAGAGACCCTGAGGATTAAGCACGTCGAAGCGGAAATTCAGGGTGTCCTTGCTGTCCGCCGGCAGGGCCCAGACGAAGGCGTCGGATTCGCAGGCCGGCACACGATGCGCCTCGTCGTAGGGGGGCGCCGCCACCTCCGGCGGCACCCGCACCTCGTCAAAGCGGTCGGCTGCGTCGATCAGCCAGGCGATGCGCTCGTTGCGGTCGGTGATGAAGGAAAAGTCCTCCAGCAACTCGTCCAGTTTGGACGGAATCATGGTCTGGCGCTCAACGCTCGATCGGCACGTTGACCAGGTTACCCCATTCCGTCCAGCTGCCGTCGTAGTTGCGCACCTGGTCATAGCCGAGCAGGTACTTCAGCGCGAACCAGGTGTGGCTGCTGCGCTCACCGATGCGGCAGTAGGTGATGACGTCGTCTTCCGGGCTCAGGCCCTGCTCTTCCTCATAGATCGCGCGCAGGCCGGCCGCACTGAGAAAGGTGCCATCTTCGGGATTGGTGGCGCGGCTCCAGGGGACGCTGTTCGCGCCCGGGATGTGACCGCCGCGCAACGCGCCTTCCTGCGGCGAGCCGGGCATGTGCAGCAATTCACCGCTGAACTCTTCCGGGCTGCGCACGTCGACCATGCGCTTGCCGGCCTCGACGTGGACCAGCACGTCTTCGCGGAAGGCGCGCTGGCTCTGGTCGTCACGCGTGGGAGCGCGATAGTCGCTTTGCGCGTAAACAGGCACCTCACGCACCAGTTCCCGACCTTCCAGTTCCCACTTCTTGCGGCCGCCGTCCATGACGCGCGCATTGTCATGACCGAAGAGCTGAAAGACCCACAGCGCGTAGCAGGCCCACCAGTTGCTGCGGTCGCCGTAAAACACCACGGTCATGTCCCGCGTGATGCCGTTGCGCGACATCAGGTCCTCAAAGCCGGACTGGTCGAGGTAATCGCGCCGCAATTGATCGTTCAGGTCCACCGTCCAGTCGATCTGCACGGCGCCGGGTAAATGGCTGGAAGGATAGAGCAGCGGGTCCTCGTTGGATTCGACGATGCGGACTTCCGGGTCATCCAGATGTTCCGCGACCCACTCTGTGGAAACGAGCTTCCCGGGGTGTACGTAACCCCGATCCTCGATATTCTGGCTCATGCGTTTTGCTCCTCGTTTGCCTCACTGGCGAACAACAATCTCATCATAACTGACCGGCAGTCCTGCGACAACAGACTATCAGGCCGCGCAGGAGCCCTCCCTTGCCAGGCGCCAGGTCCGGCGGCATGATGCAGCCATCATGCGCATCCAGGTCCACCCCACACTCGAAAACCTGCGCGAACTCTTCACGCTGGCGCGGCATCCGCAGGAGACTTTCCGCCGCGCCGGCCCGCTTTTGTTTGATCCTGGCACGGCCATCGCGCCCCTGTACCGGGCGCGCAGCGTCCATGGAAGACGCTGGCCGGCGCAGGAGCTCATGCAACTGGCGGGCTGCGACGGTCTGGAGGCCTGCGCCGGGACCCAGGGCTGGGGCCTGTTTAACCCGGCGCGTAGCCTGGAGGCCGCCGCCTGGGAATTCGGACAAAACGAGGCGCTTGATTATCGCGGGCAGGTGACGGCCCTCCTTGAGCAGGTTGCGCGCCTGCTGGCGCTGCCTGATGCGCAGGTCGATTGCCTCTTGCTGCCCTGTGATTCGGCCAACCGCTCGCTGATGCTTTTCAGTCAGGGACTCAGCGTCTACGGCGCCGCGCCCGGCCTGGTCCTGTTACGGCTCTGGCCCTGCGCCAGCAATCTGGAGCGGCTGCCGGCCGCGCTGGCGCGCGCCTGGGCCCAGACCTTGCGACACCTCGTCCATGGCCGTGAGACCCTGCGCAACCTGGCGGACTTGCTGGTGATGGAAGGCATCGCCGCCGCCCTGACCCGGCGTTTGCTGCCCGATCTGGAGCTGCCCTGGCTGGCGACCCTGCGCGAACCGGCCGACTGGAACGACGAATTGACGCGCATCGCGCGCACCTGGTACGGCAGCGCGGACTACAGCGACCTGGTCACCAATGTCTACGGCGCGCCGCAAGTCATGGGCCGGGACCGGCCGCCGCCGGCCCTGGCGCTGGACGCCGATACCCTCGCGCTGTGCGTCGCCACCTTCGCTGACATGCTGGATGACGACGAGCCATTGACCCTGGCCAGGGCGCTCTACGGCGACGAATTGCTGGCGCTCAACGGCCATCCCCCGGCCGGCATGCCCCCCTGGGCCGGCTTTGAAGTCGCTTGCCGCCTGGTTGAAGCCTGGCTGGCGCGCAGGGACGCGACCCTGGCCGATGCATTGCGCGCGCCATCGGCGCAAATCATCGCGGAGTCTCGCTTATTCGACTCTCCGCTGTGAGCCAGTTGGCGATGAGCGCGCGCTCGGCCCCGCCAAAGCTGTAGCGCGTCAGATCTTCCGGACTTACCCAGGCGATTTCCGGCGACTGCGTCGCCTCCGGCCCGCGGACCAGGGCGCACTCCCAGGCGTGCAGGGTGAGCTGAAAATGGGTGAAGCCATGCTGCACCGGTTCCAGCGCCGCGCCCGGCTTGACTTCCAGCGCCAACGTCTCGCGCAGACAGCGCTGCAGCGCCGCTTCCAGACTGGCGTCCTCCGCCTTCGCCCGTCCGCCGGGGAAGGTCCACAGTCCGCCCAGCAGCCCTTCCGGCGGTCGCCGCTGGATCAAGAGTTCTCCCTGCGAATTGCGCAGCAGGGCGACGACGTCGACATAGTGCGGCCTCTGCGGGCGCGGTCGACGGCGTGGCAATTCATGCTGGCGACCACGGGCCCGGGCCAGGCAGGATGCCTGCAGCGGGCAACGCGGACAGTCCGGCTGGCGCGGACGGCAGATGCGGCGGCCCAGTTCCATCAAGGCCTGGTTCCAGTCGCCGGGTCGCTTTGGGTGCAGCCAGCCCTGCGCCAGGGCCCACAGCCGCCGCTGCGTCGCCGACTTCGTGATGTCCTCGTCAAGGTCGGCGAGGCGCGTGAAGACGCGCATGACGTTGCCATCCAGCACCGGCGCCGCTTCATTGAAGGCGATGCTGGCGATGGCGCCGGCCGTGTAGCGACCGATGCCGGGCAGTCGCTGCAGGGCCGCTGCGCTATGCGGCAGGCAGCCATCGTGTGCCTGCATCACCTGGCGCGCGGCGCGCTGCAGGTTGCGCGCGCGACTGTAGTAGCCCAGCCCTTCCCAGAGCTTGAGGACTTCGTCCAGCTCGGCGGCGGCGAGCGCCGCGACAGTCGGGAAGCGCTGCAGGAAGCGCTGGTAGTAGGGGATGACGGTTTTGACCTGCGTCTGCTGCAGCATGATTTCGGCCAGCCAGACGGCATAGGGGTCCCGCGTCCGGCGCCAGGGCAGGTCGGCGGCCTCGCGCTCGTACCAGTCCAGCAGGCGCCCGTCGGGTCGTGCGTCGGCGGATTGCGCGGTGGCGGGTTTCATAGCGTGTACAATACCGCCCATGCGTATTTTCCTGCCCCTTTTTCTCCTGCTGCTCTCTCCCCTGGCCCTCCATGCCCAGGCGCAGGCCGACGACGTCCCGGCTTTGGCGACCCAGGTGGCGCGGGACCTGGCCGACGCCGGCCGCGCCCTCGACCAGGCCTTCAACCTGCTGGGCCTGCTGGAGTCCTTCGGCTTCGTCGTGACGGTGGTGGGCGGGGCGGCGGCCATTTTCGGCGTCACGCGTTTCATCGCCGCCCAGAACCAGCTGCGCGAATCGCGGCAGAAGTTCGAGGAAGAGATAACCAGTTCGCGCCGCCTGCTGCAGGAGGAGACGCGCCAGCGCGAGCAAGCCTTCGCCAGTCTGCAGGGCTCGCTGCAGGGCGCGCTGGAGAAATCGACCGGCGACGCCACCCGCGCCCTGTCCTTCCTGCCCCTCGGCGAGCGGCAGTACCGCTCCGGCGACTTGCGCGGCGCGCGCGCCATCTACGAACGCGCGCTGCAACTGGACCCGCGCAACCCGGTTATCAACTACCGCATGGGCTACACATGCTCGCAGGCCGGCGCGCTCGACGAGGCCGAGACCTACCTGCGCCAGGCCCTGGCCAGCGAAGCCGACTTCGCGCCCGCGCTGGCCAGCCTCGGCTATGTCTACCGGCGTCGCGCCGAACAACTGCCGGAGGGCGTGGAACGCGCGCGCGCTTTCAACGAGGCCGAACGCCACCTCACACAGGCCCTGGCCCTGCTGCCCAATCTGGTGGACGACGATGGCGAGTCCTGGTGGGGCTCGCTGGGCGGGCTTTACCGTCGCCGCGGCCAGCTGCAGGAAGCCGTCCACGCCTACCGCGAGGCGGCGCGCGTCACGCCGGCCTCGTCCTATGCATACGTCAACCTGGCGCTGCTGGGCATGCAGCAGGATGGCGCCGACGCCATGCGCGACACCTGGCGCCAGGCGCAGCAACTGGCCGCCGCCGAGGTGCGCGCCGACGTCGACAACTACTGGGGCTACGCCGACCTGGTGACGACCAGCCTGGCGCTGGGGGATGAGCAGCAGGCCGGGGAGGCGCTGGAGTCTTTCTTCCGCACGACGCCGGCGGACGCCGGCCAGGTGCCGCAGGTGCTGCGCGACTCACTGGCGCAGCTGGCTGAAGCCTTGCCGGAAGCGGAACGCGCTGCGGTGCAGGCCGTGATCAGCCGCATCGAGGCGCAGACCGGCGGGGAATGAAGCTTGCCTGTTCGCTGACAGTGGACGCCGCCATCCCCGACGAGGGTCTGCAGCGAAGTGGTGTGGTGACCAGGCCGGCGCGCGATCGAAGGGCGGACGATCGCTGCGCTGTTTCTCCTGCAGGTTAAGTACGCCTTCGCTCCCGCTTTTGCCGCCAGACAGTTGACAACAGAACATATGTTCTATATCATGGCCTCATGCCGTTCCCTGATTGTCGGAGAGGGGAATCATCTTGAGGATTGCCTGCCTGCTCATTCCGCACCTGCGGGCCGAAACAGCGTTGCAGCGGCAGCCCGAACTGAAAAACCGGGCTGTCGTCATCGTCGACCGCTCGGCAAGAACGCCCGTGGTGGTCGACTCGTCGCCGGCCGCCCGCCGGGTGAAGGCGGGCATGACCCTCGAGCAGGCCCTGTCCATGCATGCCGACCCGGTGCTGCTGAATGCGGACGAGCGGGCCTGTGAGACGCTCTTCAACCAGATTCTTGCCGCCCTGCAGGGGGTCAGCGACCGGGTGGAAGGAACGGAACCAGGCACGGCCTGGCTAAGGATAGACGGGCTGGAACAGGTCTGTGGCGGCGAGGAGCGGCTGCTCGGCAGCGTGCTGCCGGGCTGCGTCCCCGACTACCTGAACGCGCGGATTGGCGTGGGGGACGGCAAATTCCCGGCCCTTGTCGCCGCCCGGCTTGCCGGCGACGGTGACGCGCTCACTGTGCCTGCGGACGTGCGCAGCTTTCTCGCGCCCCACAGTATCGACCACCTGCCTCTGGCTGCGGAAGTGAAGACGGCCATGCATCGCTTCGGGCTGCATACCATGGGGTCCGTGGCCGCCATGCAGCAGCATCACGTCGTCGACCAGTTCGGGCCGGCGGGAAGCAGGGCCCGGGAGCTGTGTCAGGGCGTGGATGACAGCCCCCTGGTCCCCGTCAATGTCGCGGAGACCGTCGTCGAGCGCGCCGTTCTGCCCCCTGGCGCCGATTCCCTGCAGCACCTGCTGGCGACCGTGGAGACGCTTTTCGCGCGCGCCTGGTCCCGCCCCCAAATGCAGGGACGACAGGCTGGCCTTGCTGAACTGGCGTGCATCCTCGTCGATGCGCCCGCATGGCAGAAGACCCTGCACTTCGGGCGCGGCGCGGCGGGCCGCGAGCGGGCCTCCTACGTTATGCGGAGCCAGCTGGAGATGGACCACCCGCAGGCCCCGGTGGAGGAGCTGACCCTGACCCTCGGCAGGCTTGTGGCAACGACGGGCTTGCAACTGGACCTGCTGCCGGACATTCGCAGGGACTGCCACAAACGGCTGGTCGAAGTGGCGCAGGGCCTGCAGGCCAAAACAAAAGGCAGGGACGTTTTGTTTCAGGTGCGGAACGTCACGCCCTGGCATCCCGTGCCGGAGATGCGCGCCCTGCAGGTCCCCGTCTCGTCGTCGGGGAAGGGAGAGCTGAGACCCCTTTCCCGGCCGACTTCTGTGGCAGTGCGGGAAGGGCCGGACCATCAACCTCTGGCGCTGAGCCTGGGCAGACGCTGGTCGCGGGTAGCGCGCATCGAAGACCAGTGGTGCTTCGATCTCTGGTGGCTGCCGCAGCCGCTCGCCCGCAGCTACTATCGAATTTGCAGTGAAGACGGCAGCACGGTCATCCTGTTTCGCGACGGACACGACAACTGCTGGTACCGTCAGGGACCCGGAGCCCTCGTGTGAGCGCGGGCTACGTCGAACTGCACGCCAAAAGCTTTTACTCCTTCGGGGCGGGCGCATCCCACGCCCACGAGTTGCTGGCCCAGGCGAAAGAATATGGCTACACCGCCCTGGCGCTGACCGACAGCAACCTCTGCGGCGGCCTGGAGTTCGCGCGCCTCGCCAACAGCCTGGGTATCCGCCCAATCACCGGAGCCGAATTGACGCTGACGGAGGGCTCGCGCATCGTCTTGCTGGCCAGGACCCGTGAGGGCTACAGCAACCTCTGCCGCCTGTTCACCCTGGCCAACGCAGTTGACCGCCGCGAGCCGCGGCTGGACCCCGCACAGCTGCCGGCACATGCGGAAGGCCTGGTCCTGCTCACCGGCGGCCGCGGCGGCCCCCTGTCGCGACGGCTCCGCAACGGTCGCCGGCAGGAGGCTGTGACGCTGCTCGGCGAGTACAGGGAGTGGTACGGCGCGGACGCGGTCTACGTGGAGCTGCAGCAGAATTACCTGGCCGGAGACTCGGCCCGCAACGACGAACTGCTGGCCCTGGCCCGTCACACGGGCGCGCCGGTCGTCGCCAGCAACGACGCGCACTACCACGCAGCGGAGCGCTACCGTCTGCAGCACGCGCTGGTGGCCGCCAGACACAACACGACCATCGACCGGGCCCTTGCCCACATCCGGCCCAACCAGCACCTCTGCCTGAAGTCCGGACAGCAAATGCAGCGCCTGTTTCAGCACTGCCCGGAAGCAATCGACAACAGCCTGCGCCTGGCGCAGCAGTGCAGCTTCAACCTGGCGACTGACCTGGGCTATACGCTGCCCTCGCCCGCCATGCCGCCGGGCCACAGCCCCGCGAGTTTCCTGAAAAAGCTCTGCCTTGAAGCGGCCGCCCGACGCTACGGCTGTGTGACCGGGCGCATCCGCGACCGCCTTGAGGAGGAGTTTCTGTTGATTCGCCAGCAAAATCTGGCCGGCTTTCTGCTCCTCTACCGGGACATCGCGCTGCTCGCGCGCAGAATCATGGAGGAGCGGGGGCTGGTGCCGCTCGGGACGCCTCTGGAGCAGCGCCCGCCGGGCCGCGGCCGCGGCTCGTCGGTGGCCTTGCTGGCGGGCTACCTGATCGGCATCAGTCACGTCGACCCGCTGCAGTGGGACCTGACCCTGGAGCGCTTTATCTCCGAAGACTCGGGCAAACTCCCCGACATCGACCTGGACTTCCCCCGCAGCATTCGCGACGAACTCATCGAGCGCGTGCACCGCCATTTCGGCCCCGAGTTCGCCGTTCTTACCGGCGCCGTCGCCACCTACAGGGTCAAGGGCATCATCCAGGACCTCGGCAAGGCCCTCGGGCTGCCAGGCGCGGACCTGTCCCTGCTGTCCCGACAGCTGCACGCGCACGATGCGGCCAGCCTCGCACGGGGGATGGCGGAGCTGCCCGCTTTCAGGGACCGGCTGCAGGCGCCAGGCTGGCGCGATCTGCTGCAGTTGGCCCCGCAGTTGATGGGCGCGCCAAAGGGCCTCGGCCAGCACGTGGGGGGCATGATCCTCAGCGACTCCCCGATCTCCGCCATGGTGCCCGTCCGCGCCGGCGCCATTGACGGGCGCCACATCATGGACTGGAACCGGGACAACGTGGCCGACGCCGGCTTCGCCAAGATCGATCTTCTCTCCCTGCCGGTGCTCGACCAGATCGAGGAGGCCCTGGACCTTATCGAGGAAAAGGAAGGGACTCGGCCCGACCTGAGCCGTATCGACCCCGAAGACGCCGGCGTGTACGATCTGATCAACGCCGGCCGCTGCAAGGGGGTCTTTCTGCTGCAGTCGCCCGCCCAGCTGAAGATGGGCAAACGCCTTGAATCCCGCAACCTGCTGGACCTGGCCTATCAGGTGGCCCTGATCCGCCCGGGCGTCGGCGTGCAGGGCAGCGCCGTGTCGAAGTTCGTGGAACGTTACCGTCACGGCGTCCGCTGGGAGTACGACCATCCGCTGGAGAAGCGGGCCCTTGAGCGCGGCTGCGGCATCATCGTCTGGCAGGAGCAGGTTGTGCAGCTCATCATGGACGTGGCGGGCATGAGCGCCGCCCAGGCCGACGAGGTGCGGCGGGCCTTCACCCGGCACAACAGCGAGCACCTGATCGCCATGTACTGGCAGCAGTTTCTGGCAGGCGCGCGCGGCCGCGGCGTGCCGGAAGAGACCGCGCGCAAGATCTTCGACAAGATCAACGGCCACTACATGTTTCCGGAGTCCCACAGCCACGCCTTCGCCATCACCGCCTTCCAGGCCGCCTGGCTGAAGCGTTACCATCCCCAGGAGTTTTTCGTCTCCCTGATGAACAACCAGCCCATGGGTTTCTACCCGCTGGAGAGCCTCAAGCAGGACGCGCGCAGCTTCGGCGTGCCCTTCCTGAACCCCTGTGTGAACCGCAGTGAGCTGAAGTGCATCCCTGAAAAGGGGTCGCTGCGCCTGGGCCTGCGCTTCATCCGCGATGTTGGGCCGGAGGCCGCCAGGCGCATCGTCGCGGAAAGGCAACAGTATGGCGTCTACAGCGGCGCGGCGGACCTGGTGCAGCGCACGGGCATCCGGCCGCAGACTGTGTTGTCCCTGGTGCGGGCCGGGGCCCTGGATGCGACCACGCCCAACCGCCGCCAGGCCCTGTGGGATGCCGGTCTTGCCCGCCGCCCCGCGAAGGGCCAGCGGACTTTCCAGTTAGCCGTGAAGGACGACCTGCCGCAGCTCGCCGACTTCAATGGATACGAGCGCATGGCAGGGGAATACAGGGTCATGGACATCTTTCCGAAAGGGCACGTCATGGAGGCCCTGCGACCCACGCTGGGCCCCGACGTGTTGCCCACGGCAGCCGTGGAGCAGGCGCGGGAAGGCGCGCAAGTCCTTGTGGCGGGCTGGGCCATCGCCCGGCAGCATCCGAAGGGCAGGGATGGCACGGTGTTCGTCACCATTGAGGATGAAGAAGGGGACGTCCAGGTCATCCTCTGGCCGCGGGTCTATGAGCGTTACCACAGGGAAATGGCCAATGACCTGATTCTGATCCGGGGCGTGGTGGACCGCTGGGACGGCACCACCAACGTCATCGTCTCCGAGGTGCAGGCCCTGGAAGCGGCCATGGCGATGCCCGCCGCCCACGACTGGCATTGATTGCCTGAAATTCCGCGCCCTGTTCCAGCAGTTCAGCCGCGCAGCATGTCGATCGCGCGCATGTTGGCCACGCCGTCGCCGGGCGGGTACATCGGCCGGCGCTCATGCAACAGGGCGTCGGCGAAGTCCTCGGCCATCAGCGTGTAGCTGTTGGCGGGCGGGATGGTGATGCGGCTGTATTCGCCCTTGATGCCCCAGGTCTCGATCAGCGTCGCCTCGTCCGGTTGCGTCACGTAGGCGGTCTCCACGCGGATGCGGCCTTGCGTGCCGCGCAGGTCGTAGCTTTGTACGCGCTGGTTGCGCAGGCTGCAATCGACGACGGCGACGGCGCCCGAAGGGAAGTCCAGCACGCCGCCCAGCACCTCATTGACTTCGCTGGCATCGCCGCTGCGGCTCACAGCATGGGCCTGCACGGGCTCCTCGCCGGTCATCAGGCGGGTGGCGCTGATGCAGTAACAGCCGATGTCCATCAGGGCGCCGCCTTCCAGTTCGCGGCTGAGGCGGATGTTGTCGAGGTCCGCCAGGTTGATGGGGAAGTTGAAGCTGGCGTTGACCATTACCAGCTCGCCGATGGCGCCGCCGCGCAGCAGCGCCAGCACCTTTTGCGTCTGCGGGTGAAAGCGGTACATAAAGCCTTCCGCCAGCAGGAGGTCATGTCTGGCGAAGGCCACGACCATCTCCTCGGCCTCGGCGGCGTTGACGGCCAGCGGCTTCTCGCAGAGCACCGGCAGGCCGGCTTCGGCGCAGCGAATGCTCCATTCGGCGTGCATGCTGTTGGGTAAAGGGTTGTAAATGGCGTCGATCTCGGGGTCGGCCAGCAGGGCCTCGTAGCTGCCGTGGGCGCGCGGGATGCCGAGCGCGTCGGCGGCCTGCTGCGCGCGTTCCGCTGTGCGGCTGGCGATGGCCTGCACCACGCCGTTGCGGCTTTGCTGCATGGCCGGGATGACTCGTCCGGTGCCGATGGTGGCCGTGCTGAGAATACCCCAGCGGATCTTGCGGTCGCTCACGATTCCAGTCCTTTCTCGTTGTGTCCGCCGGGGCGGCCACCGAAGTCACGGATCAGATTGTTCAGGGCGCCGCGAAAGAGCAACGCCATCGCCAACCCGGCCAGCGGGGCGCTGAGCGGCGCGAGCGTCGTCGTGCGGAACCAGGCGCGCCAGCGCAGCCAGGTGCCGCCGTGGCGCTCCGGTGAAAGCGACTGCAGCGCCAGGTGATCGACGAAGAACTCGCTTTCCTCGATGCTGCTGGCCAGCAAATGCGGCGGATGCGAGGCGACGATGTACTCCTGCAGGGTGAAGGCGCCCGCGTGCAGCCAGCGCACCGTGCTGACGCCGTCGCGTTGCAGGGCGTGGCGCCGGCTGACCGTGCTGTCCGATACCAGCGGCAGCCACAGAAAAAGCTTGGTGTGGTCGCTGATGACCTCGAAGATTCGGGCCGGCGGCGCTTCCAGCAGGGCGAGGCAATCGGCGCGCAGCGGCGCGTCAGTGTAGGTGCCAACGTCAAAGCCCCTGACAATGCGGTCCACAGCCCCCGTCCGCCCGCTCGCTGCCGGGGAGTATAGCGAGGGCGCCGGCCCGAAGCATCCCGCGGGTAGCGCGGGGTTGTATAATGAGGGTTACCTGATGGATCGGAATTGTTACGGGAAGGGCATGATGGTTGCCATGCCGCAGTTGCAAGAGTTGCAAGCACTTCCTGAGATTCCACCCCTCCCTATCAGCGGTTATCAAGACGATGCTGCATATGACGAACTTGAATGCAATCTGTTTGAAATAGACAAAATCATCGACTCAATTGATCAGCTCCTCGCATGGCTTGTAGATCTTGATCTTGGGTGCGAAAAGGAACCTGTGCTGTCAGAAGGACTGGTTGCCAGTCATCTTGCGGTCATAGAGGACGCATTTGAGTTCAGGTCAGATTTCAACCTACTTGTACAACTTTGGAACGAGAGAGTGGACAAGACAGGGAACTGGCGTGGACCAGGTACCCTCAGCAAGCCACACGCAAAGCGAACCAAACAGATTTCTCTGCGTTATCGACGAATGGGAAATCGTGTAAGGAAAGTGATCAGCCACGAAAAAAAAAGACCTCATTGCCCATCTGCTGGTTCAGGTTGCCAAACAGCGCGAATTGAGCAGAACCGAGAAAATCCACCTGTTGCACACAATTCCGTTCAAGGGTCCGATTGACAATCCCGTTTCCATGAAGCGTGCGGACTGGTACGAATGACAGATGTCCCCAGGGTGTTCATTGACAGCAACATCCTCGTTTACGCAACAATTGAAGATTATGAAGTTGAGTTACACAGGGAATGCCTGGCACACCTTGAGCGATTTCTTTTTGAAGGTACACAACTCTTCATTGGTGGTCAGGTGATCCGTGAATATTGGGCACAGGCGACCCGGCTGAAAATCCGTGGAGAGCAGCGACCGATCCCGTGGGTCCTGGGGCCTCTGGAACGTTATCGAAACATGATGCAAGATTTGAAGAAAGCGCTGAAGTGCGCGATCAACTGGTAGCACTTGTTGAAACTTACTCTGTTCGCGCGCAGAATGTTCACGACACAAACATTGTGGCGACAATGTTGGCCCATGGAATCGACACAATCTTTTCGCACGATGGTGACTTCGACCGCTATGTAGTCGGAGAAAACATCTCCTTCGTCAAACCTCAGGTCAGCACAACCTGACCTGCCGCCAGCTCCTCTTCCCTTGCACTGCCTGACCCGCCCGTGCCACAATCGCCGCGGCGTTGGGCAGGGGAGGATGCGACGATGGACTGGATCACGAACCCGGATGCCCTGGTGGGTCTCCTGACACTCGTTGTACTGGAGATCGTGCTGGGCATCGACAACATCGTCTTCATCTCGATTCTGGCCGGCAAACTGCCGCAGGCGCAGCAGGCAAAGGCGCGCCAGGTCGGTCTCGGCCTAGCGCTGGTCATGCGCATCCTGATGCTGCTCGCCATCTCCTGGGTCATCCGGCTGACGGCGCCGCTCTTCATGCTGCTGGGCCAGGAGATCTCCGGGCGCGACCTGATCCTGATCGTCGGCGGGCTCTTCCTGCTGGCCAAGGCCACGCACGAGATTCACGACAAACTGGAAGGCGACAGCGGCCATGCCAGCGCGCGCGTCCCGCCCTCCTTCGGCGCGGTCATCCTGCAAATCGTGGTGCTGGACGCGGTCTTCTCGCTCGATTCAGTTATCACGGCCGTGGGCATGGTGAGCGAGGTCAGCATTATGGTGATCGCGGTCACCGTCGCCGTCATCATCATGCTGCTCTCGGCCGCGCGCATCAGCGACTTCGTCAACCGCCATCCGACGGTCAAGATGCTGGCGCTGAGTTTCCTGCTGCTGATCGGCCTGACCCTGGTGGCCGAGGGCCTTGACCAGCACATCCCCAAGGGCTACATCTACTTCGCCATCGCCTTCTCGATCTTCGTGGAGATGCTCAACCTGCGCCTGCGCCAGGTGCGGAAGCCGCCCTTGCAGTTGAATCAGCCGTATGTGGAGTGAGCAAGAATTCAGGTTCGGCGGCGTGGCCTATAGCCTACACAATGAGCGATCATTTCAACTATCTCTTCGAGTGCTTGTCTTTCCAATTTGCCTATTCTGTTGCCAAAGCGTTTTCCTGAAACAGATTTTACTTGCGAAGCATCAGCCCATGAGGTCTCTCGTAGACCATTCCTCTCTGTCCTGGTAATTGGAACAACCCATTGTGCTTTCACTCTTTGTCGTGAGAGGCACTACAATGAAAAGCTTTGGTCGTCCAACACCTCTTGGGCTAACTACAACTGCCGGCCTTGTCTTCCTTATTTCTTCTCCGACC
>JAGWBD010000002.1 GCA_021296065.1 Anaerolineae bacterium
GATCTGCCTGGGAAGGGCTCACGTCCCGGGGGACGAGACAAGGGGATGGAACTGGCCTGTGTCTGGAGCGTGAATGCCTGAGGGGGGGGGCTTTAACAATGAATCTGACTGAGGGCAAGGGAGCCTTGCAGAAGTTCTGTCACGTGTCTCCCCTTCCCGGAGGGGGGTGAGGGCGCCCGTCAGGGGTTCCCGCCGCGAAGGGGAGCGCGGGAAAGGGGCAGGCAGAGCGGGGCTTCAGCCGCGGATGGCGCCGCGCGTCAGGCCGGCGATGATCTGGCGCTGCATCAGCACGAAGATGACCAGAATCGGCACGGTGCTGAGGAAGGAGGCGGCCATGATGGCGCCGACCTCGACGTCGTAGGGGCCGTCCATGGTGGCGATACCGATAGACAGCAGGTACTTGCTGGAATCGTGCAGCACGATCAGCGGCCAGAGGAAATCGTTCCAGGTCTGCACAAAGGTCAGGATGGCGACCACGCCCAGTCCCGGCCGCACCAGCGGCAGGACGATGCGGTGAAAGATGCCGAATTCGGACGCGCCGTCGATGCGGGCGGCGTCCAGCAACTCGTTGGGGACGGATTCGGTGTATTGACGCATCAGGAAAATATTGAAGGCGCTGACCAGACCTGGCACAATGATGGCGAGATAGTTATCCACCCAGCCGAAATCGGCCATCATGACGAAGAGCGGAATGAGCAACACGTGGAAAGGCAGAATCAGCGTGGCCAGCACGGTAAAGAAGAGGAAGCGCTTGAAGCGGAAGTTGAACTTGGCGAAGGCGTAACCGGCGGCGGCGGCAAAGTAGACGCCCAGCAGGGTGCGCAAACCGGCCACCCAAATGGTGTTGCCGTACCAGCGCACGAATTCCGTGTCGTTGAACAGCTTCAGGTAGTTGGCGTCGGTCCACTCACGCGGAAAGATGGTGACGGGCAGCGAGTACAACTCGCCCTGAGTGCGAAAGGACGCCGTGACCATGTAGAGATAGGGAATGACCGTGAGCAGAACGCCAAAGAGCACCAGTGCATTCAGCAGGGCGATCTTCGATGGCGAATGACGCTCGCCACCGCTTGTGATGCGGGTTTCCGCCCGCAGTATGCGCGTCAGGGTGCCCATGGTCTCAAGCGAACGCTAGACCTTCCACAAACGAATGAGCAGCAACTGGACGGCGGTGATGGCGAGGATGATGAGAGTCAGCAGGTAGCCGATGGCCGAGGCGTAGCCCATGCGCGTGTTGTCGCGGAAGCCCATGAAAAACAGGTACATCAGGGGAAAGAGGCCGGCATCCAGCGGGCCGGAACCGCTTTCGAAGAGCAGGTAGGGCTGCGAGAAGAGGCTGAAGGAGCCGATTGAGCCGGTCAGGATGACGAAAATGAAAATCGGGCGCAGGAATGGCAGGGTCACGTTGCGGAAGAGCTGCCAGCCGCTGGCGCCGTCAATGCGGGCGGATTCCTTCAGTTCCTCCGGCACCGCCTGCAACCCGGCCAGGAAGTAAAGCGAATGATGCCCCACCCAGGTCCACAACCCCAACACAATCAGCGAGGGCATGGCGAGGTCCTTGCTCAGCCAGAAGACCGGCTCCACGCCAAAGTGGGCCAGCAGGCCATTTAACAGACCGTAACTCTGTTTGAAATAGATGAGTGTGAATATCCAGGCGACCACAATGGCCGAGGTGATATAGGGCGCGAAGAAGGCGAGGCGCGCCATGGTCTTGAAGCGCACCACGGCCGAATTGAGCGCCAGCGCCACGGCCAGCGCCAACGGCATCTGCAGGAAAGCGGTGCCAAGGGCGAACTCGGCGCCGTTGACGATGGCGGTGCGGAAGCGCTTGTCCTGGGTCAACAGGCGCTCGTAGTTGGCCAGGCCCACGTACTCGCGCTCGGACTGCAAACTGCGCACCTTGTGGAAGCTGAGGCGGAAGGAATCGATCGCCGGCCAGGCGGTGAACACCACCAGCGTGATCAGAAAGGGGATGAGCAGAACGTAGGGGAAAAAGCGGCGTTCATGGCGCGACCACCAGCTACCGGCCTGCGGCGCGCGCGTCCCCGTCGCAGTGATGCTGGAAGTGCTCATGCCAGCCTCCCTTACCAGGCGCGCTGCGACAGGGAAGACCCTGTCGCAGCGTTGAACTCGAAGTCGTCGACGGCTTCTGCCAGGGCAGCGGCCGGGTCGGCGCCTTCAAGCATGACACCCTGCACGGCGATGCGGGCGAGGGAGTCGATGAGCAGCGACCAGTAGTTGTCGATGATGGCCGGCGCCATGGCTTCGGCGGCGGTCGCGATGAATTCAGCCGGTTTCTGACCGCTGAAGTAATCGTCGGTGCGGTACAGGACGTCCTCGTCCCAGGCGGGCTTGTAGGAGGGGAAGAGGTTCATGCGGCGGAAGGCCAGCAGCGAACCCTCGACGGTCAGGTTGGCCTCACGAATGAAGTCCCAGGCGGTGTCGGCAATTTCGCTGGCGGCGGTGATGCACATGCCGGTGCCACCGCGCGGCACGGTCAGATGGCCGCCCTCTGCCCAGACAGGCAGGTAGCGCATCTTCCACTTGCCGGCGAGTTCGGGAGCGCGCTGCTTCATGAAGCCCTGGTACCAGGGGGCGCCCCAGATGGTGACGTAGGCGTCCTCGTTCATCAGGGCGTACTGGGCAACGCCGGCGCCCTGTTCGACGTAGACGCCGCTGTCCAGCTGTGCCTTTTGCCAGGCAAGCACCTCCGCAGCGAGCGGGTCCTCGTGCACCAGGACGTTGCCTTCGGTATCAAAGAACTGGCCGCCGGCCTGGTGGTACTGGATGAAGAAATCGGACCAGTTTGTCGTCCCGATCGGGAACAGACCGGTGCCGGCATCCCGCACGGCCGGGCCAAGCTGGTCAACGAAATCCTGCCAGGTCTCGGGGCCCTCGGCATCCAGACCCATTTCGTCAAAAAGATCATGACGATAGTAGAGCAGCACCGGGTTGACCTCGTTGCCGATGCCAAAGATCCGGTCGCGCACGGTCCATGTCTTGGTGCCCGAGACGATGGTCAGGTCGTTGAGCTGGTCGCCGAGGCGATCGTCGAGCGGAATGAAGGGCTCGTTGTCAGGGTCATGCATGAACTGACCGAGGCGGCCGGTGCCCACGTCGACGATATCCGGGATGCCGGTGCCGCCGGCGAAGACGGCCTGCAGCTTGGGCCACAGGTCGTTGTGGGGCGTAATCTCGACGTTGACGGTGACGTTGGGGTAGGCGGGCGCCCAGAGTTCTTCAATGAAGTTGCCCAACCACTCAAAGCGGTTGGTGGCGAAGTTCCACATGTTCAGGACGATCTCGTCCTGCTGCGGCGCGGAAGCCGAGACTGCCCCGGCCACAGGCGCGAGTGTTGCGGCGGCCGTGGCGCCGGCTGCGCCCCGCAGAAAATCACGACGACTCAGTTTGCTGGCAGACATGTAATTCCTCCCACACTTGTTGTCGGTTGGTCAGCAGGAATGTACTGACCGGCAAAAGTATAACACCCGACTGTACGAACCGGTAGGGACAATCACGTTGTGTTACCGCTCTGCGGCAATGGCTGCCGCTCTCCCTTCAGCAGCAGGGGGATGGCATCGCTCCAGGTGGCATCGCCGGCCCTGTTCATGATCGGCTCGGCGGAGTACTGCGCCAGGTAGACGCGGCGCATGCGGTCGGTCGTGTTGGGGCCGCTGCGATGGAAAGTGCGGCTGCTGAAGACCACCATACTGCCCGCCGGCACCAGCGCCGCGACGCCTGGATCATCGCCGTGGTAGCCGACCTTGTCGTTCGAGCTTTCCTCGATGCGATGATCGAAGAGATCGTCCGGCTGCATGCCGGCGCGCTGGTAGGGCAGCACGTACACCGTGCCGTTCTCGACCGTCATGTCGTCCAGCGCGCACCAGCAGGAGAGGTAGGGCCGGTGATAGTGACCGATGTAGCCCGAGTCCTGGTGCCAGGCGAACTTCATGCCGCGCTCCGCCGCCTTGACGACGTACTGTTCGTGGAAAAGGTAGACGTCCTCGCCCAGCGTGGCCCGCCCGACCCCTGCCATCAGGTCGCTGAAGAGAAAGTCACGGATGGCCGCGCTTGTGCGCCACTCCTTGCTGATGAAGTAGCGCTGGCGATAGTGGCTGATGCCGTCGGTCGTGACGCCTTTGGCCTCCATTTTCGCGTCCCGCTCGGCCAACAGGCGGCCGCACTCCTCGCGCAGACCCGCCAGCACGGCCTCGGGAATCACGCGTTCAAGTATGAAGTAACCCTCGCGGCGATACTGTTCGCGCTGCGCTTCCGTGACCAACATGGATGCACTTCTCCTGCCTGCGGCGACATCCGTCGAACAGCCAGAAGATAACAGGAATGCCCCGTTTGTGCAGTTGGATTGTCGTCGAGTTCAGGCCGGCTCCGGCACGCGCATGTGCCGCAGTGGCGCCCGCACGTGGCCGGGCCAGATGCGCAGCAGGCCGAAGAGCGAGCGCAGGGCCAGCCACAGAAACAGCGCCAGCCAGACCAGCAGGAAGGCCTGCGGCGCGGAGGTATCCGTGAGCAGCAGCACGGCCGCGGCAATCCCCGTGGAAACGATCATGCCGTTGCGCAGCCAGGGGTAGTCGCCGGTGCCCCAATGGATGCCGTCGGTGACGAAGGCCAGCGCGGCCAGGGGCAGCGTCAGTGCGGCGACCAGCCAGGCAGAATTGAAGGTCGCCGCGGCTTCCGGCGGCACGAAGACCTCCCGCACGAGGGAGGTGGCGAGCAGACAGAGCAGGCAAAGCGCGACGCCGGTCGCCAGGCCCTGCAGGATGGTGACGGCGGCGGCCCGGCGCGCCTGACGCAATTGGGCGGCGCCGAGGAAGTAGCCGACCAGGCTCTGGGCGCTGGTGCCGAAGGCGTCCGACAACCAGCTGCCGAAGAGCCACAGCGTGCGCATGGCCTGGTGGGCGGCGCCGGCCTCGGGGCCGATCTGGTTGGCGACGCGGGTGGAGAGCAGCAGGAAGACTGTCAGCAGGCCGCTGCGCACCACAAGGTCGCGGCCGGCCCGCAGCAGTTGCAGAATGTCTTCCCGGTCAAAATACCAGCCAAGGCCGGGGCGGCGGCGCAGCTGCAGCATCAGCATGGCCAGGCCCAGATACTGCGCGATGACGCTGGCCAGCGCCGCGCCGGCCACGCCCAGCGCCGGCAGCGGCCCGAGGCCGTAGATGAACGGCAGGTCGAGCAAAATGTTAATCACATTCACAATCACCGCCACCCGCAGCGGCGTGCGCATGTCCTGCAGGCCGCGTAACGCGCCGAAGCCGACCATCGTCAGCAGCACGGCCGGCGCGCCCAGCAGGCGCACGCGAATGTAGGTCACGGCCAGGTCGTGGACTTCCGGCGCCGCGCCCAGGAATTGCGCCAGCAGGTCCGGGCCGAGCAGGCCGGCCAGCAGCATCAGGACGCCGGCCGCGCCGGCCAGCAGCAGGCCGAGGCTGGTAATCTGACGCACGCGCGCCAACTGGCCGCGGCCAAACGCCTGGGCCACCTCGGTCATGGTGCTGATGCCGAGAAAGTAGAAGGTCCACAGCAGCAGGGAGATGGCCGACCCGCCCACGCCGAGGGCCGCCAGCGGCGGCGCCCCGAGGCGCGCCACGAAAGCCGTATCGACCAGACCCGTCAGCGGCTCGGCGATTTGCGAGATGACGACCGGCAGGGTGAGCGCGAGCACCGTGCGCCGGGGCCGGGTCAGAAAGGGATGTTGCGTCGCTACGTTCACAGGCAGGCCGGGTGTTGACAGTGACGCGAGTTTTCAGCACTATCGCCATTCTGTCAACAGCACCAATGCCGACAAGGGAGACCCGCATGGCCCTGCCCCCTCGCAGTGAAGTCCCCATCGAAGAGACCTGGAATGCGGAGAGCGTCTACGAAACGGCCCAGGCCTGGGATGCGGAGCGCGAATCGCTGGCCGCTGCGCTGGCTGGCACGTCGTCCTTTCCCGGCACCCTCGGTCAGGGCGCCGCGCAACTGGCCGCATGGCTGGCGCTGAAGGGCGACCTGGGACGGCGCATCGAGCAGCTGGCCTTTTACGCCTTCATGTCGCAGGCGGTGGATACGGCCGACCAGGCCGCCGCCGCCATGGTCGGCCAGGTGGAAAGCCTCTACAGCCGCTATCTGGCGGCCTCCTCCTTCGCCGAGCCGGAGATCCTGGCCCTTGGTGAGGAGACGGTGCAGCGCATGGTCGCGCAGGAGCCGGCGCTGCAGGCCTACGGGCACTGGTTCGACAATCTCTTCCGCAAGGCCGCCCACGTACGCTCGGCCGAGGTGGAGGAGGTGCTGGCCATGACCAGCGAGCCCTTCGCCGCGATCGACACGACCGGCGAGGTGCTGTCCGGCGCCGACCTGCGCTTCGCCCCGGCCAGCAACAGCCAGGGCGAGGAGGTCGAGGTGGCCCAGGGCACCTTGCAGACTATCCTCGGCGAGGGCGACCGCGAGGCGCGCCGTACGGCCTGGGAAAGCTACGCCGACGGCTACCTGTCGCTGAAGCACACCTTCGCCAGCAACTACAACGCCGTCGTGCGGCGCGACGTGTTCAACGCCCGCGCCCGCCGTTACGACTCCTCGCTGGAGGCCGCGCTGTTCACCGACAACATCCCGCCCGAGGTCTTTCACAGCCTGATCGACACCTACCGCCGCCACATCCCGACCTGGCAGCGCTACTGGGCGGTGCGGCGCCGCGCGCTCGGCGTGGAGACGCTGCAGCCCTACGACATCTGGGCGCCGATCGCCAGCGACCTGCCCAAGATCCCCTGGGAGACCGCCGTCGACTGGATCGCCGCGGGCATGGCGCCGCTGGGCGAGGACTACGTGCGCGAATTGCGAAAAGGCTGCCTTGAGCAGCGCTGGGTGGACCGTGCGCCCAATCAGGGCAAGACCCAGGGCGCTTTCTCCTATGGCGCCTATGAGACGCACCCCTTCATCCTGATGAGCTACGACGACAGCCTCGGCGCGCTGAGCACCCTGGCGCACGAACTGGGGCACTCGATGCACTCGCTGCTGGCGCGGCGGCATCAGACCTTCCACGACAGCCAGTACACGATCTTCGTGGCCGAGGTGGCCTCCAACCTCAACCAGGCGCTGGTGCGCGACCACCTCTTCCGCAATAACGACGACCCGCAGTTTCAGATCGGCATCATCGAGGAGGCGATGGACAACCTGCATCGCTACTTCTTCATCATGCCGACCCTGGCGCGCTTCGAGCTGGAGGCGCACGAACGCGCCGAGCGCGGCCAGGCGTTGACCGCCGACGACCTCAACGAGTTGATGGCGGACCTCTTCAGCGAGGGCTACGGCGATGAGATGCACGTCGACCGCGAGCGGGTCGGCAGCACCTGGGCGCAGTTCCGCCACCTCTACATGAACTTCTACGTCTTCCAGTACGCGACAGGGATTTCAGCCGCGCACGCGCTCTCGCGCAAGCTGCTGGACGGCGAAGCCGGCGCGGCGCAGGCCTGCCTCGAGTTCCTCAAAACGGGCGGGGCCGAGTATCCCGTGCCGGCGCTGCGGGTGGCCGGCGTGGACATGGCCGGCCCTGAGGCGGTCGAGACGACTTTCGGCATCCTCGCAGACTACGTGGACCGTCTGGATCAGTTGACGCGGTAGCCAGGCGTATAGGTCAACTGACAGGCTCGTCGATGTGGCGGGCCTGTTTCATTTGCGGGGATTCCTGTTTCATGATCCGCTCATTTGTGCTATTGTGCAGCTACCATTTGCGGAGCGTTAGTCGAATTCCATCAGTTACATGGCTCTTTGATCTTTTCATGGAGGCTTGCCATGCCACAGGCCGGCGACGAATTCTTCCAGAGCAAGGATTTCCACCCGTGGTCCCGGGTGAAGGATCAGATCTTGGCATCGTATGTAACTGCATATCTCGCCAAGATTTCCAAAAGACAAGCTGACATCATTCTCATTGATGCTTTCGCTGGTCCAGGCGTTACTGAAGATGGTGAGCCTGGTTCACCGCTGATCATTATTGGTGCGGCAGAAAGGCTTGCCAAAGGGCGTTACACAGCGTACTTCGTCAACAAAAAGCGGAAACATCATCGGAAACTAAAAAGTATTTTGGAATATAGGGGGCTGGCACACTCTGCAATTGCTGTTCTCGATGACGGGCCAACATACCTGAGCACCATTGCCCAAGACTTGGGCAGGGAATCTGTTCTGCTTTACGTCGACCCGTATGGTTTAAATTGTGCATTTGGGTATCTGGAACCTTTCTTGAATCGATCTCGCGCTTATAGCACAGACCTCCTTATTAATCTTCAGATTCCTGCTGCTCACAGGCTGGCAGCGAAAAACGCAACAAACAATGGCAAGTGTGTTACGGACCGTCTCAGCTCAGGACTTGAAAGGCTAACAAGAGCGTTTGGCGGAGATTATTGGAAGGAATTCATTTATTCAGATGAGAAACCAAACATACGTGAAAAGTTACTCGCAGATGAATACAAAAGGCGGTTGGCAAGTACCGGATATCTCACTTACACGGGAGTTTGCCCGATTCAGGAGTACAGGGGTGGAGCGACGAAGTATTACTTGATTTTTGCTTCAAGGCACCCTGATGCAATGGTCATTTGCAATGATGCAATGTGTAAGTCTGTTAACGAGTACCTTTATCATCAAGAAATGGGAGAGACACTTTTTTCAGATATTTCATGGAAGGATTGGCGCGACACGAGCGAACTCGACAGAGTGGTTGTTCGGTACGTCGAAACATTTCCTGGGCGCACTCGAAAGGACTTGTGGCTACCCATCATTCAGGACAATTTCATGAATTTCACCGAATCAGAATACAAAAAGTCAGTTTCTGCCTTGGTCAATTCTGGAGAAATCATTTGCACTACGCCTATTGGCAGCCCGCAACGAAAGACCAAACGACTAAACGACAACTGCGTGCTTGAACCGCGTAGTTGACGCTCACAACGGAAACTCGTCGCGCCACTCGTGCCACGCCAGATTGCCCTTGAAGAACACCGGGATGCCCTGGGCGTCCAGCAGCTCCAGCAGCGACTCCGTCCAGGCGGGTTGCGGCTGAAAGAGACGACGGCCGTTGGACGCCGCGCCGATGATGGCCCACTCGAAGGGTAAACGCTCCCTTTCTGCCAGCCAGCGCGCGAACACCGGCGCGGCATCGAACCACAGCGGCTCAATGCTCAGGAAACGCACGCTGGCCTCGATAGCCTCCATGTGGCGCAGGTAGGCCGACAGCGCGCGGGCCGCGCCCTTCGCGCTCATCGTATGCCCCGCCGGCAGGCTGACCCCTACCCAGACATTCTCCGGGAAGTCGAACTCCGGCAGGCGCAGCGGGTACTTGCTCAGGGTCTGGAAGGTGTGCCAGTGCGCCTCGCCCATCACGTCGAGCACCTGGACGATCTGCTCGCGCGGGACCCAGTGGCCGAAGAGGTCGGCCATGCTGCCGACGAAGATTCCGGCCGGGTCGCGCAGACGTAAGGGATCGTTCAGCGCTTTTGGTCGCCAGTAGTGATGCTCAAAGCCATGCACGTAGGAGTTGCGGGCGATGCGTTCGGCGACGGTCTTGGCGTAACACTCGGTGACCGAACCGTCCGGCATCTCCCAGGTGCAGCCGTGCAGGCAGCCGCCCGTCGGGTTCCATGTGTAGCCGGGCAGCACCCTGCCATCCGCCTGGCGGATGCGCGTCCACTCGATGCCCTTCGGTGCCTTCTGCCGGTTCATCGCTCCACCTTGCGTGGATTTAGAGCAAATGTTCTAACATTTGCGAGCGTTTGTCAACTTTTGGTCATATGAGCGTTTGAAACTGGTCGTTAACCGCCGCAGGCCCAGGCGGCGGCCATCTCCCTGAAGTCCTGCATCAGCGCGCGGGTATGGGGACCGGGCGGGCCGATGAGCGTCTCGTCCACCTGGCGCACCGGGCAGACCTCCTTGCTGGAGGACGTGATGAAGGCCTCATCCGCGCGCAGCAATTCCTCCAGCGGCAGGGGACGTCGCTCGACCGGCATGCGCCTTTGCGCCAGCTCCAGCACTGCCTGGCGCGTGACGCCGTAAAGGATCTCGTCGGCCGGCGTCACCAGGCGGCCGTCGAAGACGGCGAAGAGGTTGGTCGTGGTGCCCTCCAGGGCGTGGCCCGCGCGGTTGACGTAGATGGCCTCCACGGCGCCGGCCTGTCTGGCGCGGCGCTGGGCCAGGATGGCCGACACGTATTCGATGGTCTTGGCTTCCGGCATCGGCCGCTCGCGACGGTTGGTCACGATCTTGATGCCCTCGCGGTAGCGCTCCACGGGCTGGGCGGCGAAGGGCCGCACCAGCACCACCAGGCGCGCGTTGCCGGCGGGCGTCACGTCGTCGGGGCTGTCGCCGCCCGTGACCAACAGGCGCAGGCGGGCGTCGCCTGCACCCGGATAACCGTTGCGCGCCAGGGTCTCCAGCACGACGGCGCGGATCTCCGCCAGCGGCAGCGGCAGGTCCAGCAGGACCAGTTCCGCCGAGCGTTGCAGGCGTTGCAGATGGTCGTCGAGGCGGAAGGGATGCCCGCCATAGGTGCGTGTGAAGTCGAAAATGCCGTAGCCACGCAGCACGGCGAGGTCATCGGCCGGTAACTGCGCCGCCTCACTGTCCACGTACTCGCCGTCCACGTACCAGATGTTGGCCATACGCGCCCCTCCCCCAGGTGCCGCGCCATTGTAGCGAGGGCCCCCGCCCGAAGCATCCTGCAAGGGTAGCGAGGAGAGTCCAGTTTACTGGATACAGAAACTGGATGGGGTGAGCGTCATCATGCGGTTATTTGCGTCGCTACAGTTGTGGCTGGTTCCAGGCGTGGGCAATTTCTGAAATCCGCCAAACTGGCCACGCCCGGCGACATGCTGTGCCCGCGGGCGACATGATATGTCGCCCCTACACCACCAAAACAATTCACAGCATCACTGTAGGGGCGATTTATCAAATCGCCCGACCTGCCGTCATGTCGTACGCGGGCGACATGATATGTCGCCCCTGCACCGTCCGCCGCAAGGGACGCTTTAGTCAGCCGCCAGTTCCCAGCGCAGAGCGGGCGTCAGCGTTCGCAATTCGGCCTGTACGCGCGCCACTTCCGCCGCGTCATCGCGGTCGGCGAGGAGCACGCGCAGCTCACGGCGGGCGGGCGCGGCCTCGCGCGCGGCGGTGGCCACCTTCGCCTTGTAACCGAGGCGACCGGCCTGCGTCGCCGCGCGCAGCGTGTCCCAGAGCGCGTCGATCTCCGCGCCGTCTGCGCTGGCGCGCAGTTCGGCGGCGCGGCGCGTCGGGCCGGGACGGAGGTCGGGCGGGGCCTTGGCCTCCAGCCAGTAATTGCCACGGATCTGTGAGGGCCGCGCCTGGTCGTCGTGCGCCACACGCGCCCGTTGCACCAGTTGAATCAGGTCGATATCGGGACGCTCGCTCACCGCAATGCCTGCTTTCCCACGCTGTCAGCGGCCAGACAGGGCCGTTTCAGAAGCGTTTTCATGCATCAGTCAGAAGAAAGGATGCACCATGCTGGACAGTCTTCGCAAGCGTTTGTCAGGGCGCAAACGGCGTCAAGCCCTTTTGCAGCCGCAGCCGCTAACCCAACTCAACGCCGGTTTGTGGCCCGGACAGGGCGACGAGGCGGCGCGCGCCCGCGTCTATCAGCAGTCGCCCTGGGTCTACATCGCCATCAACCGCATCGCCGAGGCGGCCGCGCTGGTGCCGCTGCAGGTCTTTCGTCTGGAGGGCGAGCGACGCCTGGCGGTGGAGCGTCATCCGCTGGAACGGCTGCTCGACGCGCCCAACCCGCAACTCAGTCGCTTTGCGCTGATGGAGCAGACGGTGGGCATGCTGGAACTGACGGGCAACGCCTGGTGGTTACTGGCCGGCGCGGGCGGCGCGCCCGAGCAGATCTGGCCGTTGCGGCCGGACCGCATGCGCGTCGTGCCGGACGGCAAGGGCCTGGTGCGCGGCTACGTCTACGAAATTGACGGGCAGCGCATCCCGCTGGAGGCGTCGGAGGTGCTGCACTTCCGCCGCTGGCACCCCGCCAACGACTACTACGGCCTGTCGGCGCTGGAGGCCGGGCGCCTCGCCATCCGCAGCGACGTGGCCATGGCGCAGTGGAACCACAACGCCTTCGGCCAGGACAGCGGCGTGCCGGCCGGCATCGTCAGCATCCGCGACTTCGTCAGCGACGCGGACTTCGAGCGCATCAAGCGCGAGTGGCGTCAAAGTTATGGCGGGCCGCAGCGGCGCACGGCCTTTCTGCGCGGCGGCGGCATCAGCTGGCAGAACATCGGCCTGAGCCACAACGAGCTCGACTTCCTCAAGGGGCGCGAGGCGCAGCGCAACGAGATCCTCAACCTCTTCGGCATCCCGGTCGGCCTGGTCAGCGAAAACGCCACCGAGGCCAACGCGCGCGTGGCGGAGCGGCTCTTCATCGAGCGCACGCTCTGGCCGCGCCTGGTGCGCATTGCCAGCGTGGTCACGCAGCAACTGCTGCCCTTCTGGCCTGGCGAGCACCTGGCGCAATTCGAGGACATTCGTCCTACCGACAGCCGCGCGCGGCTCGACGAGATTCGCACGGCCATGCCGGTGCTCAGCATCAATGAAGTGCGCGAGCGTTTCTACCAGTTGCCGGCTGCCCCCTGGGGCTCATTGCCGGCGGGTATGGCCGCAGCGACTGCGCCAGGGGAGAATGCAGCCGCAGCGACGCCCGCCAAAGCGGCCCTGCAGGAACTGGGGCGCTGGGAGCGCTTCACGTTGCGGCGTCAGGGCGGCAAGGCTGAACGACCGTTTGAGGTGCGGGAGTTGCCGGCGGAACTGGCCTTTGAGGTGGCGGCGCAGTTGCAGGCGGCGAATGACGCCGACGATTTGCAAGGCATCTTCCGCGAGGCGCGCGCGCTGCTGCGGGACGGGCAGGCGGGCGACTGAAGGGCCGACGCTTCACGCAACGGCATCAGGGACAAGCGGCGAAGCTGCCGCTCCCTGATTGCCGCTCTCGAAGCATTAAGTTGCATTGATCGAATGTGCTGCCGCCCCGCTGACCTGCAGGTATCGGCGGGGCGCTGAGAGTCGGAGATTTTCCTAGTCCGACGGCCCTGGCACGACCTGGCCGGCCATGATATGGAGCGTCGGAACGGCAAAGAGCAGGGTCGCTGCACCGGCAATCAGGATGATGATGCCGGTGCCGATCGCCATTTCAGCGAGGGAAAAGCCCATCACCGCCATGTTGAGCGCGCTGCGGAGCGCGACGCCATCGATGAAGGAAGCGCGTCTGGGGTCATCCCGCTCCAGCGCGGAATATGGCCCCCACCTGCCAAGCGTGTGTGCCTTGATGACGTCCGCCTGCGCGCGCGCCGTTGCGGCGTCCGTGACAAGCACGTCTGGAATGGTCGCGTCGCCGCTGGTCATCACTTCCTCGGACCTGAGTTCGCGTTCGATGTCGGCATAAGCTTCCGAGCCGCGCACAATCATGAAGAGGCCGGCCGCGACCAGCAAAATCCCCACGACGGCTACGGAAAGCCAGGGTCCGTGACGCCTTGCGTTGTATTGCATCGTTCTCCTCTTTCCTCCCTGTCCCCTGCCCGGTCGTCCGGGCAATTTGTGCCGGAGACTCCTGTCCCTGTTTTCGCTTTCCTGCAGTACCGGCGCCCAAATGATGTCGGAGCCGGATGGTCCGAAACAGGGTGCGTGGCGTCCCCTTGACTTCAGCCTATGCGAAGCCAGATTGGTATTTCGTTAGAACCTGGAGCAGCAGTTGAACGGGAATTCAGGTGACCGCGCCGTCAACCAGGCGTGCCCGGCCGGCAGGTCCTGCAGCGTGGATTGATCGCATACCGGCATCGCTGCGCCAGTCCCCGACGATTGATTCAGACCATGTCTGCTGCGGCGGGACCGAGTTCATGCAACAACGGCTCGTGCAGACGGCCGTTGCTGGCCAGCAACTGCGCGCCCGTCAGACCTGTTTCGCGGCCGCTGTAGTCGCTCACGCGACCGCCGGCCTCGCGCAGCAGCAGCAGCCCTCCGAGAAAGTCCCATGGACTCAGGCCGCGTTCGAAGTAGCCATCGAGGCGGCCGCAGGCGACCCAGGCCAACTCCAGCGCCGAGGAACCCAGCCAGCGCAGTCCCCGCGTCCGTGGCAGCAAACGCAGCATCGGGGCGTTGCGCGCAGCGCCGTGGACGGGATGCCGCGAATAGCCGCAGGAAAGTATCGCGTTCTGCAGCGAGTCGGTCGAGGACACCTGCAGCGGCCGGCCGTTGAGCGTCGTGCCGCCGCCGCGCCGCGCGCTGAACAGTTCACCGGCGACCGGGTCGAGCACCAGCCCCACCTGGGGCGTCATCTCCCGGTCACAGAGCGCCATGCTGACCGAGAAGAAGGGCAGCGCGCCGGCGAAGTTGCTGGTGCCGTCGATGGGGTCGATGTACCAGTGCCAGTCGGCGCTGGCGGGCGCACCGGCGTGGCCGCCCTCCTCGCCGACAATGTGATGCCCCGGGAAGGCCGCGGCCAGTGCCGCGACGAGGAAAGCCTCCACCTCGCGGTCCGCCTCCGTGGCGATGTCGAAGACCGAGGACTTGCTCACTTCCTGGTGCTGCTGCCCGAGGCGCTGCAACACCCGCGCGCCGGCCTCCCGGATGATGCCGCTGGCGATGTCCTGTACGGCTTCCGCTTCCACGCCCGCTCCTCTTCAATGTGCGCGTCATGGCAGGCGCGCCGCATCGTCCCTGCCATGCGTTGCCGCGGCCCGGCGTTCGCGCCAGACTAGCGCCCGCGCTACAGTCTTGCCAACGCAAATTGACATTTGATTGGGGAACAAAATGCCTTTCAGAAGGTACTCAAGGCTTGCCCTGTCGTGCCTCACGCTGCTGCTGACGCTCACCCTGCTCGCGACCCCGTTGACGGCGCAGGACAGCCTCGCCGACGCCGCGGCCGCCCTGGCCGGCTCGATGGCAGAGCACAGCGTCAGCGAGAGCGACGTCAGCATTGACAACATGGGTCACAACATCGTCGGCACCCTGGCCATGCCGGAGGGTGAGGGTCCCTTCCCGGTGGTCCTGCTGTTGCACGGCTTCACCGGCACGCGCCACGAACTGCCGGTGCTGGGCACGGAAGACACGATGTTCAGCCGCAGTGCGCGCTGGCTGGGCGAGCGCGGAGTCGCCAGCCTGCGCATCGACTTCATCGGCTCCGGTGACAGCGACGGCGCCTGGGAGGACACCACCTTCAGCGGCCAGATCTCTGACGCCATTGCGGCGCTCGATTATCTGGCGATGATGGAGGGCGTAGACAGCGGGCGCATCAGCATCCTCGGCCTGAGCCAGGGCGGCCTGGTGGCCGCCTCCGCTGCCGGACGCGATGACCGCGTCAGCAACGTCGTGCTGTGGTCGGCCGTGTCGAATCCCGTGATGAGTTACGGCCTTCTGCTGGGCTATGACACCTTGCTCTCCGGTGCGGCGGCCGGCGAGGAAGTGACGACTATCGAATTGCCCTGGGGCGCGGAAACTTCGCTCAGGGGACCCTTCTTCGAGGACATCTTCCTGGTGGACCCGGTGGCCGAAATCGGCGCCTACGGCGGCCCGCTGCTGGTTGTCGTGGGCGAGCGCGACACCACCGTGACACCGATGCCGCACGCCGGTCAGGTCTTCCTTGACTACCATGAGGGCGCTGAAGCGCTGGTCGTGCTGGATGGCGACCACGTCTTCGACGTGCTGTCGGAACGGCCGGAAGTGATTGACGAGGCGCTGGCCTACAGCCTGGCCTGGCTGCAGGGCAACTAGCCGCCTGTTGCTGCAGGGCGCCGCCACCAGCCCGCCCCGGGCCGGGCGTCCTGACGCGATCCCGGCAATACTGCAGGCCCCACGCCCCACGCGGGCGAGGGGCCTGTTTCACGATTTGCCCGCAACGGTGCGGGAAGGGCACACCTGGTACCCACGTGGCGGCCGTCTTCTGCCAGGCTGATTCTGTAGCAGCGCCCCTGGGCCGGGCCGCAAGCCCCTACAAGTAACAACGGCGACGACCACGCGCGCTCGCGCCTGCCGGTGTCGGAGCGCGCCAGGCCCTCACCCACATTGGCCCCCGCCCCTGCACCATCGCTGCCAGCCGCGTGCGGACGGACCGAGGGGAAGTCACAGGCGTCGGACGGCCCCGGTCCGCGTCTGCATTGCCGCGAGCAGGGGCCACAGGGAGAAGGCATGCAAAACACTCTGAAGACCCTTGACGCCAGGGGACGCATCGGCGGTTATCTCGTCGTGTGGGGCGGCCCCGAAGAGCGCGACCTGCAGGGCGAGTACTTCACAGCGGAGACCGAACTGGGCCTGGGCTGGTACCCGCAGCGACCGCTGCTTTATCAGCACGGGCTGGACGGCGCGCTCAAGGCGGCGGTGATCGGCGCCATAGACACGCTGGTGCCGGACGAGACCGGCGTGTGGGCCGAGGCGCAGCTGGACCTGCGTCAGCGCTGGGCGCGCGCCGTCCGGCGCCTGATCGAGAAGGGCGTGCTGGGCTGGTCGTCGGGCAGCCTGGCGCATCTGGTCGAGGTGGCGGAGGACGGCTACATCCGCCGCTGGCCGATCGTCGAGGGCAGTCTGACGCCCACGCCGGCCCAGCCCCGCCGCAGCGACGCCCGTACCCTGAAGAGCGCCTGGGAGGCGCTGGGCATGGATACGTCGCTGCTCGTTGAACCCCTCACAGCAGAAGACTGGGAAACACAGGGAGAGGATATGACAGAAGAAAACACGACGACGGCGCGCAGGCGCCTGCCGCTGGCCAGCGCCGACGAGGCCCTGAAAGCGACCCGCGTCAGCAGCCCCTACGACTCGCTGGGGGCCATGGACATGCTGCACGGCTACATGCTGCTGAGCGCGACGCGCCAGTTCCGCGGCGTCAGCGAGCGCTACGGCAACGCCCTCGCCCACAAGCTGCAGCGCGAGGGCCTGAGCGCGGTCAAGGCCGACGAACTCAGCCACAGCACCCAGGCCGGCTTCGGCGACGAGTGGGTGCCGGACCTGTGGAGCAGTCAGATCTGGCAACAGGCGCGCCTGGAAAACGCCATCCTGCCGCTCTTCCAGTCGATCGAAATGCCCTCCAACCCCTTTGAGTTGCCGGTCGAGGGCGCGGACCCGAGCGTGTACTTCGTGCCGGAGACCAGCGACGAGGCCCATCTGACTCTCGGCAGCGGCAACCCCATTCCGGAGAGCAAGATCGGCAGCGGCAAGGTGCAACTGAACGCGAAGAAGCTGGCGCTGCGCGTCGGCTTCAGCGCGGAACTGGTGGAAGACGCCATCGTGCCGGTGCTGGCCATCTACCGCGAGCAGGCCATGCGCGCCATCACCGACAGCATCGATCACGTGCTGCTCAACGGCGACACGGCCAGCAGCGGCAACGTCAACAGCAACGGCGCTACGCCCGACGCCAACAGCCGCTACAAGGCCTTTGACGGCCTGCGCAAGCAGGCGCTGGTGAGCCACAGCGGCGGTCGCGTCAACGCCAACGGCGGGCCGACGCTGGCGCTGCTGCGCTCGGCGCGCTTCAAACTGGCGGCGCGTCACGCGGCCCGACCGGCGGACCTGGCCTGGATCGTGGACAGCGGCAGTTACGCCAAACTGCTGGGACTGGATGAATTCCTGACCATGGACAAGGCCGGGCCGCAGGCCACGGCGCGCAGCGGGCAAATCGGTTTCATGGATGGCGCGCCGGTGATCGTCAGCGCGGAGATGCCGCTGAGCGAGGGCGCGGCCGGCAAGGTCAACGCGACGAGCGTCAGCAGCAACACAAAGGGCACGGCGCTCTGCGTGGCGCGGCCGGGCTGGTTCGTGGGCTATCGCCGCCGCATCGCGGTCAGCCTGGACTACCTGCCCTATTACGACAGTTACCAGTTGACGGCCACCGTGCGCCTGGCCTTCGTCAGCCAGGACAGCGAAGTGGCCAGCGCCCTGACCAACATCACGGTCTGAGGCTGGCTGGCTGGTGGAATCACGCGCCGGGGACGAGGATTTCCTGTCCCCGGCGTTTTTCTTTACTCAGGCGTCGGGTGCATGGCGGGCGATAAGCTCTCTGGCGAGAGCGCGCAGGTCCTCGTCGTCGGGCATGTCGGTGCCAAGGCGTCGCGGGATGCGCTCAACCATGAACCCGACGACCCGTTCGTTTTCCTGCGGGTCACGACGCACAATGACATCGGGCTGGTCGTCGGCAGTCTCGTAATCAGAGTGGCCGATGTCGCTCCTCAAATCGACGTAAAGGATCTCGCCGAAGCCATAGTAACTCCAGGTGACGTCCGGATCGCTGTCAAGCATCCGCGGCGCCATGCTTCCCCTGGCGTGGCGACAGGTCTGTCCGTGCTGCGCGACAAGCCGGTCAGCAAGTTGGTGCAGGGCTTCTGCCGCAGGGGCGTCTGTTTCCAGCAGACGCGATACGTACTTCAGCGACATACCAACACAACGATTGTCCCAATCGCTGCGACGCAGAAAGACATCGGGGAAGCCTTCGAGGCTGAGAAAGTACGTGCTGCCTTTATATGGTTCCAGCATGACATGCAAAACATCCTGAGAAGGATCGTACTCAATTGAAAGTGTCGGGTTGGGATGAGGTTGTGTACGGGAATGCATCAGCGTCATTCTCCCAGAGGTGGCGAATAAGCGGTGGAGACGAATCCCGTCCGTTGCCCGCCGGCCTCAGGTGGATAAAGATACTTTACCTCAACCAGAATCTCGTGTTCACGACTGCTAAAGGCAGCCGACAAACTTGACGGGACCACCTTGAAATACTGGATGAAGATCCCCGCGGGGTCTTCTTTCTTCACATGGTCGGGAGCGCTGATGGCCTGAACGATCAGGTCCCGCAGCGCGAGCATCTCGGGATGCCCGCCGAGGATATGCGCCCACTCCTCGGGAGCAAGAAGAACGGGTACGCCATCCGGGTCCAGGGCGAGCGTTTGGGGCACATCAGACGGGGCAGTTTCGAGGCGTTGCCAGAAATCGTTCATGCGGGCGGCGATGGACTGGCGACAGTGTGTTGGCGAAGAGGGCTACCTTATCGCATCAACGCTCCGTGTTGCCATCGTCGAAGACGCCGGAGGGATGGCAACCGCGGCCCGCTGCCTGCGCCTCCGCCTCCAGCCCGCGGAAGCGGTCGGCGAAGCGGGTGTTCGGCTCCCAGACGAAATTCTCGGCGAAACCGTCACGCACCAGGGCCTCGTTGACGAAAACGTCGCCCACGTAGATGTAGCGCAGCAGGCGGCCGTAGCGGTCGGTCTCTTCGGCGCCGCGCACCAGCGTCACCGTCTGCCTCCCGACCAGACGCCGGTTGGCCGCCGTCGCCGCGTTCGAGCAGGGCTCGTCGCGCTCGGGCGTGTTGATGCCGATGTAGCGCACGCGGCGATTGCGTCGGTTGAGCGCCACTTCGATCGTGTCGCCGTCGATGACGCGCAGGACGCGCGCTTCTTCACCGACGACGGGAGTGGGCGTCGGCGGCAAGGGCGCGGGCTGCTCTTCCACGCCGGCGAAGAGCAGCGTGAACAGCAGGAGGAGAATCACAACGATCATGGCGCACCTGACCCGGACAGGAATCGGATTTTCGCTTGCATGGAAAGCCCTTTCCTGTTCCTTGCCGCCGCCTGTTTCTGTTGTTCCTGACCTGGTTTCAAAGCAGACTTCGTTCCGCGTCCGCCTTTCCTGCCCCGTTCACACGTCCTGCAGACTCTCGTGGCGCAGGAAGTCGAAGTCGACGCCGAGGGGGGCCTGTTGCACCGACTCGCGGTAGAGCCGTTCGTAGCCGCGGGCAGCGACCGGCGGCTGCGGGCGCGCTTCTTCGCCGCGGCGCAGTAGCTCGCGTTCGTCGACCAGCAGGTCAAGCCGTCGGCGCTGCGCATCAAGGCCGATGCGGTCGCCGCTGCGCGCCAGGCCGAGGGGCCCGCCGAGCGCCGCTTCCGGCGCCACGTGCAGCACGATGGTGCCGAAGGCCGTGCCGCTCATGCGCGCGTCGGAGATGCGCAACATGTCACGCTGACCCGTCAACTTGCGCGGGATCGGCAGGTAGCCGGCCTCGGGCATGCCCGGCCCGCCCAGCGGACCGGCGTTCTGCAGCAGCAGGCAGTCGTCCGGGCGCACGTCGAGCGCCGGATCGTCGATGAGCGCGGCCAGGTCGCTCAGTGAGGAGAACACGACGGCGCGCGCCTCCGTCTGCAGCAGCGAGGGGCTGGCGGCCGAGCGCTTGAGCACGCTGCCGTCGGGCGCGAGGCTGCCGCGCAGGGCGATCAGCGCGCCCTGCTCCTGCAAGGGATTGTCCAGCGGGCGGATCACGTCCTGCCAGTCCGGCCAGACAAAGGGCTGCGCCAGTTGCTCGCCGAGGGTCGCGCCGGTCACCGTCAAGGCTTCCGCATGCAGTTGCCCGCGCAGGGCCTGCAACACCACCGGCAGCCCGCCGGCGCGATGAAAGTCTTCCATGTAGGCGGCGCCCGAGGGCTTGAGGCCGACCAGCACCGGCGTGCTTGCCGCCAGGTCGTCGAGCCGCTCCAGTTCCAGTTTGATGCCGAGCCGGCCGGCGATGGCGGTCAGGTGAATGACGGCGTTGGTCGAGCCGCCGATGGCCTGCAGCACGCGCAGGGCGTTGTCGAAGGCCGCTTCCGTCATGATGCGGGACGGGGTGAGCCGGTTTTCGGCCAGCGCCACGGCCTGGATACCGCTGAACTCGCCATGGCGCAGGCGGTCGGCATGCACGGCCGGGATGGCCGCCCCGCCCGGCAGCATCATGCCCAGCGCCTCACTGAGGCAGGCCATGGTGCTGGCCGTACCCATCACGCCGCAGGTGCCGGCGGTGGGCGCCAGCTGCGCCTCGATGCCGTCGATGGTGGCGCGCTCCAGTTCGCCGCGGCGGTAGGCCGCCCAGAAACGACGGCAATCGGTGCAGGCGCCGATGCGCTCGCCCTCGTGGCTGCCGGTGAGCATGGGGCCGGCGGCCAGCGCGATGGCGGGGATGTCCGCGCTGGCGGCGCCCATCAGCAGGGCCGGCAGGGTCTTGTCGCAGCCGCCCATCAGCACCACCGCGTCCAGTGGCTGGGCGCGCAGCATGGCCTCGACGTCGAGCGCCATCAGGTTGCGCAGGAACATGCTGGTCGGGCTGAGGAAAATCTCTCCAAGGGAGATGACCGGGAACTCCAGCGGCAGACCGCCGGCCTGCCACACGCCGCGTTTGACCGCTTCCGCCAGTTCACGCAGGCCGCGATGGCAGTTGTTCAGTTCGCTCCAGGTGTTGAGGATGCCGACGACGGGCTTGCCCAGGCTTTGCGGCGTGTGGCCCATCGCGCTGGCGAATGAGCGCCGCAGATACTGCGCAAACTCGCGATCGCCGTATTCGGTCAGTCCGCCGGCAAGGCCCGGCGGTCGCTCTTCGGTCATGGCCGCCTCAGAAGGCCAGCGAGACGAAGCGCGTTTCGAGGTATTCCTGCAGGCCTTCCTGACCGCCCTCACGACCGAAGCCACTCTGCTTCATGCCGCCGAAGGGCGCCTGCGCCACCGCCGGCACCAGGTCGTTGATGCCGACGACGCCAAACTCCAGCTCCTCGGCGACGCGCACCATGTTGCCGACGTCGCGCGTGATGGCGTAGCCCGCCAGGCCGTAGGGGGTGCCGTTGGCCTGGGCCAGCGCGTCGTCCAGCGAGCGGTAGGAGGACACAGCCATCACCGGGCCGAAGACTTCTTCGCAGCTCAGGCGCATGTCGTCCGTGATGTTGGTCAGGATCGTCGGCTTGTAGAACCAGCCCTCATCCATCCCTTGAGGCCGGCCGGCGCCGGTGACCACTTTCGCGCCGCGCTGCAGGGCATCCCCGACAAAGTCCTCGACCTTGTTGCGACCGGCTTCGGTGACCATCGGGCCGACGGTGACGCCATCTTCCAGGCCATTGCCGATCACCAGACGCTCGGCGGCGGCCACGCTGGCCTCGAGGAAGTCCTCGTAGGCGGGCTGCTCGACGTAAAAGCGCGAGGGCGAGATGCAGACCTGGCCGTTGTTGCGGAACTTGGCCGTGACGGAACTCTCGGCGGCCTGCTCGATGTCGCTGTCGGCGAAGACGATCACCGGCGCGCTGCCGCCCAGTTCCAGCGAGAGGCGCTTGAAGTGCGGCGCGGCGTTGCGCATCAGGATGCTGCCCACCCGCTGCGAGCCTGTGAAACTGATCTTGTCGACCTCGGGGCTGTCGGTGAAGGCCTCGCCCATGCCGGCCGGGTCGCCGTTGACGAGGTTGAGCACGCCCGGCGGCAGGCCGGCCTCGACCAGCAGGCTGGCCAGCAGCATGGAACTGAGCGGCGTCAGTTCGCTGGGACGACCGACCACAGTACAGCCGGCGGCCAGACCGGCGGCCCACTTGCGCGCGGGCAGGATGCCCGGGAAGTTCCAGGCCGTGATGGCGGCCGCCACGCCGACGGGCCGCACGATGGTCATCAAACGCTTGTTCGCCACGTGGGAGGGGATCAGCCGACCGTAGGCGCGCTTGCCCTCCTCGGCGAACCAGTCGAAGACGTCGGCGGCCGAGCCCCACTCGCCCTTCGCCTCGGCCAGGGGCTTGCCGCATTCCTGCGTCATGGCCCGCGCCAGTTCGTCCACGCGCTCGCGGACCAGTTCGCCCGTCCGCCGCAAAATGGCCCCGCGCTCCCAGGCGCCGGCCTCGCGCCATTGCGGCAGGGCGCGGCGCGCGGCGGCGATGGCCGGCGCCACGTCAGCGGCGCTGCCGAAGGGCACTTCCATAACGACCTCGCCGGTGGCCGGGTTGTCCACCGGGAAGGTGCGTCCGTCCAGCGCGTCGACCCAGTCGCCGTCGATCAGCATTTTGCAGGGCATAATTTCCTCCAGGCGTTCCTGTGAGCCTGACAATGTGAGGGATTGTAGCACGGGAGCCAGGGGCGGCGACGCGCCAGCTATTTGATTGCTGTCCCGCGGGCTACAGGGAAACGACCCGGTTCTCGCGCGCCGATTGTTGGGCGGCCAGCGCAAAGCGCAATACCTCGCTGCCTTCGGCGCCCGTGAGCACAGGGGGTTGACCCGCGTGCAGCGCGTCAATGAAGTGGCGCGTGGACAGAATGAAACTGTGCTCCCAGCCGACGGGCATGTCCGAAAAGCTGCGCACCTGGCGGTCACGATAGAGGATGACCGGCGGCCGGTCGTAAAGCTTGCCGTGGCCGCGCGTGACCTCGATGACGCCGCGCGTGCCGGTAATCTCGACGCGGTCATCCTGCGCGTAGTAGGGCGACCAGATTTCCATGTCGCGCGAATACACCACCTCGAGCGAGCCGTAGCGGCCGCCGGGGAATTTCCAGGAGACGATGGCGGGCGCGTCGAGGATGTTGCCAGGCTCGCGCTCGGTCTCGTCGATCCAGGCGTGCACGGCCTCCGCCTGGCCCATGAAGTGCCAGCCGAGGGCAAACTTGTGGTGGCCGTCGTCGAAGACCAGCGGGCCGCCGCCGCACTGCTCGGGCGTGAAGCGCCAGGCCTCCGCCGCCCGCGGAATGGGCCACGAGTCCGGACTGGTAGCCGAGTTGCTTTTGATGCGGATGGTGAGCGGATCGCCAATTTCGCCGGCGTCGATGAGCGCTTTCGCGCGCATCACGGGCGGGTAGAAAACGAAATTTTCAAAGACCTTGAAGACGATGCCCGCCTTGTCGGCGGCGCGGTTCATTGCCTCGGCGTCGTCCAGATTGAGCGCCATGGGCTTCTGCAGCGAAATGTTCACCCCGGCCGCGGCGGCGTCCAGCATGACCGGGCAGTGCAGGTGGTGCGGCACGAGGATTTCGACCAGGTCGAGCTCCGCGCGCGCCAGCATCTCGCGATGATCGCCGTAGATCTGCGCCGGTTCCACATTCCAGGCATTGCCGCGCTGTTGCGCCAGTTCCACCAGCGTGTCGCAGACGGCCACAATGCGCGCCCCCGGGTTTTGCAGATATTCCAGCGCGTGCAGATCGGAGATGCGTCCGGTGCCGATGAAGCCAACCCGCAATTCGCTCACACATCGCCTCCATCGGACGGCTGGTCCTCATGGCGATAGGCCAGACGGTCGCTCAGCGCCTGGCCGACCCTGGACACGACCAGGGCGAGATCGTGAATTCGCGACAGAGTCAGGCGCGCGCCGGGTCCGGAGATACCGATCGCGCCGACCAGTTCGCCATCCAGGCCGTAGAGCGGCACGGCGACGCAGCGCACATCGTAGCTGAATTCCTCGTCGTCGATGGCGTAGCCCTGGCGCCGCGCCTGCTCAAGGTGCATGCGCAGGGTGTCGGCATCGGTGATGGTGCGCGGCGTAAAACGCTCCAGTAGCTCCGGCAGGCGATTGTCGCCAAAGGCCAGCAGGACCTTGCCCAGCGCCGTGCTGTGCAACGGCGCCAGCGTCCCCACGCCGGTGGAGACGCGCAGCGAGGCCGTGGCCTCGACCTGGTCCAGATACAGCACCTGGTCGCTGGCGCGGACGGCAATGTGCGCGCATTCCTGGGTCTGCGCCACCAGTTCGCGCAGGTAGGGCCGCGCCTGGTCGCGCAGCGGCGTGCGGTTGAGCAGGCTCTGGCCCAGGCGGACCAGACGGGGACCGAGTGTGTAGCGACGGGTCTCGCTGGACTGCTCCACGTAGCCGTAAATGGCCAGGGTCTTCATGATGCGCGAGGCGGTACTCTTGTCGATATCGATGCGCCGCGCGAGCCTGGTCACGCCCATGCCGTCCGTCTCCGCCTCAAGAATATCAAGGGCGCGCAGACCTCTGGCGAGGGACTGGATTTCGGACATGACGACTGTCCTCCGGGGTGTCGTTTGTTGGGAATTGTACAATCCAGGTTGGAATACGTCAACAATTGCAAAAATCCCTGCGGATTCCTTGACAATCGATAAACCGGGTTGTATCCTGTGCAATTGTACCGGCCAGAGGCCGCGCCGCCACGAGGGAGCGTGGACCACAGGCCAAATTAACAGATGGTTGCGAAAGGAATATGGACATGACCCGTTTGCACCGTGCTCTTGTTCTCTTGCTGGTGCCGCTGCTGACATTTGGCGCGGTTGCCTCCGTCGTCGCCCAGGAGGAGGTCAACATCTCGCACTACTTCGGCGGCGAGTTGAACCTGGAAAATCTCAATACCGTGATGGCCAACTTCACCGATGCCAGCGGCATCTCTGTTGTGGACAGCCCCATCGGCCATGAGGACTTCAAGGCCGGCATCCTCGCGGGCGTTGCCAGCGGCGTGTTGCCGGACGTCTTCTCCTACTGGGCAGGCGCGCGCGTGCAGTTCGTGGTCGACGCCGGCGCCCTGCAGCCCATCGGCGCCATGTGGGACGCTGCCGGTCTGGATGACGTGGTGCCGGCCGGCGTGGCCGACGCCGCCACGCTTTACAATGGCGAGCGCTACTTCGTGCCCTTCAACATTCATTACGCCGCCTTCTTCTACAATCCGAAGGTCTGGGCCGAGGCCGGCATCGAGGTGCCCGACAGCTGGGAGGGCCTGATGGATGCCTTCGCCGAGTTCGAGATGCAGGGCATCGACCCCATCGCGCTCGGCTCCAAATTCCGCTGGCCGGGGCAATTCTGGTTTGACTACCTGTTGCTGCGCACGGCCGGGCCAGACTATCGCGCCGCACTCATGGCCGGTGACGCTTCCTATGAAGATCCTGAAGTCGTCCACGCGATGACAGTGTGGCAATCGCTCATCGACGCCGGCTACTTCGTCGACGGCGCCAACGCCTACGACTGGGTGGACGCAGCCGATCAGGTCGCCAACGGCCAGGCAGCCGTCACCCTGATGGGCACCTGGATCGGCGGCCACTGGAAGGGCGATGGCCTCGTGCCGGGCGAAGATTACGACTTCTTCGAATTCCCGCCGGTGCACCCACATCTCCACATCGACGTGCCGCAGGCGGGCGTCGGCCCGATTGACGGCTGGGTCATGACGGCCAACGCCGACCCCGCCAGCGCCGGCGCGTTGATGGAATTCCTCGTCAACGACGTCGACACGCAGACCCTGTGGAACACCAGCTTCGGCTCCATCTCGCCCAACGTCAACGTCGACCCGATGGCCTACGACGTGGTGGCGGCCAAGGCGGGCGCGAGCATCGCCAACGCCGCAGTCTACGCCTTCAACTACGACCTGGCCACCACGCCGCCGGTGGCGGAGTGCGGCCTCGACATGTTCTCGGCCTTCATGGATGACTCCAGCGACATCGCCGCCACCCTGGCGACGACCCAGGCCTGCGCTGAAGAAGGCTTCATGCAGTAGGGGCAGGCAAGCAATCGTTGCGTTCGTTCACGCGGACGCCACACCAGGCGGGGCATGCAGGCTGTGCCCCGCCTGAACTTTTTCAACCGGCCAGGACGCGACCACTCACCTGCGTTACGATAGCCGCATGAAACTCTCGCTCAAGGCCTCCCAACGGCTCTGGACCTTTGCCTTTCTCGTGGTGCCGCTCAGCCTCTACTTCGTGGTGGTGATTGGCCCGCTGCTGGCGACCGCCTGGCTCAGCCTGACGAACTACACCTTCAGCGCCTTCGCCTCGCCGGAATTCGCAGGGCTGGTCAACTACCAGCGACTGACGGGCGACGATTACTTCCATACCTCCCTTTACAACACGCTGATCTGGATGGTGGCGGCGCTGGTCCTGCCCACCGGCGGCGGTCTGATTCTGGCGCTGCTGCTGCACGGGCGCGTGCGCGGCGCCAACGTCTTCAAGTCGCTTTTCTACCTGCCGATCACCATTTCGATGATCGTCATCGCCCAGACCTGGCAGTGGATGTACCAGCCGGACTGGGGCCTGCTCAACACCCTGCTGAAGACGATCGGCGTGGAGAAGTGGAAGGTCTTCTGGCTCAGCACACGCGGCCTGGCACTGGGGGCCATCATCTTCGCCTGGTCCTGGCAACAGGTTGGCCTCTCGATGGTCATCTTCCTCGCCGGCCTGACTTCCCTGCCCGGCGAGATGCTGGAAGCGGCGCAAATCGACGGCGCCAATTACCGGCAGTCGCTGCGGCGCATCGTGATCCCGCTGCTGTTGCCTTCCAGCGTGGTCGTCATCGCGCTGGCGGTGATCAACTCGCTGCGCAGCTTCGACCTCGTCTGGGTGCTCAACGAAGGCGGCTCGGGCTCCTCCACGCTTGCTGTGCAGATGTACCGCGAGACCTTCAAGTCGCTGCGCGCGGGCTATGGCAGCGCGGTCTCGATGGTGCTCTTCGCCATCGCCGCCGTCATCATCGTCATCTACTTCCGCCGCGTGCGCCGCCTGGAACATCTCTATGACTGAGCTGGCGGGCGCCAACATCGCCGCAAGGGAGCGTGAGCGCGCCCAAAACTGGAGCCGCCGGGCACTCTACGTCGCGCTGATCGCGCTGGTCGTGGTCTACTCGGTGCCGACCTTCGGCGTGCTGCTCAGCTCCGTCCAGCGGGACCGCGAAATCTCGCGCCACGGCCTCTGGCGCATTCCGGACGAGATCACGCTGGAGAACTACGAGCGCGCCCTCGGCGGCACCAACGTGCCCAACTACCTGCTTAACTCGGTGGTCGTCACCGTGACGGCGACGGCCGTCTCAATCGCCTTCGGCGTGCTGACCGGCTACGTCTTCAGCCGCCTCGCCTTCCGCGGCAGCGAAATTCTCTACCTGATCGTGGTGGCCGGCCTCTTCTTCCCGCCGCAGATCGTGATCATCCCGCTGCAACAGCTATTCAGCCGCACAATCATCAACGACACGATTCTGGTGCTCATCGTGGTGCACGTCGCCTTCGGCCTGCCCATCACCACCATGCTTCTGCGCAATTTCTTCTCGACCATCCCCGGCGCGCTGCGCGAGGCGGCCATCATCGACGGCGCCAACGAGGGCCAGATCCTGCTGCGCGTGATGGTGCCGCTGGTGTTGCCGGCGCTGGCCGTGCTGGCCACGCTGCAGTTCACCTGGATCTGGAATGACTTCCTCTGGCCCTTCATCCTGATCAAGAACGACGCGGCGCGCACCATCATGGCCGGCATCGTGCTGCTCAAGGGCCCCTATGACAAGGCATGGGGTCTGCAGGGCGCGCTCTCGGTGATCGCCAGCCTGCCGACCCTGCTGATCTTCCTCTTCTTCCAGCGCTACTTCATCCGCGGCCTGACCTTCGGGGCGGTGAAGGGGTAAGCAGCAAAATAGCACTCACCAACCACTTAATTTCCAAGTGTACAATTGTTGCCACAGATGGTTGGCTGGTCTATAGTGTCAGACTTGTATTGGGTGGGAGGACAAGATGGGAGCTGAGCGGTTGCGCAGCAGAATTCATCTGTTCGCACGCCCGTCGTTTCTCACGGGAGTGGCACGGGTGATAGATTTTGGTGGGGTATTGAGTTCTTACAATGTGTCACCCTCTAACCGAGAAGCAGATTACTACGCCTCCTTGTCTGACTGGCTGTCAGTAGGGGACGACTTAGAATTCGCTCTGGAGCAATATGAAGAAACTACACATGAGGCTACACCGTGACGGACAGCCAAGGTGACATTGATGATGTCGAGGCTCGACCTGAAAAGCAAGTCACTACAACTGTCACTCAAGTAGAGACACGTTACTCGGGCCCTATTCCGCCACCTAGTGCCTTGGCCAAATATGAAGAGATTATGCCGGGCAGCGCCGATCGCATACTACGTATGGCTGAGACACAGGCACAACATCGACAAAGCCTAGAATCCACTGTAATTGCTTCAGATGTGTGGACTGAAAGGGCTGGACTGGTCGCAGCAGGTTTACTTGGTGCGATAATCCTTGTCGGAAGTATTTGGCTTATTGGCAGCGGTAGGGATGTGGAAGGGTTCGTGATAATAATAGGAGAAAGTATCTTATTCCTAAGCGTTTTCTTCTATTCACGAAAGAGAAGGCAAATTGAAAGAAGCCAGCAACAAGAAATGCTAATTGCTGCCCGTGAAGGACGCGAATCTCTCCGAGAGGATGTCTGAGAATTATTGTTTCGTCAATCTCTGCAGAACCTGACTGATCTTTTGCAGCCCCTACCATCAAATCCAATGTTTCAATCTCATTCCCATAAACCGCGACAGGAGCGCCCTTGAAGCTGCTGGTGACCGGCGGCGCAGGCTACATCGGCAGCCACGTGACCCACCTGCTGGTCGCGCGCGGCGACGAGGTCACGGTCTGCGACAACCTCGTCAACGGCCATCGCGCGGCCGTGCATCCGGGGGCCCGCTTCATTCAGGGCGACCTGCTGCACGCGGACACCCTGCGCGCGCTCTTCGACGGCCGGCGTTACGACGGCATCCTGCACTTCGCGGCCTATACCCTGGTCAACGAGAGCATGGAAAGGCCCTGGCGCTACCTGCGCGACAACGTGCTGGCCGGCGGCAACCTGCTGCAGGCCGCGGCGGAGCACAGGGTGCCGCGCTTCATCCTCTCCTCCACCGCCAACCTCTACGAGGAGCCGCAACGTCTGCCCATCAGCGAGGACGAGCCGGTGCAGCCCGGCAGCCCCTACGGCGAGGGCAAGCACATGATCGAGCGCATGCTCAGCTGGATGAACCGCCTGCAGGGCATGGCCGGTTGCAGCCTGCGTTACTTCAACGCCGCCGGCGCCCATCCGCAGGGCCACATCGGCGAGGACCACCGGCCGGAGACCCATCTGATTCCACTGGTACTGCAGGTGGCCCTCGGCCAGCGCGATGAAATCACCGTCTTCGGCGACGACTACGCCACGCCGGACGGCAGCTGCATCCGCGACTACATCCACGTGATGGACCTCGCCGCGGCCCACATTCTCGCGCTCGACGCCCTGGCCGAGGGAGAGCTGCGCGCCTGCAACCTCGGCAGCGGCCACGGCTATTCCGTGCTGGAGGTGCTGGCGAGCGCGCGCCAGATCACCGGCCACGCGATACCCGCCCGCATCGGCCCGCGCCGCGCCGGCGACCCCGCCCGCCTGGTGGCCGACAACGCCGCCCTGCGGGACTGGCTGGGCTGGCAGCCGCAGCACAGGGCGCTGCATCCGATCATCGCCAGCGCCTGGAACTGGCATCGCCAACACCCCCGCGGATACCCGGAGTAAACGCCATGTCCATCAGCCTGCGGCATGCTTGCTGGCAGGTTGCAATTCGGTCCGCTTTCCCATAGATTCGCGGGGCCCGCTCGACACAGGCTTGTCCCTGTGCCGATGCAACAACCGGCGGGTCAGCCAAAAAGTCAGAAGCTGTAACGGTCAATGAGTAACGTCAGCTCTTTCCTGCCCCCCAACGCGGGTTTCCGCCACGCCCTGCGCCATGCGCTGCGACCGGCGATTCTTGCGCGCAGCGTGGCGGCCAGCGCCATCATGTGGCTGATCATGGCGAGCGTGAGCCCCTCCTATCCCAGCCTGATTTTCCAGGGCGAACTGGCCGCTTACTTTGCGGCGGGACTGGGGATCGCACTGACGAGCAACATCGTCGTCGTGGTGGTCACCTCGCTCTTCAGTTCGGACCACTCGACCATATCCCAGCCGCAGAGCACGGCGGCCATCTTCCACGGCCTGATTGTCGGCGCGGTGGTTGCCGCCGCGCCCCCTGACACGCCGCCGGAGAGTCTGTTTGCGCTGGCAGTATGGAGCGTCGTGCTTTCCTCCATCCTTGCCGGTGTCATCGTGCTGTTGCTGGGGATGCTGCATGCCGGCAGCCTGATTCGCTACGTCCCCTTTCCCATCATTGGCGGCTACATGGCGGGCCTGGGATGGATCTTGCTGCAGGCCGGTTTCAAGGTCGCCGTTGGTCTCCGGGTGAGCGTCGAGGCGTTGCCGGTCCTCACGACGGGCGATGTTTTCCTGCGCTGGTTGCCGGCATTTGTCTTCGGGGCAGTCGTACTGGGGCTGCAGACCCGCAGCCGCAGCGTGTTCATCGTGCCGGGCGCAGTGATCGCCTCACTGGTCCTGTTCAATCTGGCCGCTCTCCTTGCCGGCAGCAATGTGGATGGCCTGATTGAAGCGGGATGGCTCCTGCCCCGCGTGCCGGACACCATCCACTGGCAATTGCCGGACATCTCCGCCCTCGGCCACCTAAGCCCGCAAATGGTCCTCGCAAGCCTCGGCGGCATCGCGACCCTGGTCGTCGTCTGTACGCTTGAGCTCTTTTTCAGGGTCAGCGGGCAGGAACTGGTCATCAACCGGGAGCTGGATTTCAACCGCGAATTCGTCGTCAACGGCGCGGCCAATGTCGCCTCCGGCGCAGTGGGTGGCGGTATCGCGGGTTATCCGATCCCATCTTATCCCCTGCTGATAGAAAACCTGGGCGCCTACGGTCGGCTGGCCGGCATCATCCTGGCGCTGATGTACGGGCTGACCATGCTCTTCGGCGGCGGCGTCTACACGCTTGTTCCCCGCTTTCTGCCGGACGGTCTGTTGATGTACTTCGGTTTGCGCTACATGAAGGAATGGCTGATTGACAGCCGCTCGTTTTTGCCGCCGAGGGACTACGTCATCGTCGGCATCATTGTGCTGGCCACCGCGCTGATTGGCTTCCTGCCAGGAATCGCCATCGGACTGTTCATGGCGATCGCGTTCTTTGTGCTGGAATACAGCCGCCAGGACATCATTAAGCAGGAGTTTTCCGCCAGCAGCCATCGCAGCAACCTGGAACGCTCCTTCGCACAGAACCGCTTGTTGCAGGCGGAGGGCAGGGAGGTCCTGGTCTTTCGCCTGCAGGGATTCGTGTTCTTCGGCACCACCTACCGCTTTTGCGAACATGTCAAGTCGGAGATTGTGGATGAAGCCTTCGAGCCGCTGCGCTTCCTCATTCTCGACTTTCAGTCGGTGAGCGGCATTGACGTTTCCACGGTCCATGACTTCCGAAAACTGAAAAAGCTGGCTGACAGAAGCAAGGTCGAATTGCTGATATGCAATCCGCTGCCGCAATTGCGTCCCTTGCTGACAGAAATTGCAGTCGCGGCGCATCGCGCCGGAGAGTCGCTGCTGTTCAACGATCTGGATCATGCGCTGGAGTGGTGCGAGAACATATTGCTTGACGAAGCCGGTCTGCTGGATGCCGGCCACGTCACGGTCGAGGAGCAACTTGCGCACCACACGGCGATCAGTGCCAGCGACGTCGACGCGCTGCACCGCTATTTCGAACGCATGGAGACCCGGGTTGGCGACGCTGTCTTCAAACCGGGTGACGACCCGGACGCCTTTTACTTCATCGAATCCGGTCGCGTCGACATTCTCCTGCAGGGGGAAGATGGACAGGAGCTGCGACTGCGCAGTATGACGGCCGGCACCATCGTCGGCGAGGTGGGCTTCTATCTGAACAAGGTTCGTTCGGTGTCGGTCATCGCAACCGAAGCTGGTGTGCTGCACCGGCTGGACCAGAAGGCCCTGCGGCGGATGGAAGGGGAGCACCCCAAAATCGCGGCGGCGATTCAGGTGTTGATCACGCGCGTGCTTTCGGACCGGCTTACCAACAGCAACCGCCTGATACAGGAACTGATGGGCTGAGGGCACCTTCCCGGCGTCCCGGCGAACGAGGTGAGGCCCGTTTCACTGCCCAGGCATGACCTGGCATGGCATCGGGCCGACCGGCGTCTGGCGGAGTCTGACCCGCAACAGCTGTCCACGCGGGAGTGCGGCGCGTTCAGGGTAAACTGTCCATCGCATTCGCCCGGCGTCCTGAACCTGGATTGAAGCGTGCCATGAAATACGACGTTCAGACCTTCGGCCTGCAACCCCACCTTGAGCATCTCTACGCGACGCAGCCGCGACGTATGGCCCTGCGCGCGGAGACGGCGGAGCAGTTGTGCCACTGGCAAGCGGAACTGCGCGCGGAAGTCGTCCGTCTGCTGGGCCTGGCGGGACGGCCGCCGCTACCGCCGCCCGACGCGCGGCAGCTGTCTTCGCGCGACTGCGGCGACTACGTCGAGGAACTGCATGCGCTGGACGTCGGCGAGCGGGCGCAATTGCCCGTTTACCTGCTGCGGCCGAAGACCCCGCCGCCCTGGAAGCCGGTCATCGTTTTCCACGGCCACAACCCCTCCGTGCAGTACGTCCTCGGCAACTACCCTGACGCAGAGACAGAACGCGAGCATCTGGCGCGCGACGTTAACTACGCCCAGGCGCTGGCGCGGCAGGGTTACCTCGTCTGCGCGCCGGAGCAGCGCGGCTTCGGTACGCGCCTCAGCGACCAGCACACGACCAAAAGCTGTCGTCACCTGGCCTTTTCCTATCTACTGGAGGGGCGCACCTTACTTGGCGAGCGCTGCCGCGACGGCATGCAGGCCATCGACTGGCTGCTTCAGCGCGATGACATCGTGCCGCACGTGTTGGGCGCGACCGGCAACTCCGGCGGCGGCACCACGACCCTGTGGCTGGCGGCCATCGAAGAGCGCATCTCGGTCGCCGTGCCCTCCTGCTACTTCTGCGCCTTCAAGGACTCGATCCTTGACATCGTCCACTGCGAGTGCAACTACGTGCCGGGCATCCTCGAACTGGCGGAAATGGGCGAACTGGCGGCCTTGCTGGCGCCGCGCCCCATGCGCGTCATCGCCGGCGAGCGCGACCCAATCTTCCCGATCGAAGCGGTGCGTGAGCAGTACCGCACGGCCGAGCGCGCCTGGGCGCTGGCCGGCGCGTCGGAGCGCCTGTCACTGGCCGTGCACCCTGGCGAACACGCCTACCACCACGCTTCCAGCCAGGACTGGTTCCGCCGCTGGCTCTGAGCCGACCTCAACGCTTCCCCATGCTTGTCGCAAAGTCTAACGCCCGTTAGATTTGTCCTGAGCCGTTCACGGCTCGTTTGTTAACAGGGACGCAGCGGGTAACCATGGCCGAACCCAACTTCCAGAATCGCACACTCTACCACGGCGACAACCTTGACTTTCTGCGCGGCATGAACAGCGAGACCGTGCACCTCATCGCCACCGACCCGCCCTTTAACAAGAACCGCGACTTCCATGCCACACCGGACAGCCTGGCGGCGGGCGCGAAGTTCAGAGACCGCTGGTCCTGGGAGCGGGACGTGCACGATGAGTGGACGGACAGCATCAAGGACGACTGGCCGGCGGTCTGGGAGGTGATCGACGCGGCGCGGGCGGCCTACGGCGATGACATGGGCGCTTTCCTTTGCTGGCTGGGCGTGCGTCTGATGGAGATGCACCGTGTGCTGCGCGCAGATGGCAGTTTGTATATGCACTGCGACCCGACCGCCAGCCACTATCTCAAGGCAATGTTAGACGCGATTTTCGGGGGCGACAATTTTCGCAATGAGATTACTTGGAAGCGGACAAGTGCCAAAGGGTTGGCGTACAGGAATTTGCCAAACAATCACGACATATTGCTAAGGTACTCCAAATCCGGGGCGTGGATTTGGAATCCGCAATTTGTTCCCCATGACCCAAATTATGTTGAGAAATTCTACAGGTTCATTGAAGAAGATACGGGCAGGCGCTAAAGACTTGACAATCTGGCAAATCCGAACAAGGATCGCCCGAATCTGACATATGAATTTCTCGGCGTTACACGCGTGTGGCGCTGGACAAGGGAACGGATGCTAGAGGCGTACGAAAATGGCCTTGTCATTCAAACAAAGCCGGGATCTGTTCCCGCCCTTAAGAGATACCTTGACGAACAGAAGGGAAGGCCAATCGGCAGCGTGTGGACGGACATACAGCCAGTACAATCCCAAGCCAAGGAACGCACAGGTTACCCCACACAGAAGCCGCTCGCGCTTTACGAACGCATCATCCAGGCCAGCAGCAACGAAGGTGACTTTGTGCTCGATCCCTTCTGCGGCTGCGCCACCACGCCCGTCGCCGCTGAACAACTAAATCGTCAGTGGGTCGGTATGGACATTTGGGACGGCGCGAGAGACATCGTTCTGCAACGCCTGGCGGAAGAAGGCATGGTCACCGCCGACAGCGACCACGGCCTGATGTTCCCGCACGACGTGCATGTCGAGACTACGCCGCCCGAGCGCAGTGACGACAACGAGGTCGCCGCGCCCTCTTTCAAGCTGCGAATCCGGCGTCCGCGGGAACCTTGGCAGCGCATCAGCCACAAGAGCATGACGAACGTGTTGGCCGTGGCGCAGGCATCCGGCGACGGCGTCATGTGCGCCGGTTGCGGCCGCGTGATGGAGCGTGAATTCATGCAACTCGACCACATCACGCCCAGGTCCGACCGCGGCGAAAATCACATCCTCAACCGCATCCTGCTTTGCGGCCCCTGCAACCGGCGCAAGCGCGATTACCTGACCCTGCGCGGCCTGATGCGAGAGAACAAAAAGAAGGCGGTCGCCTGGATGAAAGACGAAGACAGGGCGAAACTGGCGCAGGACAGCGCCCGCGACAGGGCCGAATGGCTGCGCGACAACTTCGACACACCCGAATGCCAGGCCCTGATCGCCGGGCGCAGCGGCCCCGCCTGACCGCCGCCGCTCAGTCTTCCTGCGGCGGCAGCGGCGACTTCTTGCGGCTGCTGGCCGCGCCGAATTGCTCCAGGTCCGCCGGGTCCTGATAGCGCTGACCGTTGGGCAGGGTCGCGCCGCTCAGGTCCGCTGCGCGGAAACTGGCGCTGCGGATGTCCGCGCTCTGCAGGTTGGCCTCGACCAGGCTGGCCTCGCGCAGGTTGGCGCGGTGCAGGCTGGCCCCGCTCAGGTCCGCGCCGCGCAGATCGGCCGCGCGCAGGTCCGCGCCGCTGAGACGCGCGCCGCGCAAATCGCTGCCGGCCAGGGTCGCGTCCGTCAGCAACGCGCCGGCGAGATTGGCGCCCTTCAGCCGCGCTTCGTCCAGGTCGGCATCGGCCAGGTTGGCGTCGCCGACGTCGGCGCCGGTCAGGTCCGCCGAACCGAGTTGCGCCTCGCTCAGGTCCGCGCCGCGCAGGACGGCCCCACTCAGGCGCGCGCCGCGCAGGTCGGCCTCGGCCAGGACGGCATCGTGCAGATTGGCGCCGCTGAGGTCCGCGCCGCGCAGGTCGCGGCCGGCGAGGTTCTCGTTGCCCAGGTCGCGGCCGCTGAGGTCGCTGCCGGCCAGGCTCTCCGCTTCCCCCTCATCGCCGTCGGCGTCCACGATCACCACGCGCCGGCGACGGTCGGTACTGCCGCTGGTCTCCAGGTCGATGCCGATGTCGGACATGGCGCGGCGGATGGTGTCGCGCGTCTGGGTGACGAGCGTGTCGCGCAGGGTGCGGCTGACCTCGCCGAAATCGATGTCATCGAGGTCCAGGTCGATGTCGACCTGGGGCCGGCGCCGGGCCCGCAGCAGGCTCTCCAGGTAGCCGGCCAGCTGGCTGCAGGCCAGGCTGACCTGGGTGATGAGCTGCGCTTCGTCGAGGTCCGGCTCGGGCTCCAGGCGCAGGGTCTCGCAGACGAAGACGTCGTCGGGCAGACGCTCTGCCGCGCGGGCCTGCAGGCTGCTGTAGCTGCGCAGGATCATCGCGCCGGTGCCGGCCGTGGCGTCGGCGCGTATGGCGTGGCGAAGGGACTGGTCCAGCGCTTTCAGCGCGCGGACGATCTGCTGCAACTGGTCGCGGGTTTCCTCGTTCATCACATAGTCCTCTCTGTGCCTGGGGGATACGGGCGGTTTGGCAGCGTTTCAACCTTGTCGAACTGTTTCATGACGGACTCGCGCTCAGGCCGGATGCCGTATCGCCGTCCAGCTCGGCCAGCACCCAGGGGGGCACCAGGCGGCGCAGCGTGCGACGGGCATGCGACAGACGCGAACGGACGGTGCCGGGGTTGGTGTTGGTGGCCACGGCGATCTCGGCGTAGCTCATTTGCTCCTCGGCATAGAGGATGAGCGCCTGGCGCTGGTTTTCCGGCAACTTCTCCATCGCCTCACGCACCACCAGCTGGATGAAGAGCCAGTGCGCCAGTTCGTCGGTCGGCTCGGCCGGGTCCGGCAGGGTTTCCGCCAGCGAAAAGGACTCGCCCTCCGGCTCCTCGTCCAGCGAGACGCTCTGAAAGCGTCCCTGGCGGCGCAGTTCATCGTAGCAGCGGTTGCGCGCCATGCGAAACAGGTAGGGCCGCAGCCCGCGCCGGGCGTCGATCCGGTCGCTCTTGCGATAGAGACTGAAAAACACGTCCTGCACGATATCGTCCTCGGCATCGCTGTCGCCGATCAGGCGCCGCACGTAGCGTCGCAGGGGGCTTTCCATACGCTGCATAAGCGACACGAAAGCCTCATCATCGCCAGCCTGCAACGCGCGCAGCAGGTCGTTCTCGTCGGCACGGCCCCGCTCCTCCTGCTCATGCGCCTCTTCTTCAGCCAGCGTCGGGCCCGACAGCATCCACTCGCTCCTCGTTACACCCCTTCTACGCATTGATGGCGACGCCTGTTCAATTGCGGCGCCGGAACCCGCCTTTTGGTCCATTCATCGACCGGTCACAAGGGAGCTGACCATGTATACCCTGGCAACAGCGAAACAACTGCGAACCCGCCTGGATCTCGAACCCGGCAACAGCGCGGGCGACGAGCGTCTGTGGCGCGCGCTGAGCGCCGCCAGCGCGCGCATCGAAAGGGACAGCGGCCGCCGTTTCACGCCGCGACTGGCCACATTGCCTCACGCAGCCCGCCACCCGCGCGAGCTGGCCCTGCTGGACGACCTGCTGCACTTGCAACGCCTCGGCAACGGCGACGCCCGCGATATCGACCTCAGCGACGTGCAGACCCTGCCCGCCGCGGCGGAGGGCAGCGCCAGCGTACTGCGCCTGACTGGCGAGCAGCGCTTCAGCGGGCCTGGCGCCATCCAGGTGAGCGGCCTCTGGGGCTGGCACGATCGCTGGTCACAGGCCTGGCGCAGCGGCGTTGACACGCTGCAGGACGACCCGCTGACGGCTGCGCCGACGACCCTGCTCGTCAGCGACAGTGGTCGCTTCCAGCCAGGTCAGTTGCTGCGCGTCGGCGACGAGTACCTGCGTCTGCTGGCCAGCGACGGCAGCAACCAGGAATTGCAGGTGCAGCGCGGCGCGCAGGGCACGACGGCCACCCATCACAGCCAGGGCAGCGCCATCGACGTCTACCAGCCGGCGGCGGCCGTCAATCTGCTCTGCCTGCGCCTGGCGGCGTGGCTCTACCGCGAGCCGGCGCGCATCCCCGCCGCCGACCTGCCCGCCGACGTCGCCAGCGAACTGCGCGCCCTGCGCCGCGAGAGCGCCGCGTCCTGAGGTCCGGAATCGAAAGGGGCGCGGTCGCCCGCGCCCCCTGGCTTGAGACCGCCGCGGCGGTCAGGCGTTGCTGGTCTCCGTCGTCTCGTCGTCGTCCATGGCCCCGTCGCTGTCCTTGTCGCCATGCGACCGGCCACGCCAGCCAAAACCTTTCTCGCGCGCCGAAAATTCGCCGTGCACCAGCGCCTCAAGCGTCTCCGCCATGCCTTCCCGGTAGCTGGCAGCCCGTTCCGCGTCGAGTCTGCCTGACTCGACGGCCGCGTCCACCATGGCGTTGGCATGCTCGCTTATCGCGGCGATGAAGGCATCCACGTCGCCGCCGTTGGCCTCGATCAGGCTGGCCAGCGAGTTGCCCTCACGCAGCGCGCCCTGGAGTTCGACGATCTCAAGGCCGGTGGCTTCCAGCAGCATCCCGGCCACGTCGCTCGCGGCCCCCGACCCGAAGAGGCCGTACATTTCCAACGCGCCGCGGCCGGCGAAGCCCTTCGGCCCCCCCATGCCACGCCTGCCAAAGCCGCGTGTGTCCGCGTCCTGCATGCCGACGCCGTACTCGCCGCGCACCATGGCCTCAATTCGCTCGGTGATGTTCGCGGTCGCGTTTTCCGTGGCCAGTGCAGTGGCCTCCGCGATGAAGGCATCCACGTCGCCGCCGTTGGCCTCGATCAGACTGGCAAGACTGTCACCGTCGCTCAGGGCCTCGTACAACTCAGCGAACCCAAGGCCCGTGGCCTCCGTGACCAGGTCCATCAAGGCTGGCAGGCCGGGCATCCCAAAGCCGCGGCCCATGCCGCGCCCGCCGAAGCCGTGAAAGCCGCGACCGAAACCGTCGTGCTGTTTGGCGCTGCTGTCCTCATCGCTGCTGCCGCCGTCGTCCTGGGCCATGATCAGGCCGGCGCCCAGGGGGAGCACGACGATCAGCAGGATAGTCAAAAACAGGTTGCGGGTGTTCATTTCACGTCCTTTCCCGTCTCTCAATGCAGACCTGCCTCTTGCAGGCCATGACTAGCATGCCAGTCTTTTGTCACGCGGCGATTGCCAGATTGTAAAAGATATGTAAAGCGCATGAGCGTCCGATAATCGCGGCGCCTAATGGTCTGCATAGGGGTCCGGCAACACCAGATGGCGGTCCTGCGGCGGGCGCGTGTACTGGCCCTCGCGCGCCGGCCGCGGCGGCAGTTTGAGCGGGCCGGGCATCACGTCTTCGTGCGGGATGTGTTCCAGCAGGTGCCGGATGCAGATCAGCCTGGCGCGGCGCTTGTCGTCGGTGTCGATCTGGTACCAGCGCGCCTCGGGGATGTCGCAGTGTTCCAGCATGATGTCCTTGGCCTTGGAAAACTCGACCCAGCGCTGCCGCGTCTCAAGGTCGATGGGGCTCAGCTTCCAGCGGCGCATGGGGTCATGCGCGCGCGCCTGGAAGCGTCGCTCCTGCTCCTCGTCGCTGACCGAAAGGTAGTACTTGAACAGCAGGATGCCGGAGCGCACCAGCATGCGCTCGAATTGCGGGCAACTACGCAGAAAGTCCCAGTATTCCGCCTCGCTGCAAAAGTCCATGACGCGCTCCACGCCGGCCCGGTTGTACCAGCTGCGGTCGAAGAGCACGATTTCGCCCGCGGCGGGCATGTGGGGCACGTAGCGCTGAAAGTACCACTGCGTGCGTTCGACGTCGGAGGGCTTGCCGAGCGCCACCACACGCACGCCGCGCGTATCGAGCGGCTGGACGATGCGCTTGATCAGGCCGCCCTTGCCGGCCGCGTCGCGGCCCTCGAAGAGCACCAGCACGCGCAGTCCGGTGTGCTTCACCCAGTATTGCAGCCGGACCAGACCGAGTTGCAGTTGCACCAGCTCGGCCTCGTAGAACTTGCGGTTTAGCCGTTTGCGTTTCTTCTTCTTCGCCATGAGACAACCCTCGCCGTCGGGTCGGGTGGCGGGGAGTGTAACGCAAACGGACGGACAGGGCTGTTGGGGACGCCCTCACCCCCCGGCCCCAGGTCCTTGCCTGCATTCAACAGACCCTTATGTCCAAAAGGAGGTTCACCTTGCCGCCATTACGCGACGCATTGACCCGTCTGGCCGGGCTGGAAGTGCCCGGCATCGCCCACAACTTCGCCATCGACCAGCTGCCCGCCGTGCTCGACCGCAGCCAGGCGCCGGCCCTGCTGGTGCTGCTGCCCGGCCTGCGCGAGCGCGAGGCTTCGCTCTTCCGCGAGCAGGGCGAGGCCTTCAGCGCCCTGACATTCAGCGAGAGCCCGCGCCAGGCCACTGTGCTGGTGACCCACCTGCTGCTGGTTTCGCCGCGGGGCTCCGCCGCCGGTCTGCGCGGCAACCTGCCCGCGCTGGTGGACGGCATCGACGCCTGCCTCAGAGCCCTCACCGCCGACGTCACTCTCGGCGATGCCCTGGCGACACCGACGCAGGTTCGCGTCGAGCCCGGCGCCTTTCGTTACGGCGGCGTCGACTGGCAGGGCTGTGCCTTCCGCCATCGCTGGCTGCTGGAGTTGCAACCATGAGCCTGCGCTGGAGCGTGTATCTCGATCACGACGACGACGGCCGCTTCGACGGCCCCGACGAAGACATCAGCCAGGCGGTGCTGGCGATTCGCTGGCGCCGCGGCATGGAAGGCCCCCACGACAGCGTCGCGCAGCCGGGTCAGGCGGAGGTCACCCTGCGCAACCGCGACGGTCGCTTCTCGCCGGAGCGCGGCGAACTGGCGCCGGGCCGTCTGCTGCAGATCCGTAGCCATGACGGCGCGCAGTCCCGCGTCCACTTCAGCGGCCACGTCGCCCGCGTCGAGCCGCAGGCCGGCGCCCACGGTGCGCGCCGCGCCCTGCTGATCGCGCAGGATGCCAGCGCGCAACTGGCCGCCTACCCCATTCGTCTGCCGCCCATGAACGCCCGCCACGCGGACGAGATCATCGCGCGCTGCCTCGACGCCGTGCCCCTGCGTCGCGCGCGCCTGCAGGGCACCTGGCTGCTGGGGCAGGCCAGTCACAGCGAACTGGGAAGCAACACGCGCCTGGCCCCGCTCAACATCCGCCGTCATCCGGGGCGCGACCCGGACCGGCTGGCCCGCGTCGGCGATACCTGGTTGGCGGGAATCCCGGCTTTGGCGGCCATCGCCGAAGTCTGCGCCGCCGTGCGCGGCCGCTTCCATATCGACCACGAGGGACAGGCCGTCTACCTCAGCCGCCATCACCTGCTGCAACACATCGAGGCGCAGGCCAGCTTCCGCGATGACATGCAGGGCCTGCGTTACAGCTGGGCCGACGAGCGCGTCAGTCAGGTCGAGGTGCTGCTGACGCCACGACGGCAGGGCCCGCCCGACACGGTGGTCTGGACCCTGCTGCAGTCGCTGCCCGTCCTGCGCTCACAGCGGGTGTTACTGCGTTTTCGCGACGAATACGGCCAGCCCTGCGCCGCGCTGGACCTGATGGCGCCGGCCGCCGGGCGCGACTGGCGCGCCAACGCCAGCCCCGACGGCAGCGGCGCGGAGCTCACGGCGCGAGTGACACTGCTGCTGCGCGAGGTCGGCATCAGCGCGGCGCTGCTGGAGATACGCAACAGCGCCCGCGTGACCGCCTGGCTGCAGACCGGCGCGCGCTTGCGCGGCACGCCACTCTACCGAGGCGATCCGCTGTTGGTGACTCAACGCAGCCTGGGCAGCCAGAACCGCCATGGCCCGGCCACGCTGCGCCTCGACCTGCCCGCGCTCGACTCGCTGACCCAGGCCCGCTCCCTCGCCCGCTTTGAACTGGCCCGCCGCCAGGCGCCGCGCGGATTCGTTCACAGCATGCAGCTGGAAGGCGCGGCGCAGGTGCGGCCGGCCCTGGCGCGGCGACTCTTCGATCGCATCCGCATCGGCGAAACGCAGACCGGCCACCAGGACGACTACTTCATCATCGGCGAGGCGTTCGAGGTCTCGCCGGACAGCCGCCCGCGCCTTAGCTGGCGCCTGGAGAGCGCCGGCAAGCCCTTCTGGTCGCTCGGCCGGCGCCGTCTCAACCGCGACGCCGTGCTGGCCTGGTAACCCCATCCACCCCGTTCATCGAATACAGGAGCAACCATGACCCCCACCTGGCACACACCGCTCACCTGGCAGGTCGATCAACTGGTGACCGAGGCCGACCTCAACGGCCAGTTGCGCGACAACCTGACCTTTCTGAAAGACCCGCCCACCGCCTTCGTGCGCCTCGACGAGGAAGCGGACTACACCACCAGCAGCGACGAGTTCGTCGACGTCGACCGCGAGCGCCTGGCCCTGAAGCTGACCACGGCCGGTGGCGATCTACTGGTCGTTTACTTCGGCATGCTGTTCAATGGCTTCAGCGGCGGCGGCGTGGCCCTCGACGTCGCGCTGGATGGCAGGCGCGTCGGCAGGGACGACGGCCTGTTGATCGGGGGCATCTCGGACCGCAGCTGGACGTCGGTCAGTTTTACGGCGCTGGTGCGCGACCTGGCCGCGGGGTCGCACCAGCTTTACCTGCAATGGAAACGCACGAAACAAACCGGCGTCGCGCAAATGCTGGCGGGCGCCGGCACCCTCAACCTTGACGTTCATCCCCAGTTCTGGGCGCGGGAGATCAGCTGACATGCGCGAGATCGTCATCAGCAACATGCAGGGCGTGAACGTGGAGGCCCTCGACGCCAGCCTGCGCGCCCTGCCCGACGCGGCGGTGAAGGGCATCAGCCTGCGCCGCGGCAGCGTCATCGTGCACCTCGGCGCGGACGCCGACGACAAACAGGCCGTCGCCATTCGCAGCCTCGTCAGCGGCCATGACCCAAAGCAACCGAGCGCGGCGCAGCGGGCGCAGAAAACGCGCGAAGCGCAGATCAGGACGGCGCACGACGATGCAAAAGCGGCGCGTCAGGCGGTGGCCGACGCCACGACCCTCACGGAGCAGGTGACCCTGCTGACGCGCCGCATCGACTGGCTTGAGCAACTGCTGGAGGCCCTGGTCGCCGGCGAGAAGTCCCTTTAGGCCGCAACAACCATCATCCCGGCCCCGTCACACTGACGGGGCCGGCCCTGACGCCCGGTCGCAGGTGACGCTGACCGCGTAGTAGCCCGGCCCGCTCATGCGCCAGGTCAGGCTGCTGGAGTCGTCATCCAGCCCCAGATCAAAACGATACAGGCCGTTGCGCCAGTCGGTGCGCGGCGAATAACTCTGCACGATCAGCGACTCGCCCGTTTCGATGACATCCTCGTACATCTCATCGACCGGCAGCGGCCCCTCTGCGTCCGGCAGCCAGACCTCGACCTCCACGAAGTCCCGTTCCGAACCGCCCCGCGTGATCCACAGGTCCTTCCAGTCCACCTGTTCCGGCGGGAACTCCAGCACCAGCAGCGTGCAGCCGGTCGCCTCGTCCTTATGGAGCGCGCCGGTCCGCACGTCGGCGTCGGCTTCAAGCGGCGTGGGCGTCGGCGTCAGGGTGGGCGTGGGCGTGGGGCTGGGCGTCCAGGTGAGCGTGGCGGTGGGCGTCACCGTGGCGGGCGGCACAGACCGGTCGCAGGAAATGTAAATCACCTGATCGCCGCCGCGCTTCAGGTCCCAGAAAACTTCACTGACCCTGCCATCCAGCTCGATCTGCAGACGATACATCCCGTCGGGCCAGCTGCCGAAGTTGCGGTAGATCTGCCAGACGAAGGGCTCGCCTGAATCGTCGAAGGTCTCGTTGCGCCGACTGGAATACTCGTAGGGTTGACTGTCGCCGGGGCGGTAGACCCAGGCCTCCACCTCTTCCTGCCTGCTGTCCGTAAACACCAGATGAAAGTGCCCGTCCAGACCTTCATGGTCGAGGAACAGATCACAACCGGTAATGAAGTCGCGCAGGTTTTCCCCCCGGCCCAGCACCCTGGCCCGGGTGGGAACGGGCGTGCGCGTTGGTGAAGACGTGGCTGTGGCGGTCGGGCTGGGCGTGGGCATGGCCGTCGGGGTCAGGGTCGCCACGGGCAATTGATTCTCGTCCGTGTTGCAGAAGACGTAAATGAGCTGGTCGCCGCCGCGCTCAAGTTCCCAGAGCCCCTGGGTGGTCCTGCCGTCCAGCTCGATTTCGAGGCGATACAGCCCGTCGATCCAGGGAGACGTCACCGAGTAGTATTGCCAGATGAATGGCTCGTCGGATTCGGCGAAGACGTCATCAATGCGGTCCGTGTGACGCAGCGGCGCGTCGGAGCCGGGGCGGTAGACCCGGGCCTCGATGTCCTCGTACCTGTCTCCCGCCAGCGCCAGGTTCAGATCGCCATCCAGGGCATCCGGATCGACAATAATGTCGCAGCCAGTGTGGTCATCCCGATAGATCACGTCCGTCTCCAGCACCCTGGGCGGCGTGGGCTCGACGGAGACCTGCGCCTCATCCCGGCCGGCCCCCTGTCTGTCCGGGGACGGGGCCGACCCGGTCAGATTGAGGTCAGGCGCGTCACAAAGAACCGTGATGATCTGGTCGCCCGCGTTTTCGAGTTGCCAGTCGAAGCGGCTGCTCTTGCCATCCAGGCTGATTTCAAGCTGCCAGGTCCCGTCCCGCCAGGTGTCGTCGGTCTTGTAGTACTGCCAGTCAAGCGGCAGGTCCGCTTCCTCAATGTCGTCCCGGAAGCGGCCGGAAAAGGGGACCTGCGAACTTTCGCCAGGGCGGTAAACCCTGACGACCACGTCTTCCGGTCTGGGTGAGGTAATCCAGATGTTCAGGTCGCCATCCAGCGTTCTGTCGGAGACCAGGATTTCACAGCCCGTGTGGTCATCACGCCAGGCCACGTCCGTCTCCAGCAACCTGGGCGACGCAGCGGCGGGCGCGGGCGTGGCAGGGGTCGCAGGAATGGCGCGGGTCTCTTCGCAAATGATCAGGAAGAACTGGTCCGTCGGAAATTCCATGCGCCAGGCGTAGGCGCTGATGCGGCCATCCAGTTCCACCTCCAGACGGTAAAGCCCCCAGGGCCAGTCCAGGTCGGCGCTGTAGTTTTGCCTGATGATGGGCGGTTCACCCTCAACCAGGTATCTTTCGACACGGTCGCTGAAGGGCAACGCCTGCCCGGCGCCAGGGCGAAAGAGCCTGACCTCGACCTCGGCCCGGCGCTCACCCGAGAGCACCACGTCAAGGTCCTGGCCCGGGCTTTCCGGGGCGAGGCGCACCAGGCAGCCGTTTTGTGCGTCGCGAAGCGTGTCCCCGACTTCCATAACAATGGCGGGGGTGGGGTCGGCTGTGACGCCCGCCGCCGGGACCTGGGAGATTTGCGTGGCTGCCGCCGAAATCGGCCCTGGGCCGGTCTCACTGTCGAGCGTTTCCGGATCGTTGCAAATGATAAAGATGGCCGTTCCGCCGGACCGGGCCGGAACCCACTCCACCAGGTTGGACCTGCCGTCCAGTTCGATCAACAGACGGTAGGGCTCGCCTGCGCTGACCAGAACGCCCTGATAGACGTGCTCGATCATGGTGCCGTCGGACTCTTCGAGACTGATCGTCGAGCGATCGGAATACGTCAGGGGTTCACTCGCTCCGGGCGCAAAAAAGTCAAAGCGGACATCCTCATGGCGCTCGCCTCCCACCATGATGTGCAGCACGTCAAACAGTTGCCGGGCGCCGAGCAGGACCGTGCAGCCGGTCCTTTCGTCCAGAATCATGCTGGTGTCTTCAAGCACCATGTCCGGCGCGCGCGTCGTCAGCCAGCCGGCCAGCCAGACCGGTTCGCCGTTCACCAGCGCCTGATACCAGTCGCCCTCGACGGCGTAGACCGGCAGGTTTGTCCCTCCCGCCACCTGGCCGACCCGCTCACAATCCGCGCTGGCGCAGGCGCGCAGGTTCAGGGTGTTGTTCGTGACCGCCTGGAACAGGGGAGCACCCTGACCGGGTTCTTCGGCATCCGGCACCCTGGGCGGGGTGGGCGTGGGGCCGACTGTGACCTCCGCACGCTCCTGCCCGGGCGGGTCCTCGTCGCAGAGGATGAGAAGCGACTGGTCGCGCGGCGCTTCCATGTGCCAGACAAATTCGCTGACCTGACCCTCCAGTTCCAGCTCCAGTCGGTAAAGCCCGGCCGGCCAGCCCTGGTCCGCGGCGTAAAATTGCAGCAGGTAGGGCGCGTCGCTGTCCGTAAAAGTCCTGTTCAGACGCCCGTCAGACGTCCTGGGACGGATCTCGTCAGGTCCAAAGACCCTGACTGCGAGGTCCTCCTGGCGCTCACCCTGGAGCAGGAGATTCAGGTCATCGTCCACGCTCTCCGGGAAGAGCACGACGATGCAGCCGGTGATCGGATCATGGTGTGACTCTTCCAGTTCCAGCATGACCGGCGCCTGATCCGACGCGGACTCGCCCGTCGGCGACTCATCGCAATCGACGAAGAGAAAGTATTTGCCCAGGGACTCCATGTTCCAGACTAGGGCGCTGCCGCTTTCGCCAAGCTTCAGTTCGATGCTATAGAGGCCCGGCCGCCAGTTCAAATCGCTGGCATAGGTTTGGGCGATGTACGCTTCGCCATCGTCGAACTGGCCGACTTGTTTCTCAGGCTCCGCCATCAGAGCCGTATCGTCGTCGGGAAGAAACAGCTCGACCCGGACCTCGCGTCGCTGTTCCCCGATGTAAATGACCTCGAAACCCGCCTGCTCCTCTCCCGCGGTCGCGACGAGGTTGCAGCCAGTTTCCCGGTCGCGGTAAATCTCTCCGGTCAAGAGCAATTGTGGCGGCGCATCGCCGGTCACGAGCGTGTCGGCAAGACGCTCACATTCGACGAGCAGCGCATACCTGCCCGGACTTTCCATTTCCCAGCCAAATACACTGCTGACTTCGCCCAGGTTCAGTTCGATGCGATAGAGACCGGCACGCCAGTTCGCGTCGCGGGAATAAAACAGGGCTACGTGCGCTTCGCCCTCGTCAGGTTGATCTTCCTCTTTCTCACGCTCGGGCTGCAGCGCTGTTTCTTCTCCGGGTAGAAACAGGTAAACCCGGGCCTCCCGCCGCCTTTCCCCGAGCAGCAGGACATCCAGACCCGCTTGCCCCTGCAGTGCGGACAGAAAGAGGTTGCAGCCGGTTTCCTGGTCGCGGTAAATCTGTTCGGCCACCAGCATCCGTACCGGAGCCTCGCCGGTCACAGACGCGGCGGCGGGTCGTTCGCAATCGACGAGCAGCGAGTATTCGCCCGGGCCAGGCATTTCCCATTCAAATTCACTACTGAGTTCGCCCAGGCCCAATGCAAAGCGATAGCGGCCCGCGGGCCAGCGCAGGCTTGCCGGCCAGGTGCGGACAGTGACGGGATTGCCCATCACGTCCGTAAGGGACTCCCGGCTGTCCGCCAGCGGCAGGGCGCTGGCGGCGCCAGGCAGGAAAACGTCCACGCGCACCTCGCGTCGGCCGTCTCCCGCCAGCAATAGCGCAAGGTCGCCGGCCTCGTCGGCCACCTTGCCCACGAGAAGCTTGCAGCCGGTGACGGGTTCCTCCCAGGTCTCGCCCATCGCCAGCAATTTGACGCGAGTCGGCGTCGGGTCCGTCGCAGGCAGACGCGTCGTCAGCCAGCCGGCCAGCCACACCGGTTCCCCGTCCACCAGCACCTGGTACCAGTCCCCCTCAACGGCGAGGACCGGCAGTTCCGTCCCGCCGGCCACCTGGCCGACCCGGGCGCAGTCCGTGCTGCCACAGGCGCGCAGGTTCAGGGTGTCATTGGTGACCACGCGAAACAGGGCGTCATCCTGGGCGCTGACCGCAATTGCCAGCAGCAGTCCGGTCGCGAACAGCAGGACCAGCAAAGGAATCTTTATCCTGCGGCCTGTGGGCGCTGCAGCTGGTGTAATGTGCCTGGATGCTTGCTTCATTCGATGTACCCCAGCGCTCGTAGTGTCCCCGCCACGCCGGCGTCTGGCTCCCACTCGCGCGTCGCCTGCTGCGTCGCGGGCAGGGCAGCCAGCATCTCCCGCCGCAGACGCTGCGCCAGTCCCGGCTGCTGCGGCGCCAGGTTGCGCCATTCGAAGGGATCCTGCTGCGTGTCGTAAAGCGCTTCCACCTCCTCGCCGCAGAGCAGCAGCCGATGGCGCCCGCTGACCATGGCGCGACGCGGTTGCGCCAGACGCTTGCGCGCCAGCAAGCCCGGGTGGCGCTGTCGCAAAAGTGCCAGCAACGTCTCGGGGGGCCAGGCCTCGCTGAAGACCCGGTCCGCGTCATCCTGTCCCTGCGCCGCCGTCGCCAGGTCCAGACGCGCCACGTCGGCGTCCGGCGCGGCCGCGTCCATTGGCGCGTCCAGGCCGGCAGTTGCCAGCGTTGTATGGAAGACGCGGCGCGTGGAGACGGGTGTGTTCACGCGCTGGCCGGCGGGGAAGCGCCCTGCGGGGTCATACACCAGCAGCGGCACCTGCACCAGCTCCTGTGGCACCCCGAAGCCGTGGCCCATGAAACCGTGCTCGCCGTGGGTCTCGCCGTGGTCCGCGACGACGATGATCTGGGTATCGGCCAGCGCGCCCATACGCTCCAGCGTCTGGAACAGGCGCGCCAGTTGTGCATCCTGCTGCAGGATTTCGGCGTCGTAGGCATCCAGCAGCGCCTGGCGCTCGTCCGCCGTCAGCATTGGCTCCGGCGGCAGGGTCCAGCGCGCGGCGCGGGCGTTGAAGCGGCGCACAAACCGCCGCGCCTGCGGCCCGTGGTCGGGCGCGATGCGTTGCAGGGCTTCCCGCCGCGGACGCCAGGGCAAATGGGCGCCCATCAGGTTGAGAAAGATGAAGTGGCGCGCGTCCGCGTCCCCGGCGCGTTGCTGGCGAAACCAGTCGCAGAGGTCTTCGATGGAGCTGGCGCCATCGCCCCTGAAGCGAATCAGCCGGGTCCACAGGGGCGCCAGACGCGGGCGCATGGCGGCGCGAAAAAGCAGGTTCGAGCGGGCGCCCCGCTGCTGGACGGGTTGCATGAGGCGCCCCCAGGCCCTGCCCTGCGCGCGTACGCGCAGGGCCGGTCGGCAGCGAGCGACGCCGGCGTAACTGAAGAACTGCGTGAAGCCGCGCTGCAGGCCGCAATCCAGCGCGGCCAGCAGGGGATTGTTGCAGAAAGCTGTCGTCTGCCAGCCGGCGGTCTGCAGGATTTCCGCAAGCGTCGCGTGTCGCAGCCCCAGGCGGTCGTTCACCTGGCTGAGCTGATGGACGGAGGGATAACGGCCGGTGAAGAGCGAGGCGTGCGCCGGCAGGGTCCACTGCGCCGGCGACCAGGCGCGGCCGAAAAGTGCAGCGCGGCCGGCGAAGTCGTTGAGCGCCGGCGCGGTCGGTCGTTGGTAGCCGTAGGTGGAAAGGTGATCGCGCCGCAGGGTGTCGAGGACGACGAGCAGGATGTGGCGCGCGCTCATTGAACAATCCGCCTGGTCATGGTGTATCGGCGATGCATACCCTGTCGCCATGCATTGCCGTCAGATCAGTGAGAAGGAACCTTGTTTCCATGCTGCTCCCTCATGACAGGTACACGATTCTCGTGTCCGGTCAGTGCTCTTCAATGTGATCCGCCAGCAGCCAGGCCAGGTCATCGCCATGCGCGAAGCGGCTCAATTGCGAACCCGGTCGACGACGCGTATCCAGCACCTTTGTGATGCCATGTTCTCGCAGCAAGCCAAAGAACCCGGCCGCCGTCTTTTGTGTGAAACCGATGGTGCAAATGGTCGACAGGTTGTGGCATTTAGATGCCCAGGGCCAGTTGTGGCGAAGTCTCAGGCACCATGTGACGTGAAAGGTCGCCTTCCCTGCTTGCCTCATAGCCTCGCTGACGGGCTATTTTTCCCAGAATGTCAGCCATAAGGAAGCGGTGACATTCCCGACTGTCTGACCCTGTGTTGCAGTAACAGGTGAGGACGAGTCGTTTGTCCTCGTCAATGGCATCCCGGATGAGATCATGAAACACCTGCGCATATCTCGCGTAGCGTTTGCGCAGCAAGTCCTGATACTGCCTGGTGTAGGTTGGCCAGTCTATTCGATCCTCCTTAAAGTCCAGCACCATTCGCCACTCCGGCGCCATTAATCTGCCGGCCTCCTCGTTGGCCGATTTCCTTGTGATATCAAGCACGCGTTCGTCCGACGCTGCCTTGTGGTTAATGCGCGCAGTGGCGATGCGCAAGACCTGCGCCTTCAACCTACTGTCCGTCATGCCGGTTCCCTTCATCCGATTCCAAGTATAACGCGCGGCGCAGTCCCTGTTGCCACAGGGAACTACTTGCGGCACAATAACCGCGGCTCTTCCAATCAAGCAAAGGAGGCCGTTGATGCGCAGCAAAAAAGCCCTGTTGATCGTGATTGCGCTCTGCCTGCTGACCATGCCCACAGTGGCGCAGGAGGCCGAAGCCACGGCCGAAATCAGTTGGCCGCCGCCTGTTTATCTCCTGCGCGGCGAGGTCTCCCTCAGGGGCACGGTTAACCTGCCTGGCATGACCAGTTATTACATTGAATATCGCGCGCTGGATGACGACCTTATGGCGCCGGACTCGCGCGCCTACCTGCCGGTTACCCTGCCATCCGGCACACCCGTCGTGGATGACGTGCTGGGCACCTGGGATACGGGCATCGTTGCCGATGGTCTTTACGAGTTGCGGCTGAATGTCGTGACCCCTGGCGGCGAGATGATGCGCCAGGTGCTCGGGCCCCTGCGCGTGGAAAACGAACGCATGCCGGACGAAGGCATGGGGGTGGTCATGGAAGAAGAGACGCCTGTGCCCGATGAATCGCCAAGAGTGACGGCGCGCGTCAACGCCAACGTTCGCACGGGCGACAGCACCAGCTTCCGCGCCATCGACGCCCTGCTCACCGGCGAAAGCGCGCCGATTCTGGGCGTCAGCAGCAGGGGCAGCGGCTGGTACCAGATCGCCCTGCCCAACGGGCGCCGCGGCTGGATCTCGGACGTTGTGGTGCTGGTGTCGGGCAACATTGAAAACCTGCCGCGCATCGTGCCGCCGCCGCTGCCGCCCCCGCCGACGATTACACCGGTTCCCGCCAACGCCGACCTGATCGTCGAGTGGATCAACTTTGAACCTGAGCAGCCGCGTTGCAACGAGGCGGTTAAAATCACGGCGCAGATTGCCAACATCGGTTCGGGCAACTCGGGCGCCAGCGGCGTCATCCTGGTGCAGGACTGGCACATCAACACCGGGACGATCAGCGCGACCACCAGCGGTGGCTTCCCTGCCCTCGAGCCCGGCCAACGCTTTACTGCGGTCATGAACCTGACCGTGACCACCTTTTACAATGAAGGCCATCGTCTGGTGATCACGCTCGACACCGCCAACGCAGTGGCGGAGAGCAACGAAGGCAACAACAGCGCCAGTCGCGACTATACGCTGGCGCAGGCCGGCTGCTGAGGCAAGGTCAACCTCACCGGCGTCATTGCATGGTGAGGGCATCGCCGCGAGAAACGATACCGCCCTGGAGGCCACCCTCCAGGGCGGTCAGCAGAAATTTGATGCAGAAGGCGATCATGCGTTCCTGAGCCCCCTGCCCGGGGGACTCGCGTGGCCGGGTGAAGCTGTCCGTTTGCCAGAGCAGAATTCATGCGGCACTATTGTGGCGACATAAAAAGTCTGTGGAGGCCTGTGATGCGCAGCAAGTTAATCTCCATGTTCGCGGTTGTGCTGTGTCTGCTGGTCCTGCCCGTCGTGGCGCAGGAAGCGGAGGAACCAACGGCAGAGATCACCTGGCCACCGGCAGTCTATGTCCTGCGCGGCGAGGTCTCCCTGAGAGGCACTGTCAACCTCCCCGACATGACCAGTTTCTTCATAGAGTATCGCGCGCTGGATGATGACCTCGGCGCGCCCGACTCACGCCCCTGGCTACCTGTCTCCCTGCCATCCACCACAGCCGTGGTCGACGACGTGCTGGGCGCCTGGGATACCACTGCCGTGGAGGATGGCCTCTATGAACTGCGTCTGAACGTGCTTTCCGGCGGCGGCGACATGGCTCACCAGGTCGTATGGCCGCTGCGTGTCGAAAACCAGGACATGATGGCCGGCGACATGACCATGGTGATAGAGGAGGCGACGGAGGAGACGATGGCCGTCTCCGATGATTCGCCCAGGGTGACGGCTCGCGTCAACGCCAACGTGCGCTCCGGCGACAGCACCCGTTTCCGCATCATCGGCGTCCTGCGCAACGGCGACAGCGCGCCCGCGCTTGGCATCAGCAGTCGCGGCTCCGGCTGGTTCCGCATTGAACTGTCGGACGGCCGCCCCGGCTGGATTTCGCCCACTGTGGTAAACGCGTCGGGCGCGACCGACGACCTGCCACAGATCGTGCCGCCACCGCTGCCGCCACCGCCGCCGACTGTCGTCCCCACCGGCGACGTTGATCTGGTCGCCGGTCACATGCGCCACGGCTCGCCAGGAGGGGTAATTGTTTGCGGTGTGGGCTTTGTCGTTGAGGTTGACGTGGCCAACTTCGGCACGACTCCTTCACCCGGAGGCAGGGTCCGTTTTCTTGACTATGGCCTCAAGAACGACGGGGGTCGGCGGGATGACGTTGCGCAAGAGACAATCGGGGAGTTCCCGCCCATCGCGCCCGGCCAGACCGTCGGCGCCAAGGCGTGGCTGACCGTATCTCGCCACGTCAACAGCAATCACGTTATCTACGCGCAGGTCAACTTCGACAATGCGATTCCCGAGCGGACCAATGCGAACAACAACACGCAGATGGGCCTCTACAAACTCCAAAGAGGGAATTGCTAGCAGGCAATTGCGCCAGATGCCCGGTTGCAGCAGGAAGGAGAACGGCGGGTTGCCGGCGCAACACTGCCTGCCCTGGTCACAGGATCCGCGCAGGGCGCTGCAGGTCCGCCTGACGGCCGCGTCCGCGCGGACCTGGCGCCACTGGACGTCGCTGCTTCCATGAAGCACTGGCTTTACCGCATCCAGCCGCTGCGTCTCAAGATGCTCGTCACGGGCGGCACGGAAGAGGAAAAAGCCATACTTGAGCAGCACTTCGCGTATCTGCAAGGGCTCTGTAACGAGGGCAGGGTGCATCTGGCCGGCCGCACCCTGCTGGCCGATTACCACAGCTTCGGCATCGTCATCTTTGAGGCGCCTGACGAAGACGCGGCGCTGGCCGTCATGCACAAGGACCCGGGCGTGCAACAGCGCCTCTTCCGCGCCGAACTTTTCCCCTGGCGCACAGCGCTGCCATTGCCTTCCAATGAATGAATTTGACCGGGACGGGGACGCGCTCCCGGGGACGCCGCAGGAGGTCTCATGACTGCCGATTTGCAGGGTAAGGTCATTCTCGTCACCGGGGCGGCGCAGGGCATCGGCGCGGCCACGGCCGAACTCTGCGCATTGCGTGGCGCCCGCGTCGTCATCGCCGACCACAAGGCCAGCGGTGAAGCGCGCGCCGCGGCCATCCGCGACGAGGGCGGCTGCGCGGACTTTCTGCAGACGGACGTGCGCCAGCAAGATGAGGTCAGGGCCCTCATCGACTTTGTGCGCGAGCGCCACGGCGGGCTGGACAAGGTGGTCTGCGCCGCCGGCGTCCTGCCCGGCCCCTGGCTCTCGCCCGAAGAGATGCCGCTGGAGGACTTCAAACGCGCCCTCGACGTCAACATCACCGGGGTTTTCCTCTGCGCCAAATACAGCGCGCCCCTGCTTGAGGCCAGCGGTCGTGGCGTCTTCGTCGTCATCGCGTCCGGCGCCGGCGTCTTCGGTCCCAGTTCCTCGCTGGCCTACGCCTCCGGCAAGGGCGGCGCCAACGGCCTCTCCATGACCCTGCAGGAGCGCCTTGCGGACCGCGGCATTCGCGTCAACACCATCTACCCCGGCAACATCATCACCGAAATCAAGCTCAGCGTGGATATCGCCCGCGCACGTCGCGAAGGTCGACCGGAGCAGGACGCGCACGATTACGCCAGCGAGCACTACGGCATGCCCGAAGGCGTCGCGAAAGTCATCGGCTTCGTCCTCAGCGACGAGGCCGACTACCTGCGCGGCGGTGTGCGTACCCGTTAGACACGCCCTTACCCCAAACCCTTTCCCGTCCTGGGGGACGGGAGCCCTTCCGCTCAGTCGGGGGAGCCCTTCCCAAAAAGAGGGCGCCAGGGAATGGCGCCCCTGGCTGTAGGGGCGATTTATCAAATCGCCCGGCAGGCGCCGAACACGCATCGCCGGCGACGCGGCGGTGTGCACCCGTTAGGCTCGCCCTCACCCCAAATCCCTCTCCCTCAGGGAGGGGGACTTTATGCAGCACTCTGCTTCAACGCTCTCCCCGGCCAATGCATAGTCTCCCCCTCTCTCCGGGAAGGGCTCCCGCGACCGAGCGGGACAGGGGGTCGGGGGGGGAAGGGGTGAGGCCCCCTTCCAATTCCGAACCCGCAAAGCCCCGGAAACGTAATCCTCTGTATACTATGGACAGGGAATTCGCCTTGCCCATGATTCAACTTGCGCCGGACATCGTCTATCTCGGCCTCGTTCTCGGCCTGTGGCTGGGAGTTACGGCGACCTTCGTGCCGGGCACGGGCCTGCTTGAGTTGCTCGCCGTCGCGGGCATCTGCGGCTCGCTGCTGCTGCTGACCGGCATGCCGGTCAACTGGATCGGCGTGCTGCTGGTGGTGGCGGGCGCTTCGGCCTTCATGTTGCTGCCCTTCCTGCTGCGGCCGCGCCATACCCTGCTGACCGGCGCCGGTCTGGCCCTGCAGGTGGCCGGCGGCCTGCTGATGTTCCCCGCCGGCGGGGTCTCGCCGCTGATCATCGGCCTCAGCGTGGCGCTCGCGCTGCTTTACTGGCGCTTCGCCCTCTTGCCGGCGCTGGCCCGTGTGCGCAAGGCACCACCGGCCCTGGCCCTGGACGACTTCCAGGGCGAAACCGGACGCGTTACGCGCGCGCTGGACCCGGTCGGCACGGTCCTCCTGCGCGGCGAACTGTGGAGCGCGACCAGCGATCGACCGCTGGCGACGGGCGTCGAAGTCGTCGTCATCGGGCGCGAGGGGCTGAACCTGCGCGTGAGCGAGCGAGCGCAGGCCATGGCCGTTGACGAAAGCCTCATGTCCACCGAGTGACAATGACTGGAGTCCCCCATGCCTTTTGATCCCGGTTCCATTCTCGCGGTCCTTTTCGTGATTTTCGTGGTGCTCGTCATCGTGCGCCACGTGCACATCGTGCCGGAATACCAGCGTCTGGTCGTGCTGGCGCTGGGCCGCTACGCCGGTACGCGCGGCCCCGGCGTCGTCATCATCATTCCCGTCCTCGAACGCGCCATTCGCGTCGACATGCGCGAAAGGTTCCTTGATATCCCGGCGCAGACGGCCATCACCCAGGACAACGCGCCAATCTCCATCGATTTCCTCGTCTACTATCGCGTCGTCGATCCCGAAAGTTCGGTCATTTCAGTCGATCACGTGGTGCACGCCTCCACCAACATCGCCACCACCACCCTGCGCGCCGTCATCGGCGACATCTCGCTCGACGACGTGCTCTCCAAACGCGAACAGATCAACGACACCCTGCGCGTCAAACTGGATGAAGTCACCGAGCGCTGGGGCCTGAAGATCACCAGCGTCGAAATTCGCGAAATCGAGCCGCCGCGCGACGTGCAGGACGCCATGAACCGACAGATGAGCGCCGAGCGTGAACGTCGCGCCGAGGTCACGCGCGCCAGCGGCGAACGTGAGGCCTCCGTCACCGTGGCCGAAGGCGAGAAGCAGGCCGCAATCCTGCGCGCCGAAGGCGCCCGCCAGTCTGCCATCCTGCAGGCCGAGGGCGAGAAACAGGCGCAGCTACTGAAGGCCGAGGGTTACGCCGCGGCGCTGAAGGCCATCGAGGAAGAAGCGCACCAGGCCGGTGACAACACCCTGCAGCTCGAATACCTGAACACCCTGCGTGATATCGGCAGCAGCCCGGCCACCAAACTGGTGCTGCCGCTGGATATTCTGCGTATGGCGCAGCGTTTCACCGGCGCAGGCGAGGAATAGCGACCGGGACGTGTTGGCGGGCAATTCAGCCGCCAGCCTGAACAGCGTCCTTACTGCAGAACCTGTAACAAAAGCCACAACACCGCCGCGGCCAGCAGTGTGCCGTCCATACGGTCCAGCAGGCCGCCGTGCCCCGGCAGCAGGGTGCCGCTGTCATCCGCCCGCCACTGTCGCTTCAGCAAGGACTCCAGCAGGTCGCCGCCAAGCGTGGCCAGGGCCACGCCCAGATTGAGTGGCAACGCCAACGCCAGCGGCATACCCCCCGCAGCGGCCAGCGCCAGCCCGGCGGCAACGCCCGCCAGCAAGCCCAGCAGGGCCCCCTCGACCGTCTTGCCCGGCGAGATGGCCGGCGCCAGGCGGTGGCGACCGAAACGACGCCCGCCCAGCATCGCGGCGCTGTCCGCGCTCCAGTTGTTGGCGAAGAGCAGCAGCGTCCACAGCCGACCCTGCTCGCCGCTGCGCAGCAGGAGCAGCAAACCCAGCGCCGCGCCGACGTAAAGCGCAGCGACAGTCCCCAGGAGGAGCGCGCGTCTGCTGCGCAAGCCGGACAGCGGCGGCATCAGCAGGGCCAGCAGCAACCAGGGTTGGCCGTAGGCCAGCGCCAGGCTGATCGCCGGGACGCAGAGCGCCATGGCAACGGCCACGCGCCGCGGGGCCCGCCCCGGCAATTGGGCCAGTTCGTAGCCGCCCAGCGCGCCCGCCAGTAGCACCGCCAGCAGAAAGCCCGGTCCGCCCGCAGCGACCAGCAGCAGAATCAGCGGGCCGACCAGCAGCGCGGTGCGCACCCGTTTGCGCAGGTTGCCGTCCATGGTCAGTCCTCGCTGCCGCGCCGGCGCCGGGAAGGGGCGCAGGCTTGCCTGGCGCTGGCCCGCGCCGTTACAATCGACGCAGGACAGGAGACCGCATGCGACGCTACTGGCTGCAATTGCTGGGCATCTCGGGCAGCGTCCTGCTCGCCGACCAGGCCAGCAAGGCGCTGGTTCAGGCGCGTCTGCTGCCGGGCCAAAGCCTGGCGCCGCTGCCGACGCTGGAGTCCTGGTTCCGCTTTACCCACAACCAAAACCGGGGCGCGGCCTTTGGCATTCTGCCCGTGGCCGCCGACGTCTTCCTGCTCATCGCCGTGATCTTTGTGGTCGTTCTGCTCTGGTACTATCCGCGCCTGGCCCTTGCCGGCCCCCTGACGCGCCTCGCCAGCGGCCTGATCGGCGGCGGCGCGCTGGGCAACGCCGTCGACCGCCTGCAACACGGCCATGTCATCGATTTCATCCACTACCAGATTCCCGGCGTCATCTCCAACGTCTCCAACCTGGCGGACCACGCCATCGTGCTGGGGGCCCTGCTGTTGCTGCTTGACAGCTGGCTGCCCGCGCGACGCCGGCAACGGGCCTTCAGGGAGAGTTGAGAACCCATGACTATCTCTCATCGACGCAGCGTCGGCTTGCTGCTGGTCACACTGGTCTTGCTGGCCGCCTGTAGCGACCTCGTTCCCACCGGCAGCGACACGGCCGATCAGGCGACCTCGGCGCAGCAATTCATCCCCGAGCTGGAAGGCTACGTCCAGAGCGACGCCTCCAGCATCACCGACGCCATCACGACCCTCGGCGGCAGCGCTTCCCTGCTCAGCGGCAACCCCGGCCTCACCGCCGCCATCACGATCATCGACGGGCTGATCCAGTGTTATGAGGAAGTGGGCGCCATCGCCGCCAACATCTATGTGCTGGATACCGTGCTCCAGGGTCAGGGCCTCAGCGTGGGCGCGGTCGCCGTCATCAACCAGGAACGCCTCGCCCGCAATTTCCTCAATTGCGCGCTGCCCGAATCCCAACTCTTCTCCGCCCAGGCGAACAGCATGGAACCCTGCAGCGGCAGCGGTACGCTGCTGGTTGCCAACGAGCACATCCACTATCTTTACGCGGCGACCGACCCGCTGCTCTGCCTCGCCTTCCAGAACCACTTCGACGCGCTCTAGCCGCGGCCGGCAAGGCGCGCTCAGCAGGAGGGGTGGTTGATGTCCCAGCGATCGAAACTGACCTCTTCGTAGTCCGGCGCGGCCATGTGCGCGCGCGCGTCGTACCACAGTTGCGCCCAGGCCCTGGCATCGCGCAGTTCGCTGGCCGGGTTGGCGCGGCTGCGCGCCACAAAGCCGGGGAACTCGCCGCGCCCGGTCGGCTGACCGGTCGGGTTGTAGCGCAGGTCGAAACTCAAGCGCACCGAGTCGCTCAGGTTCGGCAGTGAGGCGTGCTTGGTGTAACGCGTCATGAAGAGCACGTCGCCGCGGCGCATCGGCTGGGGCACAGCCGCCTCGCGCTGCAGCGCTTCCTCGATCAGGCGCGGCCCGCCATAGGAGGGGCAATGGACCTGCAGGCCCTCCACGTGACTGTAGGGGATGATCTCCAGGCAGCCGGCCTCGACCGGCGCGTCCCACAACGGGAACCAGACCGTGAGCATCTCCGTGTCGTCCGCGTCCCGGGTCACCACGCCGTTGTCCTGGTGCCAGGGGGTGATGCCCAGTTGAATCTGCCCGGCGTCAGGGTCCCAGGGCGAGCGGTCTTCCGGCGGCTTGAGACGGACGTGCTGCACCGGGTTGGAATAGATCTCCGGCCCGATGAACTGTTCAACGACGTCCAGCAGCCGTTCGTTGCGCAACATGTTGAACACGGCCGGCCCGACCCACAGCGGCGTATCCCGCCTGACGCCACCCTTGGGCAGCGAAAAGTCAAAGTATTGCCTGTGTACGTCCTGGCTCTCCTCGCAGATGCGCAGGAAGCGCTCGTTGAAGTCGAGCTCCGCGTAACGCTGGCGGATGCGGCCCCCCGCGTACAACTCGTCGGCCAGGTTGTCCAGCACCGTATGGTATTCGGCGATGATCGGGTCCAGGGCGGCGACCGGGTCCAGCAGGCCCTCCACCAGCAGACAGCCTTTTTCGTTAAATTCGTCCAGTTGACCGCGGCTTAACAGACTCATCCCGCTCCCTGCCTTCCACTCCTGTTTCGCCGCGTAACTATAGCGCGAATTGCGGTCCCGGTCAGCACTTCAGGCAGCGGGGGAGTGTCTGATTTACTGGATACAGAAACTGGATGCGGGGAGCGTCATCGTGCGGATATTTGCGTCGCCACAGTTGTCGCTGCTTCCAGGTGGGGGCAATTTCTGAAATCTGCCAAACTCGCCACGCCCAACCGGTGGGGCGGGCCTGCCTAACAGCCCGGGAAATCAACGCTCCAGCGGTTGTAGCTGAAGTCCTCGAAGCCCGGCGCGGCCATACGCGCGCGCGCGTCATACCACAGTTGCGCCCAGGTGCGCGGGTCGCGCAGTTCGCTCTGCGGATTCTTGCGGCTGCGCGCCACGAAACCGGGGAAGACCTCGCGCCCGGTCGGCTGGCCGGTCGGGTTGTAGCGCAGGTCGAAACTCCAGCGCATGCTGTCACTGTGGTTGGACAGGGAAGAGTGCTTCGTGTAGCGCGTCATGAAGAGCACGTCGCCGCGCCGCATCGGCAGCGCCAGCGCCTCCTCACGCTCGATCACCGCGTCATGCAGCCTCGGCCCGCCGCCCGTGGGCGAGGCACAGTGCCGTCGCAGGCCATGCAGGTGACTGTAAGGGATCACCTCCAGGCAACCGGCCTCGACCGGCGCGTCCCACAGCGGAAACCAGACGGTGATCATCTCCGTCTCGTCGGCATCCTCGTTCACCACGCCGCCGTCCTGGTGCCAGGGCGTGGCGCCCACCTGGACCTGCCCGGTCTTCGGGTTGCGCGGCGTGCGATGCTCGGGCGGTTTCATGCGCACGTGCTGCACCGGGTTGGAATAGATTTCGGGACCGATTAACTGCTCGACGGCGTCCAGCAGCTTCTCGTTGCGAATCATGTGGAAGATCGCCGGCCCCACCCACAGCGGCGCGTCCGGCTTAACGTTGCGTTTGGGCAACATGAAGTCGAAATACTGGCTGTGTATGCGCCCGCTCTCTTCGCAGATGCGCATGTAGCGCTCGTTGAAATCGAAGGCCGTGTAGCGCTCGCTGATCTCACCCTTTGCGTAGAGCTCGTCGGCCAGGCTGTCGAGCACGCCATGGTACTCGTCGATGACGGGGTCCAGATCGGCGACCGGATCCAGCAGGCCCTCCGCCACGACATAGCCCTGCTCGCAAAAAGTATTCAGTTGCTCCCTGTTCAAGCGGGCCATCCTGCCCTCCTGCCTGCCTGGCGCCAACTTCACCATGCTACTATAACGCATTGTGCCACAGGGTCCGCAGTCCAGCGCGCAGGGAGGTGCGTCATGGCCACAGCCCGCATCCGTCATCTGATTCTGCTGCTACTCGGCGTCTGGCTCTGCGCGGCGCTGCTGATCCCCCTGCTGGCGCGGCCGCTCTTCGCCCCGCCTCCCGTGGACGAACTACAACTCTTCCTGCTGATGGGCCTCACCGGCAGCGGGAGCATTCTCATCGCCTGGCGCATCGGCCAGCCAGGCCTCGGCCAGCGTCTGCGTCGCCTGCGTGACGGACTCATGCTGCTCAGCCTGCTGACCATCCTGACGCTCTTCGTCAACTTCTGGTTGCTGGCGCGGCAGATGTTTCTCGACGCCCACGACCTCGGCCTCAGCGCCGTGCTGCTGGTCTTTGGCGCCTTCACCGCGCTCGGCTGCGGCTACTTCATCAGCAACGCCTTCACGCCGCGCATCCGCGCCCTCGCCCGCGGTGCGGAGCGCATCGCCCGCGGCGAGACGGGCACCCGCGTCAATGCGGAGGGCCAGGACGAACTGGCGGCCCTCGCCCGCAGCTTCAACATGATGGCCGAACGCCTTGAGGAAGCCGCCGAACGCCGCGAACGACTCGAACAGGGCCGGCGCGACCTGATCGCCTGGACCAGCCACGACCTGCGCACGCCGCTGGCCTCGCTGCGCCTGGTCATCGAGGCCCTCGTTGACGGCGTCGCCGGCGACGAGGCCACGCAGCAGCGTTACCTGCAAACCGCGCAGCGTGAGATCCGCAACCTCAGCGAACTCATCGACGACCTCTTCGAACTCTCCCAGCTGGAAAGCGGCCACGTCGAGCTGCAATTGCAGCGCAGTTCCCTCGGTGACCTGCTCTCGGATACGCTGGGCGCCCTGCGACCCGTCGCCCGCCGCCGTGAGGTGCAACTGGAGGGCGAGATCGGCAAGGACGTCGACCCGGTTTTGATCGACCCCGAAAAAATCCAGCGCGTGCTCTATAACCTGGTAACCAACGCCATCCGCCACACGCCGGCCGGCGGCAGCGTACGCCTCGCCGCCGCCAGCGGATCGCAGCAGGTGAGCGTCACGGTCAGCGACAGTGGCGAGGGCATCGCCGCGGCGGACCTGCCCCAGGTCTTCGAGCGCTTCTGGCGCGGCGAACAGGCTCGCACCCGTGACCAGGACGGCGAGCGCGGCGCCGGCCTCGGCCTGGCCATCGCCCGCGGCCTGGTCGAGGCGCATCAGGGCCGCATCGAGGTGAGCAGTCAACCGGGCGCGGGCACGCAGTTCCGTTTCACCCTGCCGCGCAGCCTCGCCTGAACGGGAACGGGAATCGCAGGCCCTCACCCCAAACCCTGTCCCGTCCTGGGGGACGGGACAGGGGCCGCCTGACCCGCGCCAACGTCCTTCATACGTCCCGCTGACGCTTCTCTTGCGTACGACTGCCATGCTGGCAGGAAAGTCGCACGCAAGGGGAGGAGCGTGTCCATGGACCTCAACCGTTTTACCAACAAGGCCCAGGAAGCCTTGCTCGCCGCCCAGACGCTCTGCGTCGGGCAGCGCCATGCAGAAATCCGTCCGCTGCACTTGCTGGCCGCCCTGCTGGGCCAGCAGGATGGCATCGTGCCCCGTGTGGTGGCCGGCATCGGCGCGCAGCCGTCCGACCTGTTGCAGGACGTTGAGCGCGAACTGACGCGCGAGGCGCGCGTCGCCGGCCAGAATGTGCAGGTCGGCGTCGGCCGCGCCCTGCAGGAGACCCTGGTCGAGGCGGAGGCGCAGGCCAAACGCATGCGCGACGACTACGTCAGCAGCGAGCATTTGCTGCTGGCGCTGGCCGACTCGCCGGGTACCGGTCCGTTGCTGCAGCGCCATGACGTCAGCAGCGACGCGATCCTCAAGGCCCTGAGCGCCATCCGCGGCAACCAGCGCGTCACCAGCCAGGACCCCGAGGACACATACAGCAGCCTCGAGCGCTACGGCCGCGACCTGACCGCCCTGGCGCGCCAGGGAAAACTGGACCCGGTCATCGGCCGCGACGAGGAGATTCGCCGCGTCAGCCAGGTGCTGGGCCGCCGCAGCAAGAACAACCCCGTGCTCATCGGCGAGGCCGGCGTGGGCAAGACCGCCATCGCCGAGGGCCTGGCGCGGCGCATCGTCGACGGCGACGTGCCTGAAGCCCTGCGCGAGCGCCAGATCATCGCCCTCGACATGGGTTCGTTGCTGGCCGGCGCAAAGTTCCGCGGCGAATTTGAGGAGCGCCTCAAGGCGGTGCTGAAGGAAGTCAGCGCCAGCGAGGGGCGCATCATCCTCTTCCTCGACGAACTGCACACCATCGTCGGCGCCGGCGCAGCCGAGGGCGCCCTCGACGCCGGCAACATGCTCAAGCCCATGCTGGCCCGCGGCGAACTGCACGCCATCGGCGCCACCACGCTGGACGAATACCGCGAAAATATCGAGAAGGACGCCGCCCTCGAGCGCCGCTTCCAGCCCGTCTACGTCGAGGAACCGGACGTGGAGGCCACCATCAGCATCCTGCGCGGCCTCAAGGAACGCTACGAGGTGCACCACGGCGTGCGCATCCAGGACAGCGCCGTGGTCGCCGCCGCGACGCTCAGCCAGCGCTATCTGCCGGGGCGGCAACTGCCCGACAAGGCCATCGACCTCGTCGATGAAGCCGCCTCCCTGCTCAAGCTGCAGATCGACTCGCGGCCCCTCGCCCTCGATACACTTGAGCGCCAGTTGATGCAGCTGGAAATCGAGCGCGAGGCGCTAAAGCAGGAACGCGACCGTATTTCGCAGCAACGCCTTGACGTCATCGAACAGGAACTGGCTGACCTGCGCGAGGATCGTGACGCCCTCGCCGCCCGCTGGCAGACCGAAAAGGACGCCATCCAGGCCCTGCGCGCCACCCGCGCCGACATCGACAGCGCCCGCGTCGAGCTGGAGCAGGCCGAACGCCGCAGCGACCTCGAGACCGCCGCCCGCATCCGCTTCGGCCAGGTCCCTGAACTTGAGCGCGACCTGGACGCGGCCGAAGCGCGCCTGGCGCAACTGCAGGCCGACGGCGCCATGCTGAAGGAAGAGGTCGACGCCGACGGCATCGCCGCCGTCATCTCGCGCTGGAGCGGAATCCCGGTCACGCGCCTGCTGGAGAGCGAAAGCGCCAAACTGCTGCGCATGGAAGACGAACTGCGCCGGCGCGTCATCGGCCAGGACAAAGCCTTGCAGGCCGTCGCCGCGGCGGTCAGGCGCGGCCGCACCGGTCTGCAGGACCCCGCCCGGCCCCTCGGCAGCTTCCTTTTCCTCGGCCCCACCGGCGTCGGCAAGACCGAGCTGGCGCGCGCCCTGGCGGCCTTCCTTTTCGATGACGGGGACGCCCTGCTGCGCTTCGACATGAGCGAATACGGCGAGCGCCACTCGGTGGCGCGCCTCATCGGGGCGCCGCCCGGTTACGTCGGCTACGAGGAGGGCGGCCAGTTGACCGAGGCCGTGCGTCGCCGTCCCTGGTCGGTGCTGCTCTTCGACGAGATCGAAAAGGCCCACCCGGAAGTCTTCAATATCTTCCTGCAGGTCTTCGATGACGGTCGCCTGACCGACGGCCACGGCCGCCGCGTCGATTTCCGCAACACGGTCATCATCCTGACCAGCAACATCGGCGGCCTGCTGCTGCGCGAGTTTGGCGCGGGCGCCGACGACGACGCCATGGACACGGCCCTGCAGGGTGAACTGGAGCGGCACTTCCGTCCCGAGTTCCTCAACCGCCTCGACGAGGTCATCCGTTTCCAGCACCTCGGCCAGGCGGACCTGCTGCAGATCGTGGACATCCAGCTGGACGGTCTGCATGAGCGTGTGGCGGACCAGGGCCTGGCCATGGAGCTCAGCCACGAGGCCCGCGCCCGACTCGCCGAACTGGGTTACGACCCGGTCTACGGCGCGCGCCCGCTCAAACGCGTCATTCAGCGCCAGCTACAGGACCCCCTCGCGCTACTGCTGCTGGAGGGCCAGGTCTGTGAAGGCGACCGCGTTTTGGTCGACGTCGGGCCCGACGGCCTCACGCTCAAGCCGCAGCCCAGGCCGGAAGCCCTGGCACAGAGTGCGTAGGCAGGGCCCGCCATCCGAACCCCTCTCCCTGGGGAGAGGGGTCTTTTGCATTTCGGACTTCTGCCTTTCCTGCCCTGAACTTTCCGACAACCTGTAATCCTCCCGCCCTGTGGCATCGCCTTGCGCAGGACGCTACACTTTGCCCCGACATGTTTTGGAAATGTGGGGGGATTTGTTTCATGAATCGCATGGTGTTTCTCCTGTTCGCGACCCTGCTGCTTTGCCTGGCGGTTGCGCCGCTGGCCGCCCAGGACGAGGAGCCGTTGCAACTCACCTATTTGCACTGGGCCGACCCCGTCGCAGACGTCGTCTTCCAGGAACTGATTGACCAGTTCAACGAAGCCAACCCGGATGTCTTCATCACCCTTGAGGGCGTGCCCAACGCCGGCTACGTCGACTACCTGTTGACTTCCATCGCCGGCGGCACCCCGCCGGACATCGCCCTTGTGGCCGATGGCGACTTCGCCGTCTTCGCGCCGCGCGGCGCGTTGGTCAGCATTGAGGAATTCGTCAACGCCAGCGAGGTCATCGACCTTGACGCCGTCTGGCCCTCGGGCCCCGATCGCTATCGCTTCGACCCCGAGACCGGCGCCTTCATGACCGGCCCCATTTATGAACTGCCGCGTGACGGCGGCCCCACCGCGCTCTACATCAACGTCGACCTCTTCAACGAACTGGGCGTGCCGCTGCCGGACCCCAACGTGCCCTTGACCTGGGACCAGTTGGTTGAGACCGGCATCGCCCTCACCACTGACGTCAACGGTCTGCACCCCAACGAAGAGGGCTTTGACGCCGACAACGTCGAGACTTTTGGCCTTGGCACGCTGACCGTGCCCGGCTGGGGTCTGGGACCGATCTTCGGCAACGGCGGCCACTACGTCAGCGAGGACGGCCGCACCTGGATCGCGCACGAGGACCAGAACACCATCGACGCCATCCAGTTCCTCTCCGACCTGAACCACGTCCACCGCATCACGCCGCCGCCCGGCGTGCTGGAGGGCATCAACGTCTGGGACCTCTTCAATACCGGACGCGTGGGCATGAACTGGAACGGCCGCTGGGCCACCACCGGCTTCCGCGAGACCCTTGACTTTGAATGGGACGTGCGGCCCTTCCCCGTCGGCAGCAGCGGCGAAATCCGCGCCTTTGCCGAAGGCTGCAGCGTGAGCGGCTGGTCCGGTTCGGTCGGCCTCGCCATCATCGCCGGCTCGACGGGCGCCGAGAATCCCGAGAAGGCCTACCGCTTCATCGAGTTCATCTATGGTCCGGACGGCCAGCTGGCGCAGGCCGCGCTCGGCTACAACATCCCGGCCCAGATGGAACTGGCCAACACCGACGCCTTCCTGCAGCCAGGCCAGATGCCCGCCAATTCCCAGATCTTCCTTGAGACGACCCGCTGCCAGTTGCCGGGTCCCTGGTCCTTCGTGCCGCACTGGTTTGTGTGGCAGCCGGAGCCCTGGGGCCGCATGTGGCAGGCGGTCGTGGTCGAAAACTCCGCCTTCGCCGAAGACGCCCTGCTGGACGTCGCCGGTGACCTGCAGGCCGGCCTCGACGACGCCTGGGCCACCATCGACGAACAGCGCATGGGTGGCTAGCATCTTCACACCTGGTCACGCCGGGGCGGCGGGCGTCCCGGCGTGACTGTTGTAACTCCAGCATGAGACCCTGATTCAATGATTCGTCTGCGCCCGCGCCTGTCCCAGGCCAGCAATACCCGCCGCGAGGCCCTCTGGGGCTGGCTCTTCATCCTGCCTGTTACGGCGGGTTTCTTCCTCTTCGTGCTCGGGCCCATGCTCGCCTCGCTGGCGCTCAGCTTCACCAAATGGGACCTGCTCTCGCCGGCGGAATGGGCCGGCACGACCAACTGGCATTCCATCTTCAGCGTCAGCGTGGTGCACACGCCCCAGGCCCGCGACGAGGCCAGCGGCGAACTGCTCTTCCAGTGCGGGCGGCACCGCAACGTGCCCGCCTCCGAACTGGCCGACTGGCAGCAGCGCAACGACGAACGCAGCGGCGAACCCTTCGAATGTCGCCCCGGCTACCCGCGCGACCGCGAGGTGCTGCCGGAGCGCTTCGGCGTCGTCAGCGAGGTCTCGCTGTTTGGCAATCGCTGGCTGCTCGGCGCGCGCGACCACGTCCTGTGGATCGCGCTCTTCAACACCGTCTACATGTTGCTGGCCGTGCCGATCGGGATGGCGCTGGCGCTGGCCGTGGCCATCGTGCTCAACCAGCAACTGCGCGGCCGCAACCTGCTGCGCGCCGTTTTCTACCTGCCCAACGTGCTGCCCATCGCCGCCACCTCTGTCATCTGGCTGTGGATCTTCAACCCCGAGTTCGGCATCCTCAACCATCTGCTGGGCAGCATCGGTCTGCCCGCCAATGGCCGCTGGCTCAGCGACCAGGGCACGGTCAAGCCCTCATTGATGATCATGGGCATCTGGAGCGCGCTCGGCTTCCAGATGCTCATCTACCTCGCGGCCCTGCAGGCCGTGCCGGCCCAGCTTTACGAAGCTGCCGTGATCGACGGCGCCGGCCTCTGGAACCGTTTCCGCTTCGTCACCTGGCCCAGCCTCAGCCCGACCACCTTCTTTTTGCTGGTCACCGGCATGATCTTCGGCTTCCAGAGCTTCGCCCAGCCCTACATCATGACCCGCGGCGGGCCCGGCAACGCCTCACGCACGGTGGTCATGGAGATCTGGAAAAACGGCTTCGCCGACCTGGAAATGGGCTACGCCTCGGCCCAGGCCTGGCTGCTGGGGGTGATCATTCTGCTGATCACCGTCGCCAACTTCCGCCTCGCCCGCCGCTGGGTCTTCTACGAGCACGAGCAGCATGTCTGAAGCCCTGCGCAGCCTCGCGCCCGCCACGCAGCAGGCCGACGCCCGTCGTCAGGCACAAGTGCTGCGCGCCCTGTCCTACATCGGCCTCTTCACCCTCGCCTTCATCGTCCTGATCCCCTTCTTCTGGATGCTGTCAACGTCCTTCAAGCCCGCCCGCGGCATCTTCGTCATGCCGCCGCAATGGATTCCCAATCCCTTCATTCTTGATCATTACTTCACCATCTGGCAGAAGACACATCTCGCGCGCGGCCTGGTCAACTCCACCTTCATCGCGCTCTCCACCACCGTCGGCGAGATCGCCACCAGCACCCTGGCCGGCTTCGCCTTCGCCCGCATGCGCTTTCCGGCGAAGGGGCCGCTCTTCGGCCTGCTGCTGATGACCATGATGATCCCCGGCATCGTGACCCTCATCCCGACCTTCATCCTCTTCGGCGAACTGGACTGGATCGACACCTTCAACCCCGTCATCCTGCCCTACCTGCTGGGCACGCCCTTCGCCCTCTTCCTCAGCCGCCAGTTCTTCTCCGGCCTGCCGCGCGAACTGGAAGATGCCGCCAAGGTCGATGGCGCCAGCTTCTTCCAGATCTACCGCCACGTCTTCATGCCCCAGGCCCGTCCCCTCGTCGCGACACTCTTTGTCCTGGGCTACCTGCACCGCTGGAACGATTTCCTCGCGCCGCTGATCTACCTGCGCTCGCCCGAAATCCAGACCGTCTCGGTCATGCTGGCGCGCCTGGTGGACTTCTACGTGCAAGACTGGTCGGTGCTGATGGCCGGCGCCATGATCGCCCTGCTGCCGATCCTCATCATTTTCGTGGTGTTGCAGCGCTTCATCATCGAGAGCGTCGCCTTTTCAGGACTGAAGGGATGAACCACGTCTGGCTCAATCCCCTGCGTACGACCGGCGCCGTCGACCGCAAGCTCTTCGGCGGCTTCGCCGAGCACATGCACCGCTGCATCTACGGCGGCCTCTACGACCCCGGCTCGCCCCTGAGCGACGAACAGGGCCTGCGCCTCGACGTGATCGATGCCCTGCGCCGCCAGGGCATGCCGATCGTGCGCTACCCCGGCGGCAATTTTGTCTCGGGCTACCGCTGGCGTGACGGCGTCGGCCCCGTCGAGCAGCGGCCGGCGCGCCTCGACCTCGCCTGGAACAATATCGACAGCAATCACTTCGGCACAAACGAGTTCATCCGCTTCTGCCGCCTGCTGGATGCCGAGCCCTTCCTCGTCGTCAATTGCGGCGACGGCGACCTGCGCGAGGCGCGCGACTGGCTCGAATACTGCAACGGCTCGCGCCCGACCGAACTGGTGAAGTTGCGCCAGGCGCATGGCTTTGAGGAGCCGCACAGGGTGCGTTACTGGGGTATCGGCAACGAGGTCGACGGCCCCTGGCAGATCGGCCACAAGACCGCCGCCGAATACGCCCGCGCGTATACCGAGTTCGCCAGGGTCATGAAGCTGGTCGACCCCGACATCAAACTGGTGGCCGCCGGTACCTCGGACTGGACCGCCGACGTCGTCGAGACGCCGCGTCTGCTGCTGCAACAGGCCGGCGACCTGATCGACTACCTCGATATCCACTGGTACATCGGCCTGGGCATGGAGACCGTCGACTTCCCGGCGCTGATGGCGACCTCCGAACTGCTGGAGGAACGCCTGCGCGCCATGGAAGGCATCATCAACATCATGCGCCTCAACCATGGCATTGAGCGCGACGTCCACCTCGCCGTCTGCGAGTACAACGTGCTCAAGTTCCTCGACCCCGACCAGGGCATCGAGGCCATTTTCAACCTGCAGGACATGCTGGTCATCGCCCAGAACCTTAACGCCTTCCTGCGCCACGCCCACAGCGTCAAGATGGCCAATATCTCCGAAATCGTGAACATGGGCGGCCCGATCCGCACCAATCCTGACGGCGACGGCCTCGTGCTGCAGAGCACCTGGCATGCGCTCGAACTCTACAGTCGGCTCAGCGGCGACGTCGCCCTTGACGCCTTGCTGGAGAGCGACGCGACCTTCAGCGGCAACGGCTACAGCGGCATACCCGTGCTGGATATCGCCGCCACGCGCGACGGGACGGGCCAGCAGCTCACGCTCTTCCTTGTCAATCGCACAGCTGACGCCCACAGTGAGGTCACCATCCACCTTGAGGCCGGCCGCTTCGACGGACCGGCGCAGCTCAGCGTGCTCAACGGTCCCTCGCTGGAGGCTTGCAACACCTTCGACACGCCCGACGAAATCCGGCTGCGAACAGAGTCCCTGCCGACGCAGGACAGCACGCTGACCGCCGCGCTCGAGCCGCATTCCCTGACCGCGCTGGAGATGAGCGTCCGTCGCTGAGCCGGTGGCGGCAGGCCACTGCCCTCACCCCAAACCCCTCTCCCGGAGCGGAAGGGCTCCCGTCCCACAGGACGGGATAGGGGTTGGGGGGTGAGGGCTCAAATGTGCAGGCTACCAACCGCCAGGTTACACTTGTCACCCTGACGATTTGCCTGGTCGCCCTGGCTGTTTCATCCCGCTGGCGGATTTTCCCGAAGGGGGAGAAGCGACCGGCGTTTATCCCGCGAGCGGCGAAGCGAGTGGGACGAAGGCACGGGCGGCAATGATTCAAAGCAAAGGAGCCCGCCATGGCCCCCGAATTCCCTGGCGAGGAGCGCGACCTGCGCTTCTTCCCCATAAAGAACGACGCGCCGCGTCTCCTGACCCCCGCGCAGATCGATCACTACAACGAGCGTGGCTACGTCTTCCCGCTCGACGTCTTCAGCGACGCTGAAATCGCCGCCCACCGCAATTACTTCGACGAACTGAGCGCCATGGCCGAGGCCGCCGGCCTCGACAACTACGGCATCAACGCCTGGCACAGCAGTTGCGCCGGCATCTACGACCTCGTCACCGAGGGGCGCATCCTCGACTACGTGCAGGACCTGCTGGGCGAGACCGTCATCCTCTGGGGCTCGCACTATTTCAACAAAATGCCCGGCGACGGCAAGCGCGTCAGCTGGCACCAGGACGCCACCTTCTGGGCACTCAGCCCCAGCAAGACCGTCACCGTCTGGCTGGCGCTTGATGACACCGATATCGAGAACGGCGCCATGACGCTCATTCCCGGCTCGCACCAACACGGCGCCATCGAGTACGTCGACAGCCGGCCGGAGGAGAACAACGTGCTCTGGCAGACGGTGGAGGGCGCCCCACAGTATGGCGCCGCGCCCGTCGCGGTCGAGTTGCGCGCCGGCCAGATGTCGCTGCACACCGATCTGCTGCTGCACAGCTCGGAGCCGAACCTGTCGCAGCGGCGTCGCTGCGGTCTGACCATGCGCTTCATCCCCGGCGACGTGCTGCGCACGCTGCCGGAGTGGAACCAGGAGGCCATCCTCTGCCGCGGCGCGGGTAACGACCACTTCACATTCATCGCCCGCCCCGACGGCGACCGCATCCCGGAGAATGTCTGAAAAAAGACACAAGGCGTCGCACAAAAAACAAAAGCCCCTCTCCCTGGAGGAAGGGCTCCCGTCCTCCGGGACGGGAAGAGGGCCTGGGGTTGGGCTTATTCCAGATGCGACCAGCGGGGGAGCGCCAGCACCTCCGGGTTGACCACGTCGACGGGGCGCTTGCCGCTCAATATGTCGGCCACGTTCTGTGCCGCCAGACGCTCCAGTTCCAGCACCGCCTCTTCGGAATAGAAGGCCGTGTGCGGCGTGGCGATCACGCCAGGCTGCGCCAGCAAGGGGTGGCCCGCCGGCAAGTGCTCCGGCACGAAGACGTCCAGCCCCGCGCCGCTGACCCGTCCGTCCTGCAGCGCCTGCAGCAGCGCCTGCTGGTCGATCAACGCGCCGCGCGCCGTGTTGATCACGAAGGCCCCCGGCTTGATGCGCGCCAGGCGCTCCGCGTTGAGCAGATGCTGCGTCTCTTCCGTCAGCGGCGTGTGCAGGCTCACAAAGTCCGCCCGCGCCAGGGCCTCGTCGAGACCGGCCGGCTCGACCCCCGCCGCGCGAATCTCCTCGTCCGGCACCCAGGGGTCGTGCGCCACAAGTTGCAGGTCCAGCGCCGCCGCCTTGCGCGCCAGCGTGCGCCCGATCTTGCCGAAGCCGATGATCGCCAGCGTGCGACCCGCCACGCGGTAGACCGGCATGCCGGTCGCCAGCGACCAGTCGCCGGCCTGCAGCGCGCGATCGTAACGCAGGATGCTGCGCGCGCCCGCCAGCAGCAGCGCCAGCGCGTGCTCGGCCACCTCGTCGAGGCAGTAGGCCGGCACGTTGGTCACCGGGATGCCGAGGCGCGTCGCCTCGTCGACCGGGATGTTGTCGACGCCGATGCCGTAGCGGCCGATGACCTGCAGCTTCGTCCCGGCCCGCACGACCGAAGCCGGCACCTGCCTGAAGCAGGTCAGGATGGCGTCGGCCTGCGGCACCAGACCCAGCAATTCCTCCTCGCTGCCCGTCTCCGCCTCCAGCAGCCGCGCACCGACGCGCGCCAGCACCTCCGCTTCCGGCGCCGTCGAGGGCCAGGTGAAGTCGGTGACGAGGACGATCTTCTCGCTCATGTCAGGCCCCGCGCCGCCGCGCCCACACGTCCGGGTTGACGACGTGCGGCGGCCGCTCGCCCTTCATCACCTGCAGCGCCTGCTGTAGGGCCAGCGGCCACAACTGCGCCTTGCTCTCGACGGTGGCGCCGGCCACGTGCGGCGTGCATACAACCTTGGGGTGCTGCACCAGGGGATGCGTGTGCGGCGGCGGTTCCTGCGCGAAGACGTCGGTCGCATAGCCGGAAAGTTGCCCGCTGTTCAGCGCGGCCAGCAGCGCCGCCTCATCGACCAGGGTGCCGCGCGCCGCGTTGACCAGCAGCGCGCCCGGCTTCATCTGCGCCAGGGTGCCGGCGTTGATCAGCTCGCGCGTCTCCGCCGTGGAGGGCAAATGCAGCGAGACCACGTCCGCCATGCCCAGCAGGGTTTGCAGCGAGTCCACCCGTTGCACGCCCAGCTCGTCGGCGCGTTCCTGGCTGATGAAGGGATCGTACACCGCGACCTGCATGTCGAAGGCCAGCGCGATGCGCGCCACGCGCCCGCCGATGCGCCCCAGACCCACCAGGCCCAGTTGCTTGCCGTTCAGTTCCGTGGCGTCGTGCATGCTGAAGTAGTCCAGCCGTTCCTCGCGCTGCAACTGCCGGGCGCAACGCCCCAGGCGCTTCACGCTGTAGAGCAGCAGCGTGATGGTGAACTCGGCCGTGGCGATGCTGGGTACGTCCGGCGTGTTGCAGACCACCACGCCACGCTCCGTGGCCTCTTCGATCGCCACGCCGTCCACGCCGATGCCGGTGCGCGAGACCACCAGCAACTCCGGCATCCGGTCAAAGAGCTCGCCGTCGTATCGCACGTAGGCGGAGGCGATGACGCCCTGCGCGCCGGCCATGCTGCGCAGCACGCCCTGCATGCCCTTTTCCTGCGGGCCGCGCCAGACCAGTTCAACGTCGCCTGCCAGGTGCCGGTACTGCTCCGGCACCGGCCGTTCACACCAGATGCGCCCCATGGATGGTCTCCCCGTTTCAGTCCAGCGCCGGCGCATTGCCGAAGGCTTCGACGCCCTCGCGTATCGCGCGCAGCAGCAGCCCGTAGTCCTGACCGTAGCTGACGAATGTCACGCCCTGCGCCTGCAACGCGCGCAGGCCTTCGGGTGAATCCGCCGCGTAGCCGACGGCTTTGCCGGTCTTGCGGCCCACCTCCAGCATGCGCTCCAGCACCGCGTCGACCTCCGGCAGGGGTAACTGCAGCGGGTCCAGCCCCAGCGACAGGCAGAGGTCGAAGGGGCCGAGGAAGAGCACGTCGACGCCCGGCACGGCAGCGATATCCTCCAGATTGTCGAGCATCTCGCGCGTTTCCACGATCAGCGCGACGAGGATGTGGTCGTTGGCGCGCCGCAGATAGTCCTTGTTGTCCAGCGAATAGTGCGACGCCCGCAGCGGGCCGAAGCTGCGCCGCCCCTCCGGCGGAAAACGCGTGGCCGCCACGATCGCCTCGGCCTCGGCCACGCTGCGCACCATCGGCACCAGCACGCCCATGGCGCCCACGTCCAGCGCGCGCTGGATATAGACCTGTTGCGATGAGGCCACGCGCACGATCGGCATCGCGCCGCTGCCCTGCACCGCCATCAGAATGTGCTCGATCTGGGCGATGTCGAGGTTGTTGTGCTCGGTCTCGATCACCAGCCAGTCCAGACCGGCGCGCGTCAGCAGCTCGGCCACGTTGGGGCTGCCCAGCCCCATGAAGCAGCCGATCTGCGCCACACCTGACAGCAGGTTGTGTCGTACCTCGTTGTTTTTCACGGTCTCACTCCAGTGGGATGTTGTCGACGCGATACAGCGGTTCCAGACCCGCCGCGACGCGCGCGACGTTGCTGGCCGCGGCCCCTGCGCGATTGCGCGAGGTGCCGTCGGTGGTGCCGGAACAGTGCGGCGTGGCGATGACGTTGGGCAAATGCATCAGCGGGTCATTGGGGTCCGGCGGCTCGGTGCTGAAGACGTCAATGCCCGCGCCCGCCAGACGGCCGTCACGCAGCGCTTCGGCCAGCGCCGCCTCGTCCACCAGCGCGCCGCGCGCCACGTTGATCAACCAGGCGTGCGGCGGCAGCAGCGACAGACGGCGCGCGTCGACGCAGTGTTGTGTGGTCGCGTTCAGATGCAGATGCATCGAGAGCACGTCGGTCTCCGGCAGCAGCCCGTCGAGGTCTTCGGGTTTCCCGGCGAACTCCACTCCCAGCGACTCGCGTTCCTCCTCACTGACGTCGCGGATGTCGATCGCAAACATGCGCATGCCGAAACCGCGGGCGCGTTTCGCCAGCTCGATGGCGCTGGCGCCGAAGCCGTAGAGCACCAGGCGCTTCCCTACCAGTTCCTGCCCGACCGGCTCGTAAAATACACCATTGCGCAGATTGCTCTGCGAACGCGGATACTGCCGCGCCAGCAGCAATATCATCATCAAGGCGTGTTCGGCCAGGGCCACCGCGCTGAACTGCCCCGGGCAGTTCGCCACGGGGATGCCGCGCGAGCGCCAGATGTCCATTTCGAAGTGGTCCAGACCGGTGCCGAGTATCTGCCACAGGCGCACCTGCCCTTTGGCCAGTTCGGCCATCTCCTCCGTGCCGGCGGCGCCGCCGACGTCGATGACCATGTCCACACCCGCGAATTGCGGCGCCAGGTCCGCCTTGTAGTCGCAGACCTCGATGTCGTTTCCGGTGGCGCGCACCGCGTTCACCACGTCCACGCCCCAGGGGTAAAACATGTCCTCGCGCACCGGGTGCGGCAGGAACAGGACCTTCAGCTTCTCAGGCATTGATACTCTCCTCGTTGGCCGTATCACTCAGGATAGACGTGGGTGGTCACTTCCGCTGTGGCGGGCCAGGCGGCTTCCTGCGCCCAAGTCACCGCCGCGTCAATCTCCGACCGCACCCTGGCCTCGATGGCGTCAAGTTCCTCGCGCGGGCAATGGCCCTTTTCCGTCAGCAGGCGCGCGAAACGTTCGATCGGGTCGCGCTTCATCCACTCGCGTTCTTCCTCGCGCGTGCGGTAGGGGCGGTCGGCGTCGCTCATGCCATGCCCCTGAAAGCGATAGGTGTCGCAGACCATGAAGCCCGGCCCCGCGCCGCGCCGCGCCCGTTCCACCAGCGCGCCGGTCTGGCGGTACACGGCCATGACGTCCATGCCGTCCACCCGGGCGGAGGGGATGTCAAAGGCCTCGCCACGGCTCACCAGATTGCCGGCCGTGACGCGTTCGGTGGGCGTGTACTCGCCGTACTGGTTGTTCTCGCAGACGTAGATCACGGGTAACTGCCAGATTGAGGCCATGTTCATCGATTCCAGCAGCAGCCCCTGGTTCAACGCGCCATCGCCGAAGAAGCACACCGCCACCTGACCCTTGCCCGCCCGTTTGGCGCCCAGCGCCGCGCCCGCCGCGATCGCCAGGCTGCCGCCAACGATGGCGTTGGCGCCCAGGTTGCCGGTCTCCGGGTCTGCGATATGCATCGAGCCGCCCTTGCCGTGGCAGAAGCCCTCCTCCTTGCCCAGCAGTTCCGCGAACATGCGGTCCGGGCTGGCGCCCTTGGCGAGCGAATGGCCATGGCCGCGATGTGTGCTGGTGATGTAATCGTCGCGGCGCAGCGCGCCACAGACGCCCACTGCCACCGCCTCCTGGCCGATGGACACGTGCGCGATGCCCGGGATCAGCGTCTGCATGTAGAGCTCCGCCACCCGTTGCTCGAACTCGCGAATGGTGACCAGTTGCTGGTAAAAACGCGGCCCCAGTTCGCTAAGATATTCTTCCACCCGGCGGGTGTCATTCATGGCCCTTCCTTTCCTCTGTTCAGCCGTCGACCGGCACAGGCGCGCGCGCTTCGGCGAAAAGACAGGCGCTGGGGTGCCCGTGGCCGAAACGGTCGATGAGCGCCGGCACTTCCTGCGCGCAAGGCGGCGCGGCCTTCCAGCAACGCGTGCGAAAACGACAGCCGGAAGGCGGGTCCAGCGCGCCGGGCACCTCGCCCTCCAGAATGATGCGCCGTTGCCGCAATTCGCTCTCCGGGTCCGGCACCGGCACTGCCGACAGCAGCGCCTGGGTGTAGGGGTGCGTCGGCTGGTTGTAGATCTGGTCGCGCGTACCGGTCTCGACGATGCGACCCATATACATCACCGCCACGCGGTCCGAGATGTGACGCACGACGGAGAGATCATGGGCGATGAAAATGACCGCGATGCCGAATTCCTGCTGCAGGTCCTGCAGCAGGTTGACGATCTGCGCCTGAATCGAGACGTCCAGCGCCGAGACCGGTTCGTCGCAAATCATGAGTTGGGGGTTGAAGGCCAGCGCCCGCGCGATGCCGATGCGCTGCCGCTGCCCGCCGGAAAACTCGTGCGGGTAGCGACGCTCGTCGTCGGGGTCCAGCCCCACACGCTGCAGCAGGTCCCGGGCGCGGGCGCGCCATTCATTGCGCGGCGCCAGCCCCTCGTGCACCTCCCAGGGCTCGGCCACGATGGCGCCGGCCGTCATGCGCGGGTTGAGCGAGGAGTAGGGGTCCTGAAAGACCATCTGGATGTGCTGACGCGCCCTGCGCAGCGCCTCGCCCCGCAGCGCGAACAGGTCCTCGCCGGCGAACCAGGCGCGCCCCGCCGTGGCCCGCTCAAGGCGCAGCAGCGTGCGCGCCACCGTTGACTTGCCGCAACCGGATTCGCCCACCAGGCCCAGGGTCTCGCCGCGGTAAAGCTCGAAGTCCACACCGTCAACCGCCTTCACCGCGCCCGGGCTGCGCCGCAGCAGGGAGCGGCTGCGCAGCGGGAAGTGCTTGACCAGGCCCTCCACGCGCAGCAGGGGCTCCTCGCTCGCTGCGCTCTTGCCCGTCGGCGCCGCGCTGAGCTCGCTGCGGCGCCGGCCGGGGATGTCCGCCACGAAGTGACAGGCGCTGTGCCGACCGGGTTCGTCCGGCAGCGGCAGCAGGGCCGGCGTCTCCTGCATACAGCGTTCCTGCGCCAGGGCGCAGCGCGGGTGAAAGGCGCAACCGGCGGGGATGCGCATCAGGTTGGGCGGCGAGCCGCGAATGGCCAGCAAACGCCCTTCCTGGCGGTCGACGCGCGGCATCGAGTCCATCAGGCCGACGCTGTAGGGGTGGCCCGGGCGCGCGTAGAGCGCGGCGATGGGCCCCGTCTCGACCACCTTCCCCGCGTACATCACGGCCACGCGGTCGGCCACTTCGGCCACCACGCCCAGATCATGCGTGATCAGGATCAGGCCCATGCCGCTCTCCGCCTGCAACTCCGAGAGCAACTGCATCACCTGGGCCTGCACGGTCACGTCCAGCGCGGTGGTCGGTTCGTCGGCGATCAGCACCTCCGGCTCCAGCGCCAGCGCCAGCGCGATCATGACGCGTTGCGCCATGCCGCCGGAGAACTGGTGCGGGTAATCGTGCACGCGGCGCCGCGCTTCCGGGATCTGCACGCGTTCCAGCAGATCGATGGCGCGCGCCTCCGCCTGCTGCGGCGACAGTGCGCTGCCGCTGCGCAGCGTCTCGCTGATCTGCTGCCCGACCGTGAAGGCCGGGTCCAGCGCCGCCTGCGCGTCCTGAAAGATCATGGCGATGCGGTGGCCGCGCGCCTGGCGCATCGCCTCCGCGTCCAGCTGCAGCAGGTCCTCGCCCTGCAGCCGCACCGAACCGCCCGTGATCTTCCCCGGCGGGCTGTCGACGATGCCCATGATGGCCTGCGCGCTGACGCTCTTGCCCGAGCCGGATTCGCCCAGAATGGCCAGGGTCTCGCCGCGTTCCAGGGTGAAGTTCACGCCGTTGACGGCGCGCGTCAGACCCGCCGCCGTGCGAAACTCAACGCGCAGGTCGCGCACTTCAAGCAGTGTCTCCTGCTGCGCCATCAGGGCCGCTCTTTCAGGCCGGCGTTGAGCCAGCGTTCGCGTTGCACGGGGTCGCTGATGGCGCGCAGCGAGGAGGCCAGCAAATTCAGGCTCAGCGCCGTCAGGAAGATCGCCAGACCGGGGAAGGTGGTCAGCCACCAGGCCGTGCTCACGTAGCTTTTGCCGGCCTCGATCATCAGGCCCCAAGAGGGCTCCGGCTTCTGCACGCCGAAGCCGAGGTAACTCAGCGCGGCCTCGCCCAGAATCAGTGCGGCGATCTCCAGCGTGAAGAGGATCACCAGCGGCGAGGCCAGGTTGGGCAGCAAATGGCGGCGGATGATGCGCAGGTCGCTGTTGCCGGTGACGCGGGCGGCGTCGATGAAGGGCGAGGTGCGCATGGCCAGCGTCAGGCCGCGCGCCACGCGCGCATAGACCATCCAGCGCACCAGCGCCAGCACCAGAATCACGTTGACAAAGCCCGGGCCCAGCGCGTAAAGCACCAGCAGCGCCAGCAAGAGAAAGGGGAAGCTCATCTGCAGGTCGACGAGGCGCATGATCAGGTCGTCCAGACGACCGCCGTAATAGCCGGCGACGATGCCCAGCGCAGTGCCCGCCGTGCCGGAGAGCAAGGCGCTGCCCAGCCCCACCGCCAGCGACACGCGCGCGCCGTGAATCAGGCGGCTGAGCAGGTCGCGGCCCAGTTCGTCGGTGCCCAGAATGTGCGGGAAGCCGCCCTCGTCCGCCGAGGGCGTCCCCGGCGGCAGGTTGCGCAGGCGCAGGTTCTGACGCAGCGGGTCGTAGGGCGCGACCTGGCCGGCGGCCAGCAGGGCGATCAGCAGCAGCGTCAGCACAAGGAGCGAAAAGACCGCCACCGGGTCGCGCAGCAGACGGCGCAGGATCAGGCCGATGCCGACGCTGCGCGGCGCCTCACTGGCGCTGTCGAGGCGGGTGACGGCTTCGGACGTCATGCGTCCCCCGCCGCGCTGAAACGGATGCGCGGATTGAGCCAGGTGTAGGCCATGTCCACCAGCAGATTGGTCACGATGATGAAGATCGCCACCACGAACACGGTGGCCTCCACCATCGGCAGGTCGCGCCGCTCCAGCGCCTGGATCGTCAGCCGGCCGATGCCCGGCCAGCCGAAGACCGTCTCGACGATGATGGCGCCGTTGAGCAGGGCCGCCAGTTCGTCGCCGCTGATGGTCAACACCGGCACCGCCGCGTTTTTCAGCGCGTGCACGAAGACCACGCGCCGCTCCTTCAGACCGCGGGCGCGCGCCGCCTTGACGTAGGGTTTCGCCAGTTCGTCGAGCAGGGCGCTGCGCGTGATCTGGGCGATGCGCCCCAGCGGCTTGTAGCACAGCGTCAGCGCCGGCAGCACGAAGTATTCGATCCCGCCGTAGCCCGAGGTCTTGAACCAGCCCAGGCGCACGGGAAAGATCAGGATCAGCATCAGCGCCAGCCAGAACTCGACGATTGAGACGCCGCCCAGCGAAATGACGTTGGTGATGCGGTCGACGCGCGACCAGGGCCGCAGCGCGGAGAGCGCGCCCAGCGTGATGCCCAGCGGCAGGGCCAGCGCCAGGGCCGCCGCCGCCAGGGTCAGCGTGGCCGGGATTCGCTCCAGCACGCGCGGCAGGGCGGGCACCTTCTGCCAGAAGGAAACGCCGAACTGCAGGCTCAGGGCGTCGCCGATGAAGGTCGCGTACTGCTCGCCCAGTGGCTGGTTCAGGTTGAGTTGCTCGCGCACCCGCTGCACGCGCTCCTCGGAGGCCTCGATGCCCACCACGAGGCGCACCGGATCACCAAGAATGCGACCGGCGACGAACACCAGCGACAGCACCACGAAGGTGACCGCCACGGATTGCAGCAGCCGCCGACCGAGATAGGCGAGCATGAAGGGCTTCCTGTGTGGCGGGGCCGCGCCTGTGTCCGTCGTCAGCGGCGTCTAGCCCGCCGGCGACATTTCCTTGGCCTGCAGACGGTGGTCCAGCTTCAGATCCCAGTTGAGATCGTTGCTCACCGCGTAGGAGAAGTCCAGATGGCCGATGTACCCGGCGGCCACGTCGTCGTGCGCCACCTGGTTCAGCTGCTGCAGCGTGGCGTCGCGCTCGGCGCCCGCCAGCGGTTCAGCGGCGTTCCACAGCGCCTCGGCTTCGTCGTTGCAGTAGACCGAGAGGATGCCGTCGCAGGAGAAGTAGAATCTGTAGGAGATGTGATAGTCGAGGAGCTCCTGGCCATGCAGGTGCACCGCAACGAAGTTGCGCTCCGGCGGCACGTCCTTGATGTTGACCAGCATCACCTGGCCGAAGCCCTCGGGGTCGAAGAACTCGACCGCCACGTTCAGGCCGAGGTCGCCCCACATGCTGGCGACGGCCTGCAAGGTCTCGTCGATGCCCGGCATCACGGCGATGCGCGCGCCCAGCGTGATCGGCATGTCAACCGGTACGCCGTCGGCCGCCGCGGCTGCCAGCAGGGCCGCCGCCTCTTCCGGATCGTATGGATAGGGGCTGATGTCCGGGCTGTGACCAAGGGCCGTGTCGTTGACGATCTGGCCGGTGGCGGTGGCCGTGCCGCCCAGAATCGTCTCGATGATCAGGTCCTTGTCGATCCCCAGTTGCAGGGCGCGACGCACGCGCACGTCACCCAGCATCGGGCTGTTGGTGTCCATGCGGATGAAGATCGTCTCCACGCTGGCGGCCGACTCGCAGCGCGCGCTGTCGCTCATGCCGACCTCGGCGCACTGCTCCGGCGTGATGTACTGCGCGATGTGCGCCTCACCGGCCTGCACCGCCGCCGTGCGTACCTGGTCTTCCGGCAGGAAGCGGTAGACCGCCCGCTGGAAGGAGACCTCGCCGCCGGCCTCGTCCATCATGCCATGGCCCCACCAGTCGGGGTTGGCCTCGTAGGTGATCGACTCGCCACTGCGCCACTCGACGAAGCGGTAGGGTCCGGTGCCGATCAGGTTGGTGTGGTAGGAGTCCGGGTCGTCCATCAACTGCTGCGCCGAGCCGATCGGCACGAAGTACATCTTGTTCAGCAGGATCGGGTCCGGCTCCGGCGTCGAGACGTTGAGCGTGTAGTCACCCACGGCCTCGGCGCTCATCGAGCCAACGAAATCCAGCAGGTCGAAGGCGTTCTCGGGGTCAAAGGTGTGGTTGATGCTGGTCGCCGCCGCTTCGGCATTGAAGTACGAACCATCGTGGAAGCTCACGCCTTCGCGCAGCGTGAACTGGATGGTGCGGTCGTCAATCCACTCCCAGGCGGTCGCCAGCAGGGGCACCAACTCGCCAGACGCAAAATCGCGCGTGACCAGCTGCTCCACGGCGTTCAGGAAGCCGGGGCCGCCCGTCTCGGCGAAGCCGCGCCAGGCGTCCATGCTGACCGGCTCGATGCCGACAGCGATGACGACCGTGTCGTCCTGGGCCTGCAGCGCCGTCGGCAGCAGCAGGAGTAGCAAAGTGATAATCAGCAAGGTCTTTCTCTGCAACATGTCTTCTCTCCAGATATTTACAAACCAGGTACGGTGACGCGTTTTTGTCGTCAGGCAGGCTCCTTTTCCCCCGCGCCGGCTCAGACCAGCAGCGACCAGGGGTCTTCCAGCAGCTGTTTCACATCGCGCAAAAAGGCCGCCGCGACGGCGCCATCCACCGCGCGATGATCGACGTTGATCGTCATTTGCAGCATCGGTCGCACGGCCGCCTGGCCGGCGTCGGCCACCACCCGCTCCTGAACCGCGCCGACCGCGAGGATGGCCACTTCCGGCGGGTTGATTATAGCCGTGAAGTGCTCGATGCCGTACATACCGAGGTTGCTCAGGGTGAAGCTGCCGCCGCCCATTTCGGAGGACATCAGTTGTCGCATTCGCGCGCGCTGCGCCATGTCATTCAACCTGCCCTGCAATTCCGCCAGACCCAGACGCTCGCAATCGCGGATGACCGGCACCAGCAGGCCGTCGTCCAGCGCCACCGCCACGCCCAGATTCACCGGCCGCAACTCGTGAATGCCGCCCTCCAGCAATTGCGCGTTCAGCCGCGGGTGCGAGCCCAGCGTCACGGCCACCACCCGCGCCAGCACGGCCGTCAGCGTCAGCTTGTGACCGCTGGCCGTTTCCACCGCCGAGGACAGTTGCTGCTGCAGGAGCAGCGCCGCGCGCATGTCGGCCGAGAGAGTCAAAGAGATGTGCGGGGCCGCCTGCGCGCTGGCCTGCGTCCGCGCCGCGATGGCGCCGCGCATGCCCGTCAACGGCACGAGGCGCCGCAATTCATGTACAAGCGTCGGTTCCGCCGCGGCGACGATCGTCTCCGCAGCGCTGGTGGCTTCCGCTTCTGTCGCGGCCGCCCTCACGTCGCCGGCCAGCACGGCGCCCTCCGGCCCGCTGCCGTTAAGGGTCGCGAGGTCAATGTCACGCTCCCCCGCCAGACGGCGCGCCAGGGGCGAGGCCGCTGTGCGGCCACCGGCCGGCTGCTGCTCCAGCCAGGCCTCCACGTCCGCTTTGGTGACGCGCCCCGAGGCCGCAATGACATGACGCAGGTCCACGCCATGTTCCGCCGCCAGGCGCCGCGCCAGCGGGCTGGCCGCCACCTGGCCCTCCGCGCCGCGCCGCCGGCTTCCTTGCTGTGTGGAAGACACCTCGCTCCCCGCAGGGCGCCTGTCGCCGGCACGGGCGGGCAGCGTTTCCGCCGCGCCGCGGTCCGGGCTGAGGGCCTGCGCCGCCTCGCCCCCGGCCAACAGCAGGGCGATCACCTGGCCTACCGGCACGACGTCGCCCGGCGCGGCGTTGACCTGCGCCAGCACGCCGCTGCCGCCGGCCTCGATCTCCAGCGTGACCTTGTCGGTTTCGATTTCCATCAGGGGCTCACCGCGCTGCACCGTTTCGCCCTCCTGCTTCAGCCAGCGCAGCAGCGTGCCCGTCTCCTGGGCCATCTCCAGCGCAGGCATCACCACGCGATACATGGCCTCAGCCGACCTCGCCGCGCACCAGGGCGCGCGCGCGCGTCACCAGCGTCGCGACGTCGGGGATGGTCAGGTCCTCCAGCGACGGGCTGAAGGGCACCGGCACGTCCATGGCGCCGATGCGCTGCACGGGGGCATCCAGCCAGTAGAAGGCCCGCTCGGACACCAGCGAGGCCAGTTCGGCCGTGGCGCCAAAGCGCCGGTAGCCCTCGTCGATCACGATGCAGCGCGAGGTCTTGCGCGCCGACTGCACCAGGGTCTCCTCGTCCAGCGGTGCCAGCGTGCGCGGGTCGATGACCTCCGCGCTGATGCCTTCGCCGGCCAGTTCCTCCGCGGCCTGCAAGGCCAGGCCGACCATGCTGGAGGTGGCGATCAGGGTGATGTCCTCGCCCTCACGGCAGACCTGCGCCTCGCCCAGCGGGATGCAATACTCGCCCGTGGGCACGGGGCCGCTCTCGCGGTACATCATCTTGTCCTCAAAGAAGATGACCGGGCTGTCGTCGCGGATGGCGGATTTCAGCAGGCCCTTGGCATCGTGCGGCGAGGAAGGCAGCACGACCTTAAGGCCGGGGATGTGACAGTACCAGGCGTGCAGACTCTGCGAGTGCTGCGCCGCGGCGCGCCGTCCCGCGCCCATCGTCGTGCGCAGCACCATCGGCACGCGCCACTTGCCGCCCGACATATAATGAATCTTGGCCGCCTGGTTCACGACCTGGTCCATCACCAGCGCCGTGAAGTCGCCAAACATGATCTCCACCACCGGCCGCTGCCCGCTCAGGGCCGCGCCCACCCCCAGACCGGTGATGCCGGCTTCCGAGATGGGGCTGTCCAAAACGCGGTCCTCACCAAAGGAGTCGTACAGACCCTGCGTGATCTTGTAGACGCCGCCGGCGCGGCCGACGTCTTCGCCCACGATCAGGATTTCCTCGTCGCGCCGCATTTCCTCGTGCAACGCCTCGTTGATCGCCTGGGCGAAGGTGATCTCGCGCGTCCCGTTGTCAGTCATCCCTGTCCTCCGCCTGTGGCCGTCTCATTACTTCGTTAATAAGGCAACATCCCCCCGCTGACGTTAAACGCCTGGCCCGTGCTGTAGGACGCGTCCTCCGAGGCCAGGAAGGCGACCATGTTGGCCACGTCTGCCGGCTGCTGCACGCGGCCCAGCGGGATGCTGTCCACCGCCCGCTGCATCACCGAGCCGACTTCCGCCCCCTCCAGCGCGGCGACTTCGCGGTCGATCAGCGCCCACATCTCGGTATCGACGATGCCGGCGCAGAGACAGTTGACCAAAATCCGGTGCTGCGCCAGTTCGGCGCCGAACTGCCGCGTCAGGCCGACCACGGCGTGCTTGCTGGCGGCGTAGGCGCCCAGCGGCGTGGCCGCGCCCGGCGCGATCTTGCCCGCGCCGGAGGCGTTATTGATGATGCGGCCGCCGCTGCCCTGCGCGATCATGTGGCGCGCCGCCGCCTGCGTGCAGAGCAGCGTGCCCTTCGCGTTGACGTCCATCTGCGCCTGCCAACTGGCCTCGTCCGTCTCCAGCAGCGGCTGGATGATGCCGATGCCGGCGTTGTTGACGAGGATGTCCAGCCGGCCAAAGTGCGCGACCGTCGCGGCCACCATCGCCGCTACCTCGTCGCGCTGCGTCACGTCCGCCCGCTGCGCCAGCGCCCTGCCACCCGCCGCCTCAATCTCCAGCGCGACGGCCGCGGCGTTGCCCCCGTCGATGTCAGCGACGGTCACGCCCACGCCTTCACGCGCCAGGCGCTGTGCGATACTGCGGCCAATGCCGCGGCCCGCGCCGGTGACGATCGCCGCCTGCCCCTCCAACCCGTAACGGACGGCGCCGCTCATCCCGGCATCTCCATGCCTTCCTTCAGTTCAATGGGGTCCTGCATCAGTTCCAGCACGAAGCCGTCCGGGTCCTTGAAGAAGACCACGTGCACCACGCCCCAGCCCAGGTCAAAGGTGACCGGTTCCGAGACGAAGTCGACGCCCTTTTCTTTCCATTCGTGGTAGGTGCCCCACACGTCCGGCACGCCGAAGCAGATATGCGCATGCGCCGCATCCCCCAGCTGCGCATCGGAGACCTTGCCGTCGGGTACCACGTACTGCTGCAAATCCAGCAGCACCTTCGGCGAGCCGGGCGCCTTGACCCGCACCACCTCCATGACGACCTCGGGCTTGCCCGCCATCCTCGAGATGGTGTCGCCCTCCAGACGGTGCCGCTCGACTTCCTCCATGCCCAGCAGACCGCAATAAAAGGCCAGCGAGCGTTCCATGTCGCTGACTGTGACCGAAACGTGATCGAGAATGGTGACTGTGCCCATCGAAGCCTCCTGCGGCCCTGTTAGCCGCTGTTCGTCCCTGAATCATCCTGCCCGGATTTCAGCGACATCTTGCGCGGCCGACGCAAATCAGAGGGGAGCGATTCCAGCTCCGATACTTCCTCGCCGCTGATGGAATGCAGATCGCGGAAGCGCTGTACCTGAGGGATGAAACGACTGTTCAGTGAGCCCACCGCCTTGTTGTAGGCCTTGACGCTGTTGTCCAGCCCCTTGCGGATTCCCGCCAGGCCGTCCACCAGGATGCTGGCGCGGCGGTAAAGCTCCTGGCCCTGGCGGCCGATTTCCTCGGCCTCGCGCGCCAGTTCGGCCTCGCGCCAGCCCATGTGCACCGAACGCAGCAGGGCGATCAGAATGGTCGGCGTGGCGATCAGCACGCGGCTCTCCATACCATGCTCGAAGAGGGCCGGGTGCTGCTCCAGCGCGGCGCTGTAGAAGACTTCGCCGGGCAGGAACATGACCACGAAATCCGGACTTTCCTCGAAACTGTCCTGATAGCGCCGCTGCGACAACTGGTCGAGGTTGCGCCGCACCTGCTCGGCATGCTGCTGCAAATAGGCGCTGCGCTCTTCCTCGTCCTGGGTCTCCCAGGCGGAGATGTAGGCATCCATGGGCGTTTTGGCATCGACGACGATGATGCGATTGTTGGGCAGGTGCACGATCATGTCCGGCCGCTGACCGCCGTCGGGCACGGGCTCCTGCTCGAAGAAATCGACGTGCTGCTGCATGCCCGCCAGCTCAACGCAACGCCGCAACTGCAACTCGCCCCAGCGGCCGCGCTGTTCCGGGCGGCGCAGGGCGTTCACCAACCGGCGCGTCTGGTCCTCAAGGTCGCTTGAGTTCTGGCGCAGGTCGCTGATGCGCGTATCGAGGCTGGTCTGCGCCTGCTGCAGACGCTCCAGCGTCTCCGCCACGGGCTTGACGAGACCGCCCACGGTCTCTTGCGCGTTGCTGTTTTCGCGCCGCAGGTCGGCCAGCAGTTGCTCACGGTTCTGCTCCAGCGCCTTGCCGGACAGGGAGTCAAAGGCTTCCTTCAGACGTTGCTCGGCGTTTTCCAGTTGCTGCCGCAGATGCTCGCCATGCTGCACCTGCGTTTCCAGTTCCGTGACCTTGTTCTGCGATTTCTCCAGTTGTGTACGCAACGCGTCGCGTTCCCGCTCGCGCACGTCGCGTTCGCGTTGCGCCTCGCCCAGACGCCCGTCCAGCGCGTTGCGTTCGGCCTCCAGCCGCGTCGCCTGGTTGCGCGCCTCGTTCAGCTGCTCCTGCGATTCCTCGTTGGAGCGGAAGACGCGCTCCATTTCGTTGCGCGCCTCAATCACCTGCCTGTCGAGGGTCTCCTTCTCCACCTCCAGTCGCGAACGCCGGTCGCGCTCCAGGCTGTGGTCCACGCGCAGGGCGCGCAACTCGCGGTCGCGACCGCGGATCAGAAACAGCGCCACGAACAGGACCAGCATGGCGCCCACCGCGCCGGCGATCAACACCACCACCATGGTGGCGGGGTCCTGCATAAACTGCTCCAGCCCGTCCATCAGGCCTCCGTCCAGTCAAAGTCATGCGGCAACTGCTGCCCCGTGCCGATCTCGTTCAACTCCAGCAGTTCAATCAATTGATTCACAGAACCTTTCAATCCTTCATCAAAAAATTGGAAGTGCTAAGTCTGGTGATTCCCTTTTTCGGGTTTCTCGTCGATAAGAGCTGTGCTTGTAGACGGATCAATGTTCAATCCGTCACCGGATGAGTCCGAGTCCGGGCCTTCCCTACCGTCCTCTGGCAACAGAGGGTAATGTTTCGGTTGGCGCAATCCTCCTCGAATGGCATCGGAAATCTCTACAATTTCAGGAATGTCTTCGCTGCTGCCAACAAGCTCCGACAGTCGATCTACATGCGGAACATATCTTGAATTCAGTGAACCAACCGCATCGTTCCAACCACTTACAGCTCTTTCGAGACCCTTTTGGATCTTCTCCATGTGTTCGATAAGTATTCGCGTGCAACGCATCAACTGGTTGCTTTGATCCCTAATTGTTCTTGCTTTCTGCGCCACATCAACTTCTTGCCAGCCGATGTGTACGGCCCGAAATAGCGCGATCAGAATAGTAGGTGATGCAATCAATACCTTGTTATTCAAGCTGAATTCAATCAAGTCTGGGTCCTGCTCAAGGGCCGCACTGTAGAAAACTTCTCCGGGAATAAACATCACGACAAAATCAGGGGTCTGTCCAAGACTGGCTACGTTTTGATACTCTCTTCTTGACAATTCTCTTACTCTGTCACGTACCTGCTTGGCATGTTCCTTTAGCAGTGCGTCGCGCTGCTGTTCGTCTTGGGTTTCCATGGCGGCACGAAAGGCAGTCATCGAAGCCTTCGAATCAACAACAATTTTTCGTTCATTCGGTAGATACACAATCAGATCAGGCTTTAAACTACTTCCGGACTCTGACTGCAATAACTGCTGCTTATCAAAGTCCACATACCTCTGCATGCCAGCCATTTCAACACATCGCTGTAACTGCAACTCGCCCCATTCACCGCGAGCGCCTGGTTGACCAAGTACTTTGGCCAAATTCCTTGCAGTTTCATCAAGGTTTCCCGTACTGTTCAGTAAGCTGCCTACTCTTTCGTCAAGCCGTGTGTGTGTGTCGTTAATCTCCTTTAGTGATTTCTTCACTGGTTCGACCAAGCCCCCAACAGTTTCCTGAGAAGTATCATGGGCACGTTTGAGGTCGCCTAGCAATGCCGAGCGGTTTTCCGTCAAAGCCTCGCCAGATAACGACCTAAATGCATCGCTAAGTTGTTGCTTCGCATTCTCAAGAA
>JAGWBD010000074.1 GCA_021296065.1 Anaerolineae bacterium
TCGTTGCTGCTGATATATCCCGTATTCAGAACAAAAAAGACTCCGGCAACGGCCGCCACGGCGGACCCGACGAGCATCACACGTGCCCGCGCCAGGGCGACGTTTTTGCCCAGACTGCGCGTTACGGTAGCATTCTCCCGCAGGGCCCTGAGTAGCCGCCCGAAAGGAGATCTGACAAGTCGTTCGCAATAGGACCAGGTCAGCACCGTCACCACGAGCACCAGGACCATGAAGAGGATAGAAGATTGTTGCGGGTTGCCCAACCAGGCGAAGGGCTGGGCCACGCCGGAAATGCCGTTGTTGGCACAGATGACCGGTTCGTAGCTGCGCACAAAGATGCGTACTGTTTCTCCGCCGACCAGCAGGACAAGCGCCAGAAACCATTCCTGTTGCAGGCGCAGGGCGATTCGCGAGACGAAGTAGCCCACAAGCCCGCTAACCGACGCTGCAATGACCAGCGTAATGGCCAGGTTAATAAGACCCGCGCCGGGATAACTGGTCATGATCTCCGAGCGCAATTGCAGCGCCGGTCCGAGCGTTGGGCCACAGGGCCAGATCACCTCCTTGCCGGCGAGCAGCGGCAGCAGGCGTGTGTAGGTGATGGCTGTTGTGTAAGCGCCGATCGACACGAAAACGGCCTGACCAAAGTTGGGAACGCCGGCGGTACCATATTCAAGGTTAAGGCTCAGGGCCATCAGGGCGGCGATTCCAAAGAAAGTCAACAACGCGACCAGCGTGGCGCCCAGGTCAATGTTCAACGTTCAATGTTCCTGTTTTGGCGAAGGAATCCGGTCAGGCCCTGCGGCCGCAGCAACAGGACCAGAATAATAATGACGAAGGGGATCGCCGCCTTGAAGCTGAATGTCAGGCCTGTGTAGTGATTGAGGGCCTGCATCAGTGTGTTTTCGCAAAAGGCGACCAGATAGGCGCCGAGGATAGTGCCTGTGAAACTGGAAAGTCCGCCAAGGATGGCTGCGGCAAACACCGGCAGAATCGCCAGCCAGCCCAGCAGCGGGTTGACGAAGGTGTAGAGTCCCCAGAGCGCACCGGCCAGTCCCGCCGTTGCACCTGTGAGCAACCATGTGAGGCTGCGGATGCGTTCTACCCGCATGCCGAGAATGTGCGCCAGTTCCGGATTACTTGCCAGCGCACGCATTTCCCTGCCGAGGGCGGTACGCGCGAGCAATAGGGCCAGCGCCATGACACAGGCAATGCTCACGGGGACTATGGTGAGGGTGAAGTTTGTCAGGACGATAAAGCTCTCGCGCACCAGGATTTGCATGGGAATCTGGATGCGTTTGTCAAACAATTGGTAGGAATCGGACAGGACAAAGAGGATGTAACGCAGGATCAGCCCCACGGCAAATGAAACCAGCAACATGGCGTAAGTGGAAAGTTTGCGCCGGGACATGGGCCTGAAAACGAGCAGATGCGACAGCAGCGCGACCGCGGCCCCTGAAAGGGTTGCGCAAGCGAGGATGACCACCGGTGAACGTGACAGGAAAATCGACACGACCAACGCGGCAAAAGCGCCAGCGGAAACAAATTCCGCATGAGCAAAGTTTGGCAAGCGGATGACCCGCATGGTCAGGGTGATGCCAAGCGCCATGAGCGCGTAAAGACTGCCCACCTGGATGGAATGCACCAGGGAGGTGATGAGTAGCGCGGGAGGCATGGAAAGTGGGTCTGAAACCCGGCAGGTTACAGACCCCTTGCCCTGTTAGCCGGAGATTTCCAGCGAATCGGCGGATCCGTTGTACAGACCGACAGACTCGAAGTCAGTGCCATCGGCATTGACCTGATAAATGCTGTACCAGGCGACGGCCTGGTCGCCGTTTTCGTCCAGCAGGCCCTGAACCGTTGTGCCGATGTAGTGGCCGGAAATGAAGGGCAGCATGGACTTGACAGCCGCTCCGTCGTTGCCGGCGGCCAAAATGCTCAACATGGCGATGTTGGCCGCGTCAAAGGCGTAATTAGTGAAGGGGCCAGGTGGATTGTCGAAATGCTCAGCAAAACTCTCTGCAAAACGACTGGACAAGGGCGTCTCCGTGCTATAGGCGCCGACAGTAACGAGATTGGCGTTCTGGAGAAAGGCAGCCACGCCGGCGTCTTCCAGCAACTCGGCGCTGGTCATGGCTTCATTGCCAATCCAGTCGACAGTGCCCAGCAGTGGATCAACCAGGGCGAGTTGAAGCGCTTTTTGGGCATCGCCCAGAAAACACACACACAGGACCGCCGTCTCGCCACTTTCCGAAAGACTGGCGACGTCGGCGCTCAGGCGGGCCATTTCACTGCTGAGATCCGGCGGGTCCGGCGTATAGGTGATGCGTGTAGTGTCCCCGCCACCAGCCGCAGCAAATTCGATCTGAAAACGGTCTGCCAGACCATTGCCGTAGGGATCGTCAAGATTGAGGATGGCGACGTTTTGGTAGCCGCGGGATACGGCGATACGCGCATAGGCCTTTGCCGAAAAGATGTCAGGTGGGTACATGACGCGGAAAATGTTGTCATCCGGGATGCCTCCGGCCGGGCCACTGGAAGCCGGCGCAACCAACACGACGCCGTTCTCGTCGGCATACTGCTTTGCTCCGAGCACTTCGGAGGTCGTGAGCGGGCCGACAATGACATTGGCGCCAGTCGTCTGCACGACGGTTTGCACGGCGCGGGCCGCCCCATCCGGCGTCCCTTCCGTGTCTGCAGAAGCCGTCACAAAGCGTGTGGCCGAGCCGGCCGCTTCCAATTCCGCATTCATCTGCGCCACCGCCAGTTCAACGCCCCGGACGAAATCCGAACCGAAGGACCCGAGTGCGCCGGTGAAGGGCATCACCACACCCAGCGTAACGTTTTCCTGAGCACTTACACTGAGTACCGGAGACAGGCACAACGCCAACAGGACGAAAACGAGCGAACGTAGTTTCATTGTATTCTCCCATTCAGAAAGCCGTTTCGATCATTGTAATGGCAGGACAATAGCAGTTTGGCTGGCAATGCCGCAACCTGACTTCCCTGCACAGGCTCAACAAGCAGGCTGCAAGGCCCTCTCCAGCACATTCTGAAAATTGCCGTCAGCTTCGCTGCGGTACAGGCCGTATTCCACGCGGTAAACGTTGTCGGGCGTGACCTTTACCGGATAGAAGTCCAGCACCTGTTCGTTCTCCAGCCATTTGCTGGTGGGTCGCAAGCCATAGACCGGTGCAAACTGATCGCCCTGGGCGAGCAATTTACCGTCGGCCGCGAAGGTCTTGACAAAGACACTGAAGTCATTTGGAGGTGGGTTTTCCCCGGCGTTCCACAGGACTTCCAGCACCAGTTCAGGTGTTGAACAGTGCACGCGGGTGTCGTGGTCCGTAATTCCGTGGTGGCCCGCGTCGCGGATGACAGGGGCCGGGCGCAGACGCACGAGTCCGGGGCCGGCGCCCTCCAGCCAGACAGGCTGTCCCAGTCTGCTTTCCCACCACTCCTGCGGCTGGTTGAAAAAGGTGAAATTGGGCGTCATCAAATTGTTGGAGAGAAATGCGGCTTCCATGTCTGCGTTGTGATCAACGAGGGCGATTTCGTCGAGACGATCAAGGTACAGTTGGGCGGAGGAAGCCGCTAAATAACGTGGCCCCCAGGCGAGCATCACCGTAGAACCGGCTGGAGCCGCTTCGAGCGCGGCGATCGTCTCCAGCCCTGCAGGATCGCTGGTCAATTGCCGAACAAAGGGTTGGTTTTGCCCCAGAAGTTGAATCGACGGGGCAAGAACGGCAAGCACAAGAATGACTGGCGCAGCTGGAAACCCCAGGCGCGTCTTGTGCAGCGCATCAGCCAGGAAGAGCCAGCCGAATACCAGGCTGAGCGTAATCGGCAGAATCAATGCTGACAGGATGTCCCTGTAAAATCCTGCGTGAAAGAGCCAGGCGCATAGCGCGACAAGCATAATTGTCCTGGCAGAACGCCGTCCCGCGAGTGACGCAAGCAGCAGGCCTGCGCAACCAAGCAGGATTCCCGGAAGGGACAATTCACGGATGATCACATCGTTGACTTGCTGTACGTTGCGCAGCAGGTCTGGCAGTGTCGCCGGCAGACCAATAAAGCGACTGTACTCGCTGGCGAAAACAACGTCCGACAGATCAGACAGCGCCGTCGGCGCGCCGTACACCCAGCCGGCGCCGGCGCGGGCGCGCAGCAAGGGCCAGAGATAGGGCAAAAAACCTGCCAGGCCGAGCAAGAGACTGGCAAGCAACAGTTTGGGCATGCGTTTTCCGCTGCCGCGCAGGACCGGCCACAGGGCGTATAAAAGGGGAGGAATGAGCGTCAGGAAGGCGCGATGGTGGCCCAAGGCAATTCCCCCGACCAAAGCGAGTAGGTAAAGCTGTCTGGTGCCAGACTTCGGTGTGAAAGTCAGGTAGAGCAGAAGCAGCAAAAGCAAAAGGTTGAAGGAATAGATCTCGGCGATGACGTTGTGAATCCAGACCGTTCGGGTCAGTCCGAAGAGAAAGACGGCGCCGGCCGCCAGCAAGGGCGTAAACGCGAGCCGCAGGGCCAGCATGTAGAGGAGCCGCAAAGCCAGCATCCCCCACAACAGGGATACTAGCGCCGGCGCCACCAGCGCGGTGAATCCCATGTTGCGCATGATGGCCGTTAAGGCACTGCCGCTGATGACGAACAATGGATAGCCCGTAGGGTGCAGGCTGCCCCATTCGTTCAGGACGATCAGTGTCTCGCCCACGTCGATCATAAAGTAGTGGCTGGAGCCGTTGGGAATCGTCTGCAGGGTTGTCAGGTAGAGAACCAGCAGCGGCAACAGGGCAAGGGAAATGGGCAAACCCTTGAAGCTGAGGCGGTGAATGGCCATTCGTCGAGCATAGCGTTTGCATCGAAGCCAGCCAACGCGGGGCTCTTGCCTCCCCACGCACAGGGGCTACAATCAAAGAGGTTACGGAATGAGGAGTAGCGACGATGTTGAGACGGGAACAGGTTGACTTTTACCGCGAGCAGGGCTGGCTGGGCGTGGCAGACGTTCTGCCGGCGCAAGACGTGGCTGACTTACGCAGGGTGACGGACGAGTTTGTCGACAAATCCCGTCATGTAAGTGCGAGCGATGGGGTCTTCGACCTGGAGCCAGGCCACAGTTTTGAGGAGCCCCGACTGCGGCGTCTGAAAGACCCCATAGCGCATCATCCTGTTTATGACCGAATCATGCGCCACAAAAACATCATCGCCATCGTGTCGCAGTTGGTCGGGCCCAACATCCGCCAGAACGGCACGAAGCTGAACATGAAGTCGCCCGGCTTCGGCAGCCCGGTCGAATGGCATCAGGACTGGGCCTTCTACCCGCACACCAATGACGATTTGCTGGCGGTAGGCGTCTGCATTGATGACATGACCCTGGCCAACGGTTGTCTGCTTGTGGTACCGGGTTCCCAACGTGGCCCGGTTTACGACCATCACCATCAGGGGGCATTCGCCGGCGCCGTAACCGACCCTGAATTTGAGCCAGGCGAAACCGCTTCCATCGAAGTGCCTGCCGGGGGTATCTCTATCCATCATGCGCGGGCCCTGCATGCTTCGGCGCACAACACCTCGGCATTCCCGCGCCGTTTCCTGCTTTTCCAGTATTGCGCGGCGGATGCCTGGCCCTTGCTGGGCCCCGGTGATCTGGCGACCTTCAATTCGAAGATGGTGGCCGGAGAATCCTCCATCGTGCCGCGCCTGGCGGACGTGCCGGTGCGTATGCCTCTGCCGCCAGCGGAGCGTCCTGGCTCGATCTATGAAAACCAGACAGTGCTGGAGCGTTCCAGCTTTGCCATGGGTTGAGCTTCAGGGCGCTTCGAAGTAGCGATCGCCTCGCCACAACAGTTTTCGCGCTGCGTCGTCGTTCAGTTCGACTCCGATGCCGGGACTGTCAGACACCTGCATGGTGCCCTGCCGCACGAAGGGTTTGTCCCCGTCGCAGAGCTCTTCCCACCAGGAGATTTCCCGACCGTGAAACTCGAGTAGCAGGAAGTTGGGAATGGCGGCCATACAGTGGCATGCGGCCATCATGCCCAGGGGCGAGGAAACATTGTGCGGCGCCACCGGGACGTAGAAAGTTTCGGCCATTTCGGCAATACGTTTGGCTTCCAGCAGTCCACCAGCCTTGGCAAGGTCCGGCATGATGATGTCGGTGGCCTTTTGTTGCAGTAAATCCAGGAAATCGAAGCGGGTGTACTGGTTTTCGCCGGTGCAGATGGCGGTGCTGCTGCTGGCGCGCACCTGCGCCATTGCGGCCACGTTCTCCTCTGGCACCGGTTCTTCCAGCCAGAGCAATCGCAATGCTTCCAGTGCATGGGCAAGGGTAATCGCCGAAGGCAGGTCGAACTTGCCATGACAGTCAATTGCGAGGTCGATCTCAGGCCCAATGGCTGATCGTACGCCTTCCACGAGGCCGATGATGTGGGTCATTTCCTCGGCACTGACCGACCAGTTCCATGCGTCACGTTGGCCCACGCCAGTGCTGTCCACGTCAAACTTAATTGCACTGTAGCCCTCGTCAATGACTTCCAGCGCCTTTTCGGCCCAGGCTTCCGGTTCATCGCCATCGCCGAAGTGACAGTCGGCATACAGAGCGATGCTTTCCCGAAAACGTCCACCCAGCAACTGCCATACGGGCAGCCCCAGTGCCTTGCCGGCAATATCAAAGAGGGCGTTTTCGATGCCGGTGATGGCGAAGATCAGCGGCGGAGCGGACGTGCCGCCGTAACGTCCGCTCCGGCGGAGTTCTTCGTAAAGCGGGGCGATATTGAGCGGGTCCTTGCCAAGCAGACGCGGCTTCATGTGCAATATGGCCTGCTTGACAGCGAAACCGGAGGCCATGGCGGCGGCAGAATTGCATTCGCCTGTTCCGTAGATGCCTTCGTCCGTGTAGATGCGTACGAAGGTCCATACGCTGCCACCACTGTGTGGTTCCGGTCGACCGATGACACAAGCCTGTATGTCGATGATTTTCATGGTTGTTGCCTGTCCTGTTGATGCGCACAGGTGTTGAATGTACTACACTCGCATGGCTTGCGCATATTCACGGAACAGGATCGGGGAATGCACAGAATCTGGTTTGAGTGGTCCTATGGCCCGCAATTTGACGACCTGATCGGTGAAGACGTGGAGCGACTGGCGGCTCCGCCTGACAATGGCGACAGATTGCAGAACATTGAGAAGGCCCAGGCAGCCATCGCCGGAGGAATGCCCTATGACGAAGCGTTGATGCAACGCGCGCCAGAGTTGCTCATCATCGCGCGCACGGGCATTGGCTATGACAAGGTGGACCTGTACCAGGCAACACGTCATGGAATCGCCGTGGTCAATACGCCGGACGGCCCCACGTTGTCAACGGCCGAACTCGCGCTGACGTTGCTCATGAGTGTCGCCAAGAGTTTGCCAGCCGTCCGGGAGGATATGCGCCGTAATCTGCGGGACAAAAAACCGCGGCAACCCTACCGCGCCGTCGAACTGGCTGGCATGCAACTGGGACTGGTCGGTCTGGGTCGCATCGGCAGCCACGTGGCCAAAGTGACCCTGGCCATGGGCATGAAAGTCCAGGCCCATGACCCCTTCCTTGCGCCCGAACACATGGAAAACCTTGGCGTGACGCCGGTCGATTCGCTGGAAGCCCTGTTGTCCACGTCTGACGTGGTCTCGCTGCATTTGCCGCTCAACGACAGCACGCGCCACGTTATGAATGCGGAACGCTTCGCACAGATGAAAGATGACTCCATTTTCATCAACGTGTCGCGTGGCGGCCACGTTGATGAAACTGCGCTCCTGGCTGCCCTCGATAGTGGCAGGCTTTTTGGCGCCGGGCTTGACGTCAGCGACCCGGAACCACCGCTGCCGGACAACCCTCTGCTCACGCATGAACGCGTCATTTTGACGCCCCACATTGCGGGCTCCACGCCGCGCGCCAATTACAAGATGCTGGACATGGCGATGACGCAGGTGAGACAGGTGCTGGGCGGCGAGCGGCCGCCATTCCTGTTGAACCCGGACGTCTGGCCCAAAGTGTTGCAGCGCCTGGAGGCAAGCCAGCCATGAAGCCCGCAAATCTGCTCTTTATCCTGTCGGACCAGCACAACGTCAACGTGCTGGGCTGCTCGGGCAATGCCGCTGCCCGTACGCCCCATCTGGACGCGCTGGCCGCGCGCGGCGCGCGCTTTGCCAACGCCTACACCACTTGCCCGATTTGCGTGCCGGCGCGCGCCTCTCTCGCGACCGGCCAGTATGTGCACCGGACTGGCCACTGGGACAACGGAAAACCCTGGGACGGCAGGCCGCGTGGCTGGGGGCATGAGCTGAAGGAACAGGGCATCAATGTCACGTCCATCGGCAAGCTGCACTTTCGCAGCGCTGACGACGACAACGGCTTCAGCGAGGAGATTGAGCCCCTGCACGTCGTGGAAGGGCTGGGGGACTTGCTGTCCTGCATCCGCGACAACCCGCCTGCGCGCAACAGCCGGGGCTGTATTGAAGAGGCCGGACCCGGCGAATCGACCTATTTGCAATACGACGCGCGCAACACAGCCAAAGCGCTGGACTGGCTTGGCAGGCACGCTCAGGATGAGAGACCCTGGGTGTTGTTTCTGTCCCTGGTCTGCCCCCATCCACCCTTCATTGCCCCGCCGGAGTTTTACGCAAGGCAGGATCCGGCGTCCCTGCCACTTCCGCCACAATGGCAGGAAGAAGACTGGCCACGGCATCCGGTGCTGCAGGGCATACGTCGTTTCTTCAATCTGGAGCCT
>JAGWBD010000075.1 GCA_021296065.1 Anaerolineae bacterium
GTGCTCCCAATATTGAACGCAGCGGCGCACACCTTCGGCCTCGATTTTCCGCGCGAGTCTCTCGTCCTGCTCCCGTCGTCGCGCCCGCTCGGCTGCAGTCGCCAATCCTGGTGACGCGCTCTCCAGTACCACCGCCGCCACTTTTTGCGGAAAGAAAAGCGCGAGGGCAAGCGCCAGGCGCCCGCCCATGGAATAGCCAAGCAAGCGAAAGCGGGAATGTCCGCAGCGGGCCATCAGGGCCACCAGATCGGCGCTGACCCGCTCATGCCGGTAACGGAAGGGGTCTTCAGGTGCATCGCTCTTTCCATGACCTGGCAAATCAACGGCAATGGTCAAAAAATGTTTCGCGAAAGTCGGGACCTGGTGCTCCCAACTGGCGTGGGAACCCGTAAAGCCGTGCAACAGCAAAAGCGGTGGGCCAGCGCCTTCGCAGTGAAAGTGATATTTTAATCCGTTGACCGTGCAATGTGGCACGAAGAGTCCTCAAACAAACGCGCCAGTTCCGACCGCTTCACCTTGCCGGAATCCGAGCGCTCTATTTTGTCTACGAAGCGCCATTCACGTGGGACTTTGTAGGTTGCCAGTCGCCGGCGCAAGAAGCGGGAAAAGTCGTCGATGGCAATGCGGGTTGGGTCTTTAAGCTGCACCACAGCCCCCACCCTTTGGCCCCATTCCTCATCGTCAAGCCCCAGCACGACGGCGTCTTCAACCTGGTCATGGTTAATCAGGACGTTTTCGATTTCGGTCGAGTAAACGTTTTCACCCCCGCTGATGATGAGGTCATTGCGGCGTTGCAGCACAAACAGGTCGCCTTCTTCGTCCAGATAACCGAGGTCACTGGTCCGCAATTCGCCATCGATGAGCGCAACCGACGTCGACCGCGGATCCTGCCAGTAACCCCGCATCACCGTTGGACCGCAGACGACAATTTCACCGATCTCACCCGGAGCCTTGTCATTGCCCGCTTCGTCCACAATGCGAATTGAAGTGAACAGCAGTGGCTTTCCCGTGCTACCCGGCTTGCACCGCGCCTCGAATGGCAAGCGGGTAGCCACCTGGGAGCAAGCCTCGGTGAGTCCCCATGTTGGGGCCACCGGCAGGTCGCTGTCAGAGCTTCTTCGTTGCAATTCGCTGGACAAGGGCGCACCGCCCAGCAGAATTAAGCGCAGCTTGCCTGGCCAGTCGCCGTCGCGGTACTCGAGCAAACGATGCAACATCGTTGGCACCAGCGAGACGATGGTCACAGCTTCATGGTGAAGGGCATGCATGAAGCGTTCCGGATCGAAGCCTGGATGCAGAATGACAGTTGCGCCCAGCAGGATCGCGCGGGTCACCAGTGCCAGTCCACCGACATGCCACAGCGGCATCACGCATAGCCATCGGTCCTGCGGCATGTGACCGAGGCGCAGGGTGGCGCCCAGCGCGCTGTGGAAGAAATTGCTCACCGTGAGGACAGCGCCTTTGGCTTTCCCAGTCGTACCTGAGGTACGCACAATGGCCATCGGGGCGGAAGGCGTCAGCCGGGCATCGCCGAACCCGGCCACCCGTGCTTCGTTGGATTCCGGTACAAGCGGAAGGGGGTCGAACCCCTTGTCGTCTCGCAGAAGCAGAAGCGGCTCATGTGCTGTTTCCGGCAGCAACCAACGGCAATTTGCGCTGAACAGCAATGTCCTGCGTTCGGATGGTGTCAGGCGGATTGCAAGGGGCACCAGGACCAAACCGAGCCGTATGGCCGCGAAAAGATTCACGATCGTTGCGGGACTGCTGTGCATCACCATGGCGACATGTTGGCCCTTTTGAAGACCCGCCCCGTGCCAGGTAGCACAGAGTTGCGCAACCTGCCGGTTTAGTTCGCCAAAAGTAAGGCGTGTACCTCCGGTGACCAGGGCTTCCCGATTTGGCGTCGCCGCGGCACGGGCTGTCAACCAGTCGCGCATCAGGCGCGGCGCGGAAAGCGGCTGAAGTCGGGTTGGCGTTTTTCGAGAAAGGCGTTTTACCCCTCACTGCCTTCCTCGGTCATGTAAAAGAGCATGGTGGCGTCCCCTGCCAGCACCTGCACGCCCGTCTGGCCATCGAGTTCGGCATTGAGGCCGGCCTTGATGAAACGTAGCGCGAGCGGGGACTTCCTGAGCATTTCACGGGTCCAGTCCAGGGCTTCGCGTTCAAGCTGATCCAGGGGTACCACCCGGTTAACCATGCCCATGGCCTCGGCTTCCGCCGCGCTGTACAGGCCGCACAGAAACCAGATTTCGCGCGCTTTCTTTTGCCCTACCTGAGCGGCCAGGAAGGATGAGCCGAATCCGGCATCAATGCTGCCAACGATGGGTCCGGTCTGCCCAAAGCGGGCGTTTTCGCTGGCGATGGTGAGGTCACAGCAGACGTGCAGCACGTGACCGCCGCCAATGGCGTAGCCGGGAACCACGGCTATGACAGGTTTGGGAATGTTGCGAATGTAGCGTTGCAACTGCAGCACGTTCAATCTGGCGACGCCATCATCGCCTACGTAGCCCGCCTCGCCACGAACTTTCTGGTCCCCGCCAGCGCAAAAGGACCAGACGCCATCCCTGGGGCTGGGACCATTGGCGGTGATCCACACGACACCAATGTCGCTGTCGTGCCAGGCGTCCAGTAGCGCCGCAGTCATTTCGTCAATGGTCTGCGGCCGAAAGGCGTTGCGTATTTCCGGTCGGTTGAAGGCGATACGCGCGATGCCTTCCGCCTTGTGGTAGGTCACGTCCCCTGGCGCATTGACTTCTTTCCATGCGGCAAGACACATCAGGTCCTCGTTGCGGATTTCTGAAGGCATGCTCACACTTTCCATCTGCCCATTCCTTTCAATTCGATTCATCACTGAAGACGGTCCAGTGCCTTGCCGGCTGATTCGATAATTAGATCGCGTTCGCGCAAATCCATGAGAGAATCTGTTGGCACTTCAATGACCGTCGTATTTTCGTTCCCGATACTTTCCGCAAGGGCCTTGCGAAAACTCTTGCGACTGTCCGCCAAAATGTGGCGTATGCCATAAAGTCTGGCAGCGTGGCTGAAATCCAGATCGTGCGGGGTGAGGAACAGGTCGGTGAATTCCGGCTCAAGCGTACTCACTGGTAAACGCCTGAAGATGCCGCCGCCATTGTTGTTGAGCAAAACGATTGTTGCGGACAGGCCCAGGCGGCGGAGCGCAAGCAACCCGTTCATGTCGTGGTAAAAGGTGATGTCCCCCACCAGAGCGACCAGTGCCCGCCCCTTGCGAGCATGTCCAAAACCCAGGGCTGTTGAAATGTTTCCGTCGATTCCGCTTGCGCCGCGATTGGCGAAGACCTGGAAGTGACCTCCCTGGGGCATTGCAAACTGGTCCAGCAACCGGACCGGAAGGCTGTTGCCGGCGAAGAGGGTCGCGTCTTCAGGAAGTTGCGCGAGTAATTCTGCTACCGCCGCGCCGTCAAACCAGGCGCTATCGCTATCCATGAGCGATGATCGCAGAAGCTCCCGCACCTCCCTTTCAGCCCGACGCCACCAGATTGCTGAATCTGCCAGACTCTCTGGTTGGGAACGAAGGTCACTGGCAGCCCTGAGCAATGAGGGGCCAGTCTGCAAAAAGGCGGTGCTTCGATGGTTGTCATCTGCCCAAACGCCGGAAGGGCCCATCTGGATTTGGTGTGCAGGGTTGGCGGCATCCAGCCAGGCATTCACAGAAGCAGACACAGGGACCGCACCAAGACGAAGGACAACGTCCGGCACTGGCGCGCTTTCCGGCCTTGCCGCAAGGATTGTGTCCGCACAGGCCACGACATCTGCGCCCTGGAAGCGCAGGCCGGACACGGGATCGCATATCAGGGGCCAGCCGCTGGCGCGCGCAAATTCATGCAGCGAAGCGACGGGGAATTCCCGTGAAGTGCCAGGCCCACAAATGACCACACCGTTGCTGTGCCCTCGCACCAGCGACAGGAATCTGTTCCTTTCTGTTTCAGCCGGCTCCAGCTCATTTGCTGAAGCAGGCATCACCCTTGCAAATGGCAACGCAACGGGCAACGTCGTTTCGACTTGTTGATCGGGCTCCAGCGGTTTGCGAAAGGGCATGTTGACGTGCACCACGCCCTTACGCAGTCCGACGGTCCGGGCCAGACAGCGCGCTGCGAGCGTGGCAAGCTGGCGCAGGGCCAGAGTTGATGGCTGTCTTTCCGGCGCTGCGCAATCGATGGACCACAACACATGATCGCCGTAAAGTTTGACCTGATCGATGGTCTGGTTGGCGCCGCTGTGACGCAACTCGGGTGGCCGGTCCGCAGTGATCACCAACAGGGGCACGCGTGCGAGGTTGGCTTCCACGATGGCAGGAAAGAAATTTGCTGCAGCCGTGCCGGACGTACAAAGCAGTGCCACCGGCGTTTCCTGAGCCAGCGCCATGCCCAACGCGAAAAAGGATGCGCTGCGTTCGTCCAGGTGGGAACAGACCTCGACCGCCGGATGGCGGGCGAACGCCATCACCAGGGGGGTGGACCTTGACCCTGGCGCGACGCAAACTGCCCGCAACCCGGCCTGCACCAGCGCAGCCACAAAAGTACGGGCCCAAAGGGTGGCGGAATTAGGCAGGTTGTCCCTCCTTCAACCCCATTGCTGTCAGTATCGGCCGAAATTTTAATTCGGACTCTTCCCACTCGCGCTGCGCCACGCTGTCGGCCACGATGCCCGCACCGGCATACAACCACATGCGTTGGGCCTGACAGATTGCGGATCGAATGGCCACCACCAGCGTGCCCTCCATTCGCATGTCCAGGCATCCGACCGGCGCTGCATACCAGCCGCGAGGCACCGGCTCCAGTTCGCTGATGAGTTTCAAGGCGGATTGCCGGGGAGCACCTCCCAGGGCGGGGGAAGGATGCAAGCGGCGCGCAAGTGAGAGCAGGCCGTCGGAGTTGTGCATTTTACAATCCAGCGGCGTGAGCAAATGCTGTATGTTGGCCAACTTGAGGACTCGTGGAGCGCCGGGGACGTCAATGGCACCGATTGATGCCAATCGCCTGTGCAGCGTGCTTGCCACAAGCGCGTGTTCATGGCGTTCCTTGGGGTCTGCCAGCATCTGACTGGCCAGGGCTTCATCGCTGTTGTGGGTGGCACCACGTGCGGCAGACCCGGCCAGCGCCATACTACGCAAGCTTCTGCCCCGCAAGTCAGCCAGCAATTCGGGCGTTGCTCCGAGGAAGGCATGACCAGGTCGTGGCTCAAGGAGAAAACGCCAACAGTCGCCATAGGTCTCTCTCAGCCGTCCCAGCGCAAGGTCCGTGTCCGGCGCCTGGTTAAACCGTGCTTCGGCGACTCGCGACAGCACGACTTTCTGCAACTCTCCGTCAAGGATCCGGTTCCTGGCAACAGAGATGATGTCGTCCCAGGTTTGGCGCGACATGGGGTAATCAAGGGACAGCAGACTGACTTGCCTGGGCCCGGTGGCTCGCCTGGCAAGGGTTTGAAGTTCGCGGCAAAGATCCTGTAGTGCCAGGCGCAGGTCCGTCAACGTTTCCCCGGACCGTTCGTTATCCGGTACCTGTACGTTGAGCGTCAGCCATGCCTTACCGTCAATTTGCGTGAACTGGTAATGCGGCAGGACAAACCATGCCGGTGACCAGATGGTCCAGGTGTTGTCGGGCACAAAGTCGTCCTGAAAGGCGAAACCGCCAAACATACGCGCCTGACTCTCGGGTGGACCTTCACCGTCAACCTGGGCCCTGTGAAAAAGTGCGCGCGCCTGCGTTTCAATGCTGGCGAAGCGATCGCTCCAGGCGACGAGTTCGGCAGTGATGCCGGCGCCTGCCATGGCTGCACCCTTGTGGGGTTGCTCCAGCGCAAAACGCGGCATGCCCCGGGAAAAGCCCAGAAAGGCGCGTATGTCTACGCCCGGGCAGGGCAGATTTACACTAAGCAAACGGACGGTTGTTGTTCGGGCCCGGGCTGTCTCATTCATCGGCCGCTGCGACATAGCCAACGCTCTTTAGCAACACAGGCAGAAGAGCGGAAAGAATTCGATCCGGTTCCGGTTCACCGGTGTAAACCCAGCGAATGACCACGCCATAGATTGCTCCCATCCAGGCACAGGCCACCACGTCGCTGTCGACTCGCTGGATATCCCCCACCTCTATGGCTTCATCCAGCCAGCCGCGAATCAGGTCAATGAAACGATCATTGACTTCCATCCGTTTCATTTCGAAACTGCTGCCCAATCCCACGGCCTGGACCAACAGCAACTTGGCCGGACGGCGGTAATTGCCAAAGGTATCCAGACAGGCATGCAGGCCGGCCTGCACCTTGCGCATGCCGACAGCTTCATCCTCTATGGCTGCGCTGACACGTCGCTCCAGCAGGTCGGCGAACTGGTCAACCAATGCCAAAAACAGGCGTTCCTTGTTCGGGAAGTGAAAATAAATGGCGCCCTTGGATGTGCCGGAACCGGCGACAATTTCATCCATGCGCGTGCTGTGGTAACCCTTGCTGGCGAATTTCTCAAGGGCGGCATCAAGGATGCGCCCGCGGGTCTCGCCCGGGTCCCGCGTTGAGTTTTCCGGCGACAAGGCAATCCCCTGTAAACCGACTGGTCAGTCTACAATTATTTTAGCATGTTTTTGGACATGTTGGCATGGTCGTTACAGTGCACATAGTTGAAGGAATTCGCTGTCCATCAATTCATTGCGCAATGAATCGGACATCTTCTCACACAAGGGCAAATTCGGCAGACGAGGGCCGCCCACGTTGAAACCGAGCAAGTCAAGCGCAACGACCTGCGCGCCCATGTATCCATAGCGGTGCAGTATGGTTGTGATGGCATTTGCCCGATCCTGCAGGTTGCGGGCTTTCAGTACCTTGCCTGCCGCGACAAGTCGACGAATCTCGCGATAGACGCCCGGCATGAAATTGAGCGTCGAGCCTATGTTGCCGGCCGAGCCGGCCAACACGGCATGCAGACACATCTCGTCCATGCCGCTTAGCATGGACCAGTTTCGGCCGTTTCCTAGTCGAACCATGTGAGCGAATTCGTACATGTCCGGGCCTGTGTATTTGGCGCCTGCCAGCCGGGGCAGTTGCTGCAGACGCTGCATCAGGCCCGTCGTGCCGCGACTGTCGTTCAATATATACGCCAGTAGCGCTGTGGACGGCGCTGCGTCTGCTATGCGGGCATAGAATCGCCACAGGCCTTCCTCGCTATCAAAGCCCGGAGGCAGGATGCTGCTGATCCCCGCCACACCAAGTTCTTCGGCATGGCCTGCCAGGTGCAGGGCGTCCGGCAGCGCCACCGCCCCGACGTGGACGACAACCGGCACGCGACCTCTCGCCGCCTTCATCGCCAGCCGGGTCAGCTTCAGGCGTTGCTCGACGGACTGGGACAGGCCCTCTCCGGTGGACCCACCCACGTAAAGACCATCGACACGCTTGTCAACAAGATGGTCGATCAGGTCGTTCAGACAATCGGTGTTGATGGCGCCATTTTCGTCAGCGGGCGTGACCAGGGCCGGCCACGCTCCTTCAAAGCTGTGCATTGGGGTCCCATCCATTTTCGATCAGCTCCCGGGTTTCCCGGACTGCCACCTCCCAGATCTTCAGCATGTCTTCGTCAGGTTTCTGGTAAACACCGCCCATATTGCCGTCCCCGAGAGTCTCGCGGACTTGCGTCGGAGTCATGGTGTCGACAAGGTCCATGTCCGCAACCGGTTTGCTGCCGGTCGCTTGCGTCACTTGCTCCAGACGCGTCCACGGAAAATTCTCGGACCATGAAGCGTGCGAGCCCTCCGCATCTACCGCCCTTGTAGCGGCCCGGGTTGCCGGCGCATTCCACCAGTTGTGCCAGATCACCTGCATGCGATGCCTTTCCCGAGCCTGGGTCAATAACTCTTCGCTGGCGTCAGCATTGCCACCGTGTCCATTCACGATGAGGAAGCGGCGGAAACCATGACCGGCCAGGCTGGCAAGGATGTCGCCCAGCAGGGCCACGTATGTTTCCGGCTGTAGCGTTATTGTGCCGGGATAAGCCATGAAGTAAGCGGTAAGGCCATAGTTGACAGGCGGGAAAACCGGCACACCGGTGGGAGCGGCTGCCTCAAGTGCCACGCGTTCTGCCAGGATATTGTCAACGCACAGACTGAGCAAGGCATGTTGCTCCGTGCTGCCAACGGGCAGTACGCAACGATTGTCCCGTTTCAGCCAGTCCTCAACCTGGCGCCAGTGCATGTCCGCGATTCGCATGCTTGCCTCCTGGCCACTGCCTGGCCTGCCGAACGGGTCGGATACCTGTTTGTCACTCTTCTTTTTCGAACTGCAGGCCGCGTGGCTTTGCCGGACGGAATATAGCATACTCGGAGGGACTGTCCCTTGTCGCAAGCAGATGTTGGCATGGGCTCCTGGGTGGCAGGGACAGGGCAAACGGAGAGGGTTTATGGCACAGGTGGAGGCTATTGGCCTCCGAAAGTTTTTTGGCGAAGTCGCGGCTCTGGAAGAAGTCAATCTGCGCATCCGTGAAGGTGAGCTTCTCGTTTTGGTCGGCCCCTCCGGCTGTGGCAAGACCACCCTGCTGCGTTTGATCGCCGGTCTGGACATGCCGGATGAAGGCCTGGTCCGGATCGGTGACGAAGTAATGAATGGCGTTGCGCCGGACAAGCGTCGGGTCGCGATGGTATTTCAAAGTTACGCCCTTTATCACCACATGAGCGTAAGCAAAAACATCGCCTTCCACTTGCTAAA